>MHQW01000001.1 GCA_001820785.1 Candidatus Sungbacteria bacterium RIFCSPLOWO2_02_FULL_51_17
CTTGATGCCGGTATATTTTGAGTGGATTCGATTAAAAAACTCCATAAGCTCAGGGCTTCATGGAGTCCAGAATGTATCTTGCATTATGCACCATCCCGCTCGCCATACGGCGACTTACCGGCATAAATATTGCTTTATTTTGCACTATATGTTATAGTATTTCTATATTTCATTGAAAAAATCATACATGCATATTGGCCATGTTGGAATCGTCGGGGCCGGGATGGCTGGGGCGGTTGCCGCCCACAACCTTGTAAAGGCGGGGTTTGTCGTCACCGTCATTGAAAAAGAGCCGCAGTGCGGAGGGCGGGCGCGTTCAACTCTTGTGAACGGCGCCCTTCCATTCTTCCAGGATCATGGCGGCCAGTTCATCCTTGACCATTATGAGGATGTCATGCCGCTTATAAAAGAAACGGGCATTGCAGACGACATGATAGAGATAGAGCCATACACCGCTACGTTTCGCGGTGATAGATTCAGACGAATCAACCGAAAAAACTCCGGAACGGTCTACTCGGAGGAACTTGTAAGCCCTCGTGCATGCTCACAAGTAGAAAATGCGTACCGCCACATGGCGCAACGCGTAGGCGGACTTGATCCGAACCGCTACACTGCATGGTATGAATTTGACAACGGATCTGCCGACTGGTGGTTCCGGCGAAGTTATGGGGAAGAGGGTGCCGCGTATCTTGCCGAACCGGTCTTTAACGGTCTTTTCTTTCATGCAATGCAGTATGCCCCGGAGATCTACGCCGCATGGATGATCTCGCATCTTGCTCGGCGCGACCGCTGGCATATCATGCGCCGGGGAACGCAGTCAATCCCGGAGGCGGGCCTGAGATGCGTCAGAGACGTACGCCTCAATACTCCCGTGCTTGAGATCGGCATAGGGGCGGAGGGTAAGGCGCTGGTACGAACTGCCGACGAAACACTCATGCTTGACGCGGTGATCGTAACTATCCCACCGCCGGAAGCGGCAGGCATTATTAGCGCACCGACTGTTCGCCAAAAACTATTCCTTAAAAACACACACTACTGGTCAACGATCGTCATAAATCTGCTACTCTCCTCTCGCCTAAGCGATCCGAATTTGAATAACGCGGCAATGGCGATGATCCCGGCGGAAGAAAGGTGCTTCTTCCACAACTGTCCGGCCGCCTTCTCGCTTGAGTCGGGAAAACATAAGGCCATCGGCGCCCAAGAGCTTCTCGGTACGCATCTCATGAGCCATAGCGCCGAGCGTCTCATGCAAGAGCCCGACGATATCATCGCGCAAGCGGTCATCAAGGACTTGGCGCATTTCGTTCCGGATATGCCGCATAAACTGAGAGATGTCCACATTACACGATGGCCACTCGCCATCCCCAAGAGGTCTCCGGGGGAGCTCTTGGAGCTTACTCGTTTCTGGTGGGACCAGGAAATACAGACCTCCCCTATCTACATTGCTGGGGATTCCACATCATTTCCGACGTTCGGAGGTGCCGCGTGGTCAGGCAAGAAAGCGAGCAATATAATCGCCAAACGCTTTTGCCGATAAGGCGCCGGCGTCTTGCCGCAGACGTATATATACGCATAACCCCCGAGGTTTCTCTCGGGGGTTTACTATTGCGCACACTATTCGGGAACAGCTACCGTTTTCCAATATTTTCTCCAGGCAAGAAGAAGCTTAATACCGGTCTTTGGGTGCCCATCGGGAAGATTATCTATAAACCACTCTGCCGCACGCTGGCCTGCGGGAGTCCGCTCGTCTGCAAGACGCGACAAGGTCACGACCGCTTTAACAGTGGCTGGCGACGGGTATCCCCCAAACACCGCGCCCACCTGCTCATGCGCACGCGCATTCCTGCTTAAAAGGTATTCCCTTCGCTTGGGATCTAAAAACTGCAGTCCGGGCGGAGTAAGTCCGGGTTTTCCCAAAAATGAAACCCCCGCCGATTTCGTCAAAAGATCTATCCAGAACACCAGTTCATGGAATACAAGATATTCTGCGGTATATTTTACGTTAAGGTCATGTTCGGCCTTGCACATGCACGATTCCATCTCGCCTGGGGCAGCATCCCAACAAGCAAACATCCGCGCCTGGCACTCGCCATAGGGGTTGCTATCGCTAAAAATAAAGAACTTGCCGCAATAGCTACAACCGCCCGCAGAAAAAGCCGGTAAGGGCGCTACAACATTCGCGCCGATCGCACATATAAGAATTAATGAGAGTAAGATTTTTTTCATTGCGGAAATGTAATGATCTTTGCCCCAGCAGGAAGCGCGAATGTTTCTGAACGCTCATTCACTATGGAGATGATCTCGTGAAGCATCCCCTTATTAAATGATACGGCATAGAGGCGCCCGCGATGCGTAAGAAGATTTGATACGGACATGAGATCAACGGAGGTCCATGAATCCTCATCAAGACGAGAAACACCTACCGGCCCAAATCCGTAGAGCGCCCCAGCAAGTTCCACCAAGCCCACGGGCCGGGTGAAAGAATAGGGATCCCCTACCACGCGCCAGACACCATGTTCAAGACGATAGACGGCGGTCTCCCCTGCCATATACAGTGACCCGCGATAGACAATAAGATCACTTACTTCACCAGTCGCCTTTTCATCGGAAATAAAACCTTCCCCGGCAACATACACTCCTCTATATCCACCGATATACACCTTGCCATCAAACACCTCAAAATCGTTCACGCTGACGCCATCCGAATACTTAGAAATTGGCACAATATCACCCCCGCGCAGTTCAAACAGATCACCGCTTCTTAAGAGAAAAAGTCGCTCGCCACGCTCCCGAAAACGCTGTGACTCCCGGTATGGATTGACCTCCTGGAGCAGTTGCCATTCCCCACCATCAAGTATATAGAGTCCTCCATCTTTATTTACCGCATACAAAAACCCTCCCTTCTCCGCCAATGATTCTATCCATTCCAAGTCCTTAAAGGACGCGTGCGGTTGAACCCATGCACCATTACGAAGCACATATGATCCGTAAAAAGTCGCAACGTATAACTCATCACGAAGTACCTTAAAATGACCGGCATACGACACTTTTAAACTCTCCTTCCATCCATCCGCCTCATGTGCATACACCCCGGTGCTATTGGAAACATACATTTTCCCATGAAATATCTTGATAACATCCACCCCGCCCGGCACCTTCTCCTGTGAAATGATCTCTCCGTCCTTTAGTTTAAACATACCACTTTTTCCGCCGACATATAAAAATTCGTCGTCAGTCGCACTGGCACCAAGCCGATTTTCTCCATGGAAATAGCTGTCAGTAGGATCTTTTTCAATAAGCGGTTTTAACGTCAGCGTGTGGGAAAATTCGGCTCGCGGGAAAAATGTGGTTGCCGTTCGGGTGTACCGCTCGGTAGTTGTGCCGATCGTAGCGCTCGTATCCGAAAGAAGCGACACGCCGGTCTCGCGGTCAAAGCAAAGCGATGTTTCAACAGAAAAGGTTGCAAGCGCGTTTTTTGCATCAGTGATATCTTCCGAAGAAACATCCGGAAGCAGGCGCCGGGAAAATGCCACAACAACATCCTCACCAAGCGCTTCACCTTTCAGCGCGTACTCAAACCCGTCGCACACACGGGTCATACCGCCGACGCGCACCTCCTTGCCGCCTACCATATGGGGCTCTATCGCGCCCTGCCGAATGAGGTCGCCGAACACCTCGTTGCCAAGTTCCACCGCGTGTTCCGGATCGCGTGCGGCATCTTCCGTGGGAAGTGTATAGCAGGGGGACTCTTTGCTGTTTTCGGCGATGTTGCATCCGAATATGCCGTCGTCATTCTTGATAATGCTGTTAGTGCGTGCGGAACCTAAATATGAGTCAATGCGCAGATTGTTCTGCCATTTTTTCTCAATAGTCCGCATTCGTGAATGCTGTTCATCGGCGGCCGGGTTCGTTACCGCGACATCGTATTCAACATAGTAGTCCGCATCTTTTTGACGTTTTTCTGCCTCGCGAAGAAGCGCTATGGGATCACTGCCGAGCGGTTCAAGCGCCTCAAGCGTCTTAGCTTCTTCGGGTCCATCCGAGTGTATCTGTAATTGATCGCGATCCCAAAAATAAAAGAGCAACACACCGGCCGCAAGCGCTGCAAGTATAATTGCTCCAACAAGAACAGTGATCGCTCTTTTATTATGAACCGGCGCTAGCGCGTCCATGCGGAAAAAGGATCTTACCAATAGTACTACTGAATGTCTTTCTTGATCCTATCAAATTCGTCCTTTGTGATCTCGCCTTTCGCATAGCGTCCTTTTACCATATCAAGCGGAGATCCGAATGGGGCGCTTCCGCGGGCTTGTCGCACAAGCCATTGGAGAAGCGCTACCACCACTCCAATAATGATAACCCACCACAACACCATGAATATAAGCCCAAACGAACCGAAGGCCCCCCACCGCGACATGTGCCCATCAAAACCGCGATCCGAAGAAGAAGACCATCCGCCGGACATCATATTCAGCATTGGCATCCATCCTGCGCTCTCACCGGAAAATACGGCGAAGGTATCGCATCCGGAAAGCCGTTTACCCATAACAAGGTGTATCTGCTCTTCGCCCTCCTCACCATGCATTTGCATCATCATGGCGTTCATTGCCGCATGCGATTCCCCCATCATCAGCCCCATGAGATACTCCCCGATCGCCTCAAAATTGCCGTCCGTAAGCTCACTGCACACGATCTCTTTTGCCTGCAGTTTTTGCCACAACTCGCCGCCCTCCTTTTCTTCCTTGGCGGTATGCTCGCGAACCTCGCCCAAATCAATATCGCTTCCGCCCATCCCCTGCATCATTTGTGCATTCGCAAAAAATGCACCACCGGCAAAAAACATCGCCGCCATCCACATGCCCAAAGAACTTTTTGTATAGATATTCATAGTACTTTTTGTAACCGAGCATCCGCCATTATCCTCCACAATGGAAACATGGGGTGATCCTACGGGTACGCATAACGTCTTTTCATACTATACCATTCTTCCGCATATGGAAGAAGAGCGCTGTCCGGGCTTGATACCGCTCATGGCATACGCGACAAGGAAAAAGGCCGAAAAAGATGGTATATCGCATCACGTACGGATCGCTTTGGTATGAGAAACCCTCTTCAACTCATCCGCAATATCACTTGCAAGAAAATAGTACCCCCCTTTCCGCTTTGTAAGAACATCGGCGATGCGCGCGCTCATCTCTGCGGCCGACTTTGCCGCATGAAAAAGCGAAAGTCCATCAGCAAGAAAACCCGCGCATAATCCGGCGAGCACATCGCCGGTGCCGGCGCGCAGAAGTCCGCGATTGGCCTGCCGCATATGAATTATCTTGCCGCGAGACATGAGTATCGCATGTGTGCCCTTTCTCATAATGACGTTGTTGTGTGAAAGCAGTTTTTTTACCGAGTTATTCTTTTGAAGAATGTTCCATTCTCCCTCGTTTGGCGTGAGAATGGCGTTAGCGACACCGTTCGCCGTGAGCGCCTTGAGCGCATCTGCATCAACTACTTTTTGTCCGGGCCACCGCATAAGCGTCCGCATAAGTTTCGCGCTCCCCGGGCGCACCGTAGCGCCATTCCCGATAAGAAGAATATCGGCCGTTTTGAGTTGCCGAATGATCGTTCGGCGATGACTAACGCCAAGATATCTTCCCGGTAATTTTATTGTTATGAGGTCAGGCGATAGCGCGTTTATCGCCCAGCATACTTTTTCCGGAGCCGCAACCACAACAGAGCCGGCCCCCGACCGAAGCGCCGAAATACCCGCCAAATACACCGCACCCACGAGATCCTGGGAGCCGCCGACAACGAGAACGCGCTTCATCAGATGCTGTTGCCCCATACCACCCCAGCATATCACATTTTTGATGAAAGGTGACGCAACATCATATTTTTTTCTGCATGCATGTATCCGCGCAAGATAAAAAAAAAACCGCACATAGTGCGGTATCACTGAATTATACCTTCCTGCCCATGCTCCGCCGCTTTCTCACCGGCCGGGGAACACTTTGGATGGCATCTACGCCCTCACGCGTAAGCATATAGTTTCTGCACCGCACGTCGGTTCTCTCATCAACATACCGCATGCCAACCGTTCCAAATCCAACGCGAGCAAGAAGTCGCAGATTATAATGCTGTTTCTCAAAATTTTTCCAGTTGTGAGCAGGATCAAGACCAAGTAAACGGTTAAGCCGAGCAAACGTGATCGCCTCGTGCCGCGCATACCGCAGAAGCACATATCGCATGCGACGCGACTTCGGTGACGCAAGAAACCTTCGCGCCTCTACCTCGCTTCCCCAACTCTCCCGAAAACGAAGTAATACCATCATCAACTCGTATAGCCGGCCCACATGATACATGTAGCGGGGATGATCGCGGAAAAGAACATCAAGGGCCTTATCCATATGTTCCGCATAGGCATCATTGAGCGCTTTTGAAAGATCCGAGATAATCTCAACATCTTTATCGGCAACCGCCAGCAGAAACAGCGCTGTGGATGCCTCTTCGGCGTCACTCAGCAGGTGGATGAGGTTTTCTGGCGAACATTTCAAACTGGAATCTGCCACTTCACGCATTTCGCGAAGAAGAGCAAATGCGTTCTTCATTCTCTGTTGTGTGGTAGAACCGGGAGTAATACTATCACAATGCATGAATATGTCAACCTTTCCCGGGAGTATCTCTGGCCGAACGACCATGGCGGGATCAGCACTGCGGCTCAAAATAACGACAGATGTCATCATCATTTGCTGTCATATCCGCCTCATTAAAGGATTCATATCCCCTATCTGGCCCCGCCGAACACACAGATGAAGAGCCGGGCGTGCATTCAAAACCGATGGTCGGACATCCGTCATAGTAATATGGCGTGCCCCATGGATCGTTCGTGATCTCGCGGTCAATGTATCCGACTTTCCAGGAATTATTCCACCCAATCTCTGGATCAGTTGACATATCCTCAAAATTGCTTGACCCAACCCCACAGCTTGGCCACGTATTGGTATCAATATTATAGTGGATAAGCGCCTGATAGAGCGTTTTCACCTCGGCGGTCGCTTTGATGATGCGCGCTCTTTCGCGGGCACGAGAGATCGCGGCAAGAACGATCGTCGCTAAAATACCGATGATCGCGATGACCACCAAAAGTTCAATAAGCGTAAATCCTTTGTGTCTTACATTCACGCAAGATGTATGCACGCCCACACTATATCACTCCAATGATGGAAATTTAACTCCACATCCTCACAACGTATCGGCTTCCGACACCATCGGAACCGAGTGAGCTTTTTTCCTTGCGATCAGCCCGGCAACAAATGAAAAAAGTGAATTGGGATCGCGCATCTCAGCATGCGCGCGCTTCCAATCAAATTTCCCGCGAACATACCGGCGGCAATCTAAAACAACTCCAAGCGACTCATCGTTTTCCATCCCTATTTCTTCTCCGTAATAAATGACCGCGGATGCCGGAAACCCAAGCAGCATCTGAAAGGCCAGGCGGATTTTCGCCGGGTCCCGCTTGAATATGCTCGCCATGCGCATGCATAGACCCGCATCATCCTTAAAAACGAATCTGCGCGAAGGATCGCAGTAGTCAATCATCTCATGTCTCTCGTCTTCGGTGATCATCTGCTCGGCGGTCATCATGCTCATCGAAAGTTCGTCGTGGTTTCTTAGAAAAAGCACCCATTGGCAGTTCGCCGGAGCCAAGGGAGTATGCGCAAACAGGAGTTCTGCCTCTTTAGGGTCATTATGAAGGGCAGCAAGAAACATTTCTTCCGCCATGGGAAAATGATACACAAGCTGACACTCATCTCCCGCACCAAAATAATTCCGTGTGCGCGCCGGCGTATCACGAACTTCCGCCAAAAGCGCCACCCCGGGATCGCGTGAATTCACATGCGCCCGGATCTTTTTTAGAACAGCATGCGTTTCCGGCAGTCCCTTGGAGTTCGTGCCCTCTCTTTTTACCAGGTGTGATGCGGCATCTATCCGAAACGCGTCAACGCCAACCTCAATCCAAAAGTCAATGACCGCGCACATTTCACGCGTGACTTCCGGGTTGTCCCAATTCAGATCGGGTTGTTCCGGATAGAACGTAGTAAAATAATAATCGCCGGTCGCCTTATTAACAATCCAATTTGATGACTTGAGATGGGGAAATGCGTTCACGGACCCCGCAAGATCTTTCCCGGTATCTGACCAGAGAAAGTAATCTCTTTTCGTGTTGTTTCTGGATCGCCGCGCCTCACTGAACCACGGATGATCCTTGGAGACATGATTTAGGACAAGATCGGTCATAACCCGGATGCCGCGCGCATGGGCGCTCTGTATGAATGCCCTACAATCATTGAGCGTGCCGAGTTCCGGCCGCACATTTTGGTGATCAGAAATGTCATACCCGTCATCTACCATTGGAGACGGGTATGGTGGAAGAATGTGAAGGCAATCAATGCCAAGGCGTGAAAAATAATCAAGACAAGAGCCGAGGCGCTTAAAATCGCCGGCGAATGTGTCTACATAGAGCTCATAGAACACCGCGCTTTTCCACCAGAGTGGATTTGATTTCATACACAAATCATACCAACTTACACTTCGCCTAATGCTTCTTTGGAAATCATTTCTCTAAAATACCATAATTTGTCTATCTCTGAAAGTTAACAACAATTAAAATAACAGCATAATCTGCGGCTATTTTAAAAAACTCCGCGCGCTTCACGCATTTAGAACCGCAATTTGGCAGATTCCCGGCAACATCTCACCCTTCAAGATCGTGAATTACTGGTAAGTGCACCCCGAATTACGAGCTGTGTGCCCTTGTGGCGAGCGATTGAGCCGAGATAAGAGCTTTGCACCCATTGTAGCAAAAAACTCCCGCGATGGGAGTTCTTTGCGGGAACAGCGAGCGGGAGAGATAAATCCCTCTTGCGGCCCTCGGCCGAGCTCTCGGTATGTCCGTAAACCAATTTTGCTTTTAACCGCACCTTCTATCCCTTCGGATAAATCCACCGCACAAAGGCGGATGGCGGACTCATTGCACAATCCTGTTACCGGCTTGCGCCGGTAAATACCGATTCTCACTATTCCGATATTACTATATCAATTCTTAACGAATTCCAAAAGCGGCTCCTCCCAGCCAAAACAGGTTTCTTTACCTTTTAGTTCGTTGAACGCTTCAACACAAGAAGGATTGAGTTTTGCGTATTCTTTAAGCGCCTGCACGGTTTCTTCAATAAACCCGCCAACAGTGCCATCAGAATCATCAATGCCGCCGCGACACAATCGATCATCAAGCCGCAAAAGCATATCAACCAGAACTTTTGCAGTTTGCTTGCTTACCGGCAATTCGGAAACAATTTTTGATAAACGATTGCACCCCTCGGAAAGAGAACTTTGATACGCAAACCAAGTGCGCGACGGGCCTTCGTATGATTTGATATACCGCATGCCGGCGGTAATCGCCTTCTTCGTTGCCGCTAACTCACTCTTGCTTAATTCTCCCAACCGACCACTGCAAACAGCTTGAGAAACGAGCCGCTTATCTTCGTCACTCATTTTTTTGCCGTCCATCACCGCATAAATTGCCACAGCCACCATATGCTTGCAAAGTGTATCATTCTGACCGAGATAACATTCGCAATGCCCATAATCATACCGCCGCGCCTCAACCGAAACCCGATACGGCTTTGTGCTAACGACCACAGCTGAATACGCACCGATTCCTTCTTTAAATTGCGTTACTTTTCCTTTCTCATATAAATCAATCGCCTTCTCAAAAGTCGGCCCGTCGGTCGCAAACTTAATTTTATCCAAATCATATTTTGGAGTCATATTTTTTATTCTCCTCGGCGTGCGCCGTGATCTCGATATTGCAACTCTTATGCTCTTGACACCACGCCTCGCACTTCTCAGCCCACTCCTTCTCGGCATAATGAAAACCACACTCCTCGCATTGATACAGCTCTTTGTCGTTTTTTTGTATGACTTTGACCATACTGATTTATTTTTTATGAAGAGTCGGGGTCAAATACTTTTCTACTAACGCGTCAAATTTATCTAACAGCTCTTGCGTGATGTTGAAAAACTTCAGATTTTGTACTGGTTCGACAATAAGGTGTCCTGACTCGTTAGTAAACGGGTATTTACTTGCCCTGAAATACGGCTTCTCGGAACAGTTTACATAAAATACAAAGCACTCTTTCCAAGAATCTTTGATACGAGCCAGCTTCTTTGCGTCGTTTTCGTGACCTGCGGGATTCCACCTAAATTTAACCTCGACTAAATACGGATTCCCCGATTTATCAATAACAAAGAAATCCGGGATAGAGCGAATCTTCTCGCCAACCTCACTATTGCGCTTAAACGATTCTTCAATGCGAGCGAGGCCGGATAGTATAGCTTCGTATCCGATCTTGAATATTTCATTTCCCGATTCTTTTAACAGATCATAAACCAACGACTCGGCCATCCGGCCCTTTAAACTTGTTTCTCTCCATTCTTGTTTTTCGGCTTTATTGTTCATGTATTTATTATTAACTTGTTATACCAA
>MHQW01000002.1 GCA_001820785.1 Candidatus Sungbacteria bacterium RIFCSPLOWO2_02_FULL_51_17
GGTATAATATGTACATGAGAAAACTCCTTAAAAAGTACTATCTTCCGCACGATGGCAACGAGTTCAAGCCGCACTTCTTGCGGGAGTTGAATGTTACCGTTCTTGCCTGCATCATTCTACTGCTTGTGGGTTTCTCTTTTTTCTATTCGCATGTGTTATTGCAGGGTCGGATGCTTGGCGCGATCCTTCCCGGAGTGCTTGTTGATCTTACGAATATAGATCGTGGCTCAAACAGTCAATATCCTCTAAAAATGAACCCGGTCCTTGCGGAGGTGGCGCGCATGAAGGCGGAAGATATGGCGAACAAAGGATATTTTGCGCATACAAGTCCGGAGGGGCTCTCGCCATGGCACTGGTTTAAAAAGGCCGGATATTCATTCACGCATGCAGGAGAAAATCTTGCGGTTGATTTTGTTGACTCTACCGATGTTGAGCGGGCATGGATGGAGTCGGCGGGACATCGCGCAAACATACTGAATCAAAATTTTTCCGAGATTGGTATTGCGACCGCCAAGGGGATGTATCAGGGACGTGAGACGATGTTTGTTGTCCAAATGTTCGGCAATCCGGCAAAACCCGTGGCATCCGCACTGCACACGGCGCTAGTGTCGGCGCCGGATGTATCGCCGCGTACTCCTGCACCTGCCGCAGCGCCGATTGCGCCATCGTCGGTCTCTACGATGCCAGCCCTCTCTTCCGAGACGCCGATAAAGGGCGAGGAGTCGGATGCTTCCAATGCCGAACCGGTGGCGATCGCGGAGTCGGGTGAAAAAAATTCCATGTTCCTTGCCGTGAAAAATGCCGAGCCGCTTGTCTCCGGTCAGCCGACTGCCGGCATTGCGTCGGGCGCCGGATCATATCTCTTTCTTTTTAAGCGTCTTGTCACATCACCGAAGCTTCTTGTGCAGATCGTCTATCTCATCATTGCGATACAGGCGATACTGACGCTTGTCCTCATGATCTGGGTTGAGGCGCATCAAAAGCATCCGCGGCATGCCTTGTATGGCATCTTTCTTCTGGTGCTCATTGTAAGTTCATTTTACCTTGTGTCTTCATTCTTGCCAGAAATTGCCATTACCTAGGCACGGGATGTAATACAAAACCCCGCCCTTAAAAGATGGGGCACATGCGTAGAGTGTGAACTATCGCTTTGTGCCATCTAAAAGTGTCTCGTTTGTTACAAAAAACCACGCCTTTTAATGGCGGGGTTTTTAGTCAAAACCATGAATAATACTCGCATTTCGGTGCCCATAGAAAGGGCGGGTAGTGCTCGCTCACCGATTCGCGGCAGTGGCGGCAACACCAATGATACGCGTCTTTTTCGGAGAATGTTACAGCGAGATGCCCTGGGTCAGTCGCCTACTCCGATGGGCATTCCTGCGGCATCCAAGGCATTGCCGAGGCACGCCATAACGCATCCAAAGTGCGACACCTTGCCGTTTTTCGCTTCAGAATATAATGTTCCTTTCATGATGGGCCGTCCACAGCGAAAGCAGATCTTTGTTGCGCATTCACTGCAGAGAAAGAGCGCCGAGGGAAGCGAGATTTTTTCAAGAAACAGCCCCATCTGCTTTTTGCATACGGCACATACGAGAGCGGTTCTGTTTTTTGGTGTTTTCGCGGTGCGCTTTTTCATTGTTATTTTTTTGTCAGTGAGCATCATATGTGACGCCGGTGTGGCGCGCTTTGTTACGCGGTCAGTTGCACAAGGTGTCCCGTGGCGGGTATACTAGTGATATATACTTTGCATCATATGAACACAAAAACACTTGGAATACTTCTGGCGCTCGGTTGTATCGGATTGATCGCTATTCCCGCATTTGGCCATTCTGGCGGGGCATCCATTGAAAAAACGGTCGGGGAATACATTATTGATATTGGTTATAGCGAAACCGATCTTCGCGCGGGAACACCTCTTCGTTTTGATCTTCAGCTCTTGTCCGCATCGTCAACCACGAACGTCATTTCTGTTGACGATGTGTGGGTACGCATTCGCCGGGTGCGCGATAACGTGTATCCGTTGGTGGGGCGGTTTCATATGCCCGCGCTTGGACCCGCCGGGATGACGTATGAATTTTCCGAGCCGGGAGAATACAGCATGACGGTCCGATTTCAGAAACATGACAAAGCGATCGTTGAGGCCGATATTCCTCTGACGATACTTGCCAGCGAGGATGATAAAAAAACTATGTTTAGTCCCGGGGCATTTGGGGCGGGCACCCTCGGGCTTCTTATTGGACTTGTTGGCAGTTTGCTTGTGCATAGAAGGCGGAGGAATAACGACGGAGCGGCGCTTCCCGTGTCATAAGTGGCAGTTTTTGCTACAATACGGCTATACTAGGCATGAATAACGACCTGATAAAAATAAAGAGCGAGGCCGAAGGCGAGATACGGGCGGCGAAAACCACCGCCGATCTTGAACGTGTACGGATACTATATTTGGGGCGCGAACAAGGGAAGATCACCGGCATTCTGCGAGCGCTCAAAAACACTTCAGCGGAAGAGCGCGTCCGGGTAGGAAGTTTTGCGAACGCACTTCGTTCCGAGGTGGATCGGCTTTTGCAGCAGCGGATGGCGGAGCTTAAGAAAGGGACGATGGGGTCGGCACTCAAAGAAGAGTGGATAGATGTAACGCGTCCGGGCGCTCGCAAGCCCAAGGGAACGATTCACCCCATAACGCAGGTCAGGAACAATGTTGAAAAAATTTTTGCTACGATGGGTTTTTCGGTGGTAGAGGGACCCGAGGTTGAAACGGAATGGTATAATTTTGACGCGCTGAATATTCCCGCCGATCACCCCGCGCGCGATATGTGGGATACATTCTGGTTGAAACAACCAGAAAATCAGAAATCAGAAATCCTAAATCCGAAACAAACTCAAAACTCAAAACTCAAAACTCAAAAACTTCTTCTGCGCACTCACACGAGCCCCGTACAGGTGCGTTACATGGAAAAAAACAATCCGCCAATTCGGATCATTGCTCCGGGGCGAGCGTATCGGTACGAGGCGACGGATGCCTCACATGATTTCCAGTTCAATCAACTGGAAGGGCTGATGGTCGACAAAAAAATAACTATCGCGAATTTTAAGGCGGTCATGGAAGAATTTTTTAAGAGGTTCTTTTCTGTCGGAACCACGATACGCCTGCGTCCGAGCTTTTTTCCTTTTGTGGAGCCGGGTTTTGAAATTGATATTTCCTGCATCGTGTGCGCCGGGCATGGTTGTTCGGTATGCAAGCGTACCGGATGGCTTGAGCTCGCGGGAGCGGGCATGGTGCACCCGAACGTGTTCAAGCATGCGGGGTACAATCCCAAGGACGTTTCGGGGTTCGCCTTCGGTATGGGGCTTGAGCGGATTGCCATGATGAAATACAAGATACCCGATATCCGGCTTTTTAATTCGGGGGACGTACGGTTTTTGAAGCAGTTTTAGAGAAAATCATGAGCACTGAAAACCAAGAAGGAAAACGTGATCGCATTGAATTGGCAAAAGGCATCATACAAAATGCTCCGAACGCGATTCGTGCAGAATTTCATCGGGCGGCCAATAGTTGGTTTGAATGTTTTGGCAGTTGTGCGCTTCAGATACAGGGTCTTTTTTCCGAAAAAGAACTTGGGACTCCGCGCTATCACGAACTGCTAGATAAGCTTGCTAAGGCGTATGAACGACTCTATGAATTGAAGCAAGTCCATCCAGAGAAGGATTATGACCCACCGGAAGAGGTAAAAGCAGAACTGTTTCGTCTGTTGAACATATTTGAATGATGAAATGAAATTCTCATATAACTGGCTTAAAGAATTGGCACGGTTCAAAGAATCACCGGAAAAACTGGCGGAACTTTTGACGTTGCGCGCATTTGAAGTGGAGGGGCTGGAGAAAGTTGGTGATGACTGGCGGCTTGATATTCAGGTTCAAAAATCAAACCGCGCGGCGGATGCCTCGGGGCACATCGGGGTTGCGCGCGAGATCGCGGCTCTTACGGGTGCCACGCTGAATTTTCAGAAACGCAAAACCGGCATGAAGGTCGGAAGCGTCAAGAAATATCTTACGGTGAATGGCGGGAACAAGAATGATTGCCGGCGGTACATCGGCGCTGTGATTGACGGGGTGAAGGTTGGGCCGTCGCCCGCGTGGCTTTCGTCGCGCTTGGCGCTGTGCGGGGTGCAAGCAATAAACAATCTGGTGGATGCGGCAAATTATGTCATGCTTGAAACGGGACAACCGCTCCATGTATTTGATCATGCCAGGATCGTCGGGAAAAAGGAGGTAAAACAGATAGTTGTGCGGCGCGCAAAGCCGGGCGAACGACTCCTTGCGCTTGATGACAAAGAGTACGCGCTTTCCGAGGACGTGCTGGTGATAGCCGATCCCGAAAAGCCATTGGCGATCGCAGGGATCAAAGGAGGGAAGAGTTCTGGAGTGACCGCCGAGACGCATACCATTGTATGCGAGGCGGCAAATTTTGATCCCGCGGTCATACGCCGCGCATCACGCCTGCTCAATCTCAAAACGGATGCCTCTATGCGGTTTGAGCATGATCTAGATCCCAATGGCGCGGAGGGCGCACTGCGGCGCCTTGCCGACCTTATTATCGCAGTTGCGGGAGGCCGCGTTCAGGGAGTGGCGGATGTTTATCTGGTGCGATCGGTTTCCCGCCGCATACTATTTCGGTGCGACTATGCATCGCGTCTCATCGGATGTGAAGTGCCGCTCGCTTTTTATAAAAAAGCATTTCAGGGGCTTGGCATGACCGTTTCGGCAAAAAGCAAGACGCAATTGCTTGTCGGCGTGCCGACGGCGCGGCGCGATATCGTGCTTGAAGAAGATCTTATAGAAGAAGCGGCGCGGTTGTATGGCTATGAAAAAATTCCGGCGCGCCTTCCCGAAACGCTGTTCATCGGCGCCACGGAGTCGGATGAACTCTTCTGGGAGCGGCGAGTTTGCGAAGCGCTTCGCGGAGCCGGATGCATGGAGACGTTCGTCTATCAGTTCACGGGTGAACGGGAGCTCGCGGAGTTTCATGCCGGTGTCGGGGATTGCGTTGAGGTGGCAAATCCTATCTCTCCCGATGCGCGCTATCTCTTGGCGCGTCCCGTTATAAAATACATTAAGCAGGCGGCCGATAATATGAAGCATGAGGAGGGCGTGCGATTGTTTGGTATCGCGAAATCAATGAGGGCCGTTGCATCCGAGCTGACGGGAGTGCGCGAGCGAAAGCATCTTGCAGTCGTTGTCGCAGCGCGTGCCGGAAAAGCGGGGAGCGAATTTTATGAGCTTAAAGGAGCGATTGACGATCTTCTTGATTCATGCGGCATCACCGACCATTGGTATGATGATGCGGCTTTGCAGAGCATGGATCCGGCCCGTCCCCAGATGTTCCATCCGTATCGCTCGGCTGAAATTAAAATAGGAGACCAAAAGATCGGGAATATCGGCGAGGTACACCCCGCCATAGTGGAACGCATAAAGAGCAAGGGGCGGATAGCTGCCGCCGAGATTGATGTTGAAAGATTGGGGCAGAGCGCCAAAGCATCTGCCGAATACCGGCCCGCCTCGCGATTTCCGGCGATCGTACGGGACATAGCGCTTGTGGTGCCGCAACGAGTAAAGACCGATGACGTACTTCAAGTGTTTGATGAAAAAGGAGGCGGGTTGCTGGTAGACGCCGATCTTTTTGATTACTTTGAGGACGACCGCATGAGGCGGGCAGGGGAGAAAAGCATCGCGTTCCACCTCGTGTTTCAGTCGGCCGAGCGGACGTTAGCCGATAAAGAGATTGATGCAATGCTCATGAGTTTTGTTAAAGAATTGGAAAAAAGCGGGTGGAAAGTAAGAAGGTAATTGCTCCGGATCCTATTGTATGCTTCCGACATTAAGCAAAGAAGAGAGTGAAAAAAGAGTTTCCGCCTACTATAAAGATGCCTGGTCGCAGTATCGTCTTTTTTGGTATTCACCGGCATCGCTTGCCCTCCACATGGGGTTTTGGGAAGATGGCGCGCGCTCGTTAACGGAGGCGCTGCTTCAGGAAAATAAATTTTTAGCCGAGACGGTAGGAATCACAAAGGATGACCTTGTTCTTGATGCTGGATGCGGCGTAGGAGGAAGTTCTATTTGGATTGCCAAACATATCGGGGCAAAAGTTATTGGCATTGCGAACGATCAGGGACTTATTGATGAAGCGCGGCGAAACGCAGAAGTGAACAAGGTTGCCGACATCACCACGTTTGAGCTTCAGAATTATAATCACACGAATTTTCCCAGCGATACCTTTGATGTGGTGTGGGCGATAGAAAGTTTTGATTACGCGCTTGATAAACGAGCGCTCTTTGAAGAAGTGTATCGCCTTCTGAAATCGGGAGGCCGCCTGATCGTCGCGGATTTTTTTCAGAATCGCGATATTCGGAACAGAAACGAGGAGTTGATATTTGATAATATTACGACGACGCTTGCCGTCCATCAGACCCAGTGGTGGGGAGAGTACCTCCCGATATTTAAAGAGTTGGGGTTCAAGAATGTCCGTGAGCTTGATAAGACGAGCGCGGTGCGGCCGTCTTCCAATCATTTGTATAGAGTAGGTCTTGCCGTATCTCCGGTCGTCTACATGCTGTATCCGCTTCGTTTTGTGAGTAGGTATGTTTCCACGC
This sequence comes from Candidatus Sungbacteria bacterium RIFCSPLOWO2_02_FULL_51_17, assembly GCA_001820785.1. Lineage (GTDB taxonomy): Bacteria > Patescibacteriota > Minisyncoccia > Sungbacterales > GWA2-42-14 > 2-01-FULL-51-34. The sequence continues at coordinate 6,645 of MHQW01000002.1, forward strand.
TGGTTGATCATTGGCGGTGTTCCGGCGCAATGGACAAAGCATTTCAGGCGGAATTAATAAAATACGGCGTGTATTACGCGGAAAAGCCATAGCATCACGTCGTGTGCGCCGCATGGCGCGTTCACGAGTGAATGAGTATGGGCGTTGGCGACGCGGGAACCAACTTATAAAATGACTTCCGACGGGAGGTCTTTTTTGTTTTTTGTACTCGTTTTTCGTACGTCGTATTGAACATCAGTGGTATTTTTGCTATACTGACTTCATCGTCTTCTCTAAAGAGGGCATCAGAAAAGACCGCATGTTTGGCGTCTTTTTTATTGTTTTGACGGGACTCACATGGCAAAAAAATTAGCGAAAAAAACAAAGAATACCTCTCCTGTGGATAGCGCAACAAAGGGCTCCGGCGAGGAGTCGTATTCGGCGAAAGATATTTATGTGTTGGAGGGGTTGGATCCGGTCAGAAAGCGGCCTGGCATGTACATCGGGTCTACCGGTGTCTCCGGATTACATCATCTCATTTGGGAGGTCGTGGACAATTCCATTGATGAGGCGATGGCGGGGTATGCAAAAAATATCGCCATCACGCTATTGCCCGCAAATCGGGTGATGGTCGTTGATGACGGACGCGGCATTCCCGTTGACATCCATAAGCAGACGAAAAAATCTGCGCTTGAGACGGTCCTTACCACGCTTCATGCGGGAGGAAAGTTCGGCGGGGACGCATACAAGGTTTCAGGCGGTCTTCATGGCGTCGGCGTTTCGGTAGTGAACGCTCTTTCGGTGTGGCTAAAAGCCGAAGTGTCTCGCGGGGGCGCGCTGTGGGTTCAGGAATACGTTAGAGGCAAACCAAAATATGCCGTAAAAAAAATAGGCAAGTCCGAAGGAACGGGTACCGCCGTCACCTTTGAGCCCGACCCGGAAATTTTTGATACGATACAATTTGACTGGGACGCAATTCTTGAGCACCTCCGCCAACAGGCATATCTTACGCGCGGGGTCCGTATGACCATCATTGACCAGCGGCAGTCAATTGAAACAAAGGATAAAAAAGGGGTTACGCGGGCGCCGGCGCAGAGCCACTCGTTTTATTTTGAGGGCGGCATCACATCATACGTGCGGTACTTGAATCGGAACGAGACGCCGAAGCACGATACTATTTATTACGCTCAAAAGGAGGTGGCGGTTGGCGACAAGAAGATCTTTGTTGAGGCGGCCATGCAGTACACCGAAGATATCCAATCCAAGGAGATGGGGTTTGCAAACAACATTTATACGCCGGAGGGCGGCATGCATCTTACCGGATTTCGCACGGCGCTTACGCGAGTATTGAACGACTACGGCAAGAAGAACGACTATTTTAAAAAAGACGATGAAAATTTTATTGGGGATGATGTGCGAGAAGGGCTTACGGCAATCGTGTCGGTAAAGCTTCTTTCAAGTCAACTGCAGTTTGAGGGGCAAACAAAGGCGAAGCTCGGAAACCCCGAGGCGCGGACCGCGGTAGAAACGGTAGTGGCTGATACGTTTGAGGAGTTCCTTGAAAAACACCCGGATAACGCGCGCTCTATCCTTGAGAAGGCGTTTTTAGCCCAACGGGCGCGCAAAGCCGCGAAAGCCGCAAAGGAAACGGTACTGCGAAAAGGGGCCTTGGACGGTCTCATGCTTCCCGGGAAACTTGCCGACTGCCAATCGCGAAAGCCCGAGGAGTCGGAACTTTATATTGTTGAGGGCGATTCCGCCGGAGGATCGGCGAAATCGGCGCGTGACCGCAGGAATCAAGCGATACTTCCGCTTCGCGGGAAAATATTGAACGTGGAAAAAGCGCGGCTTGATAAAATGCTTGCATCAAAGGAGATCCGCTCGCTTATTATCGCGCTTGGGGCCGCTATCGGGAACGATTATGACCAGTCGCGCCTTCGGTATCACCGCATCATCATTATGACCGATGCCGATGTTGACGGTGCGCACATCAGGACGCTTCTGTTGACCCTTTTTTACCGCTACTTCAAACCCATGATAGAGGCGGGATATTTATATATCGCACAACCGCCGTTGTACCGTGTCGCCCGCGGAAAAGATGTTCGTTATGCCTATTCCGATGAGGAAAAAGATCGCGTGGTAAAAGAGATTCAGAAACTTAAGGAAGAAAAGGAGCGCGCGCGAGGGAAGGGAGGAAAAGAATCGCCCGCAGAAAAAGAGCCGGAAGAGGAGCAGGAGGAGACATCGGAAGAGGCCGAGGGAGGGGAGAAGACAAAGGGCGTTTCTATCCAGCGGTATAAGGGTTTGGGTGAAATGAATCCGGAGCAACTATGGGAGACGACCATGGATCCCGCCCAGCGCGTGATGTTGCAGGTTTCTATAGAAGATGCCGAAGAGGCAGATCATATTTTTGATGTTCTTATGGGAGACGAGGTATTGCCGCGGAAAAAGTTCATTCAGACACACGCAAAAGCCGTGAAAAATTTGGATATTTAACGATAGCTATAATTAACAACGTTTATTCATTAATCATCCTATTGAGGTTTTATGAAAAATCTCTAGGGATATATACACATATGGGCATGGAAGGAGCACATAATGTAAGCGAAGGTACGCCTTTTGAGAAAGGAGCTGGTAAGAAAGAGAAGAAGGAGGGTCTGGCGCGCGACATTGCACACATGAGCGTAAAGCTTGAAGAGCTTGCCGGTGACGGACCGGTTGACTATGAAAAGACCATGGGCGAATTAAATGCTCTTCTGGATGTGATTGACGAGGAAACGAGCGATATTGAAGACAGGGCTTGATATGACTCCCTGACGCACGATGTTCGCGTGGCTTTGAAAACACTTGGAGGGTGGCTCGCGGTACTCGGTTTCTTAGGCGGGGGACCAGTTGGACTACTGCCGGGAGCAGCGGTGTTCGGTCTAGGAAAGCTTATTCAACGCTACCAGGGAAAACAGTTAGAAGAGGCGGAAAAACTTCTAGATGTTTTTGATGATCTTGTCGGAAAAGCAAGGGAATTGACAGCGGAGCGCCTTCTGGCAGGTGGCGCAAAAGGGGTCGTGGACAAGGGCGTCAAGGATCTCCGGCTTCATGTGACCAATAAACAAGTTGATGCCGCGCATAAAGAAATGGAGAGCGATCTCACATCAAGAGAATAAAGGTATATACCATGCTAAAAAACACAAACCCGCATGAAATTGCGGGTTTTTGTGTAGCTATGCATAATGCAAGATACATTCTGGACTCCATGAAGCCCTGAGCTTATGGAGTTTTTTAATCGAATCCACTCAAAATATACCGGCATCAAGGGGT
>MHQW01000003.1:0-43590 GCA_001820785.1 Candidatus Sungbacteria bacterium RIFCSPLOWO2_02_FULL_51_17
CGTTGATGCGGTCCAGGAGAGGTTGATCTGTGTGGTGGATATAGGAGTGACGGTGAGGTTCGCGGGAATGCTTGGCACGGTGGTATCTGCTACCGCGGCGGGAGCTGGCACAGGTGTCGCGGGAGCATTGTACTCATCGTCATCTTTTACATCAGTACAGCCCGGATCTTTAAGATCGGCATAACCATCGCCATCATTGTCCTTCCCATCGCCGCACGCATATACAACGTCGGATGGCTGGGAAGATGGCGGAGTCGGATCAGAGGTCTTGCAGACGCCTTCGTATGCTATGCCGACACGTGAGTCATACGCGAAACATTTGTTTTGATATGTAAGACCATTCACGCCACAGACCGGAATATATTCTTTCGTGCAACCAGACACAGATGGGGCGGGCGATCCTGATGTGCATGCCCCGCTGTAGGAAATCTCTACATTGGACTCAACTGCAAAACACTTGTTCTGGTACGTAAGCCCGTTCACGCCGCAAACAGGAATATATTCCCTGGTGCAGACCGGAACGGCCTCCGACCCATCCGAGGCACCCTTACATTCTCCTTCGTAGGCAACCTTCACGCGATCCTTATGTTCGGCGATACAACGGTTCACATATGTTTTGCCGTTCTCGCCGCACACGGGCTTGTACTCCTGCGTACACACGATCGGCTCCCCCAAAGGTTCTGCGACCGGAGCCGGAGAAGCCGTCGGAAGAGCGGCGTTGTCCACAGCATTCTCAACGGTCTTGATGAGATCAGGTTTGTATTTTTCAATAATTTTTTTCGTTTCCTCATCCGAAACCTTTGCCTCATATTTTTTCAAACTTTCCTGATCAGCAACAGCATTGACGTATCGCTCTATCTGTTTCAGCTGCGCATCCCGAAGAATGGCAGTGTTGTTCTTGCCGAGATCACCCTCGCTCGCCGTGATCACCTTAAGATTGCCGGGGTTATCACCAACAACGCTTCTGATAAAGGCGTCTTTATCCTTGCCCGTCTTTGTAGCAAGTTCATCTTTGATATTTTCTATCAACATCAATCGCGCATCGTCAATGACCGACTTCGTTTCGGTCGGGACGGACGCTTGAACACTATCAAACAGTTCAAGTTGTTCTACATCTTTATACCGTCCGGCCGCATCTTCAATAAACTCACGTTTCTTTTCTTTGGTGTCCAGCTTTTTCAGAGTATCGCCGAACTTCTTTTGGATATCCGAAGCGGCCACCGCTGGCGCCAGGCCCGTGCCTTCAAGGTCTTTGAGAACGCGCAGGTCGTCAATGGTGCCCTTCTCCATGTTCTGCAGGAACAACTTCGCCACACCGGGATGTTTCTTCTCTACCTCCTGTACCCGCGCATCAAGAAGCAAGAGAAGTTTTTCTTTGGCCGCGATCAAATCTTTTTCGGACCGCTCGTCAACACCGGCGCGCGAAAGGGCGTCAAACACCTTAAGATACGCAACCTCGTCACCTCCGGCTTTTTCCACATACCCCGCCAGCAGTTTTTTGTGGTTTTCCGGAAGCGCTTCGTTCTGGCCCTTGAACCTTTTCAGAGCGTTTTCTTCGGCATGGCGGATGGCATCCTGCGCCTTTTCGGGAACTTTCGTCTCAATGCCTTTTAGCACCTCAAGGTTCCGCAGTGTTTTGAAAGGGCTGCCGTTATTATCAAGTGTTGCGGTAAGAATCTTTTCTACCGTGGCACCATCGTCTATCACGTCAGCGCTATGCGCAATTTTTTCAAATGTTTTGCCTCGGATATCTTTTATTGTCTCAATAGCATCAGCCGATGCGGCGCGCTCAAACGTGCCCAGAACCATCTGGTGCTTGATCTCGTTACGAAGCATTTTTTGCTCAAACTTTTTACCCTTGTTATTGTCCCTTTCCCGAAGGTCATCCGAAAGCGCCTGGGCTTTTGCAAGATCCCCCGCGTAGCTTTTCAGGTGCTTGATCGCACGATCGCCCTCACCTTTATCAACAAGCACATGTGCCTCAAGGATCTTTTTGTTTGCGATTTGGAGCCGAAGATTCGCCTTCTTCTCGGTATCAAAGGTAAAGAACGATCGTACTTCGCGTCCAAAGGATTTAAATGGGTAGAACATACTACCGGGAAGAACGCGCGGCTCAAATTGTTGCTGCTCACCCTGATCTTGAGCGGCGCCCTGCGCTAATCCGTCGTCCGAACCGCCCGACGGCGGTGGTACGGGACTCGGAGCAGGGGGCGGAGGTGCTTGGCCGTCAGCGCCCGAAGGATCGGGCACAGAAGTTTCGGCCGTGACAAGAAGGTTCAGAAGTGATTCAGCGCTTCTATTTCCCGCCGCGTCATAGGCGCGAACATACGCGTTATGCGACCCAAGTGTTGTGGTGAACGTGTGGGTCACCGCGCTCCCGGTGTCGTGAAAATCAACTTCGCGGAGCGTATCAAGCCGGAATTCATAACCGGCAACGCCAAGATCATCGCTTGATGCAGTCCAGACGATCATCACGGTGGAAGAATCTTGCGGGGTGACACGGCTCAAATCGGCGGGGGCAGTCGGTGCGTTGCGATCGGCCGTTCCCGGCATAGGAGGCGGCGGTGGGTCGGTGGAAAGAAAATATCGCTCCCCTACGGCTCCATAATTTCTTGCGGCATCATATGCGCGCACATACGCAAGATGCGAACCTACGGAAATAGGAAAGGTATGCGCGGTAACATTGCCGATATCTATCCAATCGCTTTGCGCTAAACTATCAAGACGGAACTGATAGCCGGCAACGCCGACATTATCGGTGGCGCCATTCCACACAATGGTCACTGTCGCTGAATTCTGGGCGCTCGTCCGCCGAACATTACCCGGTACTGATGGCGACACTGTATCCGATGGTGACGGCGGCGGCACGGGCGCGGGTTCAGGTGTCGGAGCGGGAGCCGGTGCAGGTGGAGGAGGCGCAGGCGCATCTTCGCTATCGCCATCAAGTTCGTCTATTATGGCATCAATTGCATCATCTTCATCTTGTTCAACAAGATCTTCTCCCGATGTTTCGGGCCGAATGATTGGCACCTCAAGCTCATTGTTGGCATCGTTTGATTCGGCAACCGAGCCGAACTCGTCGGCGCGCGCCTTGACGGATGCAACGGATGCCATGCGCGTATCGCGGGTAAACTCAGAGTTTGCCCGCCAATCGCTTCGGGCGCTGTCCCAAAAAGATCCGGAGAAGGTTTCAGTGATCTGTATGGTAGCGTCAGGGGCAAGACCAGCGGTTGATACACTGCGAGCGTCAAAACTGAAGATATAGTTGTGGCTGGCGTCATAGAAATAGAAGCGGCCGTTGATGGAGGGTGAGGTTGACCGGGCGGTGGCATCCCCGACATTTCTGATCGTCATGGTGGGGGCAAGGGTGACAGGGTCAAACGTAACGGACTCAACAATAAGGTCGGCGGCCCCTTCTTCGGATTCGGCGTAAAAAAACCATCCGCGAGGAAGATCGGATGCTAAAACAGCGGAAAATAAAACACTAAGAAAAACAAGAGGACCGAGGTGCCGTATGTTCATTATGTATATTATATTAATTGACTATATACACAGTATGCCACAGTTAGGCGCAGATGTTATCCCCAGCGCCTGCGCCTACGATTTGAAGACGCCCGCTGTCATACAAGGTCTCCCGGCAACTAAAAATCCCGGAGGCCGCGCGTATGCGCAACCCCCGGGGTTGCGGGTCCTGTTTGTTAGTCCTTTTTTGCGAGGATCGGAAGGATCCAGAGGAAAAGGTTTAGGATGTCCAGGTACAAACTGACGGATACATCCACCGCGTTGTCCAGCGTTGCGGGGATCTCGCTTGCGCGCCACATGTCGTAACCGATGTAGAGCGCAAAGAGGCCGGCCGCCAGATAGTGGATGATGGAAAACTGCATCAGCGCCGGGATAAAGAACGAGGCGACAAGCACAAGAAGAAGTGCCATGAGGGCTCCTGCAAGCGCGCCGCCGATGGAACGATAGAAGTTCGGGAACAGAAGGCCGGACACGGCCATGACCGCAGTCACGATGGCAGTGAGAATTGCGGCCTCAGAAACAATGCCGGGCCTGGCAAGCTCGTATCGTGCGAGAGTGGGACCCAGGAGCGCACCGAACGCCCCGACCACAAGATTGAAGCCAAGAAAGGAAACAAAAGCCGACTCCGAAATACTCAAAAAGATCCCAAGAAACGGAAGGCCGATGCCAACCAGCAAAAACTTGAGGATCCCCGGCTTCCAGTCAACCGTCATCTGGGAAACGATGTGGGTGAAGACAAGTCCCCACCCCAGAACGCACCCCATGATGAGGTAGAAAGCGTTCCGAGTCATTGTGTCACGACCCGAGCGGGCGTAGACGTCGCTTGAGAGCATACTCATCAGGGCAGGCATCTCAGTCACCTGACTTAGCATACGCGTGCTGCCGGGCTTGGATTCGAACCAAGATAGCGAGATTCAGAGTCTCGAGGCCTACCATTAGCCGACCCGGCAAGAAAGTAAAAAAGCCCACTAGGGGCTGTTTGATTATATAGGAAACATAAGGAATTTTCAACGGCTTGCGGTCGTCTGTTCCGCTGGCACAAGATTCATGATGTCGTCCTCGGCCGACCCCAACGCATAGATCTCAACCCTGCCTACGTGATGGAACGTGCGAAAAGGATTTACCATCATGCTCTTTGCCTCGGCAAGCGCCAGGCGCCAGGCGGTCATGTAATCTCTGACAGCATCATTACCTCCAAGTGACACATAGCGCACCCCTACACACACGTCCGGTTTACGCTTGAAAAGCCATCTATTATCGCCCATGAGATGGAATGCCGCAACGTACTTCATTCGCCTCTCCTTGTAAGTTTCACTATCCGCGTGCTTATTATCATCATTCTCCGAACTTTGTCAACCGCGCCGTCATAAGGATATAAAAAGGCCCGTGAGCATCACAGGCGTTTTATTCTACATCGGATATGCGGAAATATACTCTTCCCAAAATCCTATAGCTTTCTCAAAGTGATTTCGCGATGTGCCATCCGATAGCATGAAGGTTTTATACCCCATGAGTTGGCGCATCCTAATGTCCGAAATATCGGCAAGAGTCACGCTCCCCTGCTCAAGCCCCAGCATTAGGCGCGAGGCGCACATCGCCCGCGGGTCCTTTGCGATAAGAAGTTCTTCGGCCTCAAGCATGTTAAGACCCCCGATATGAAGCATGAGGTCGTCGCGGGCCGCCATAAGGCGGCGTCGGCGCAAGGTGCTTCGCGTAGCATCCGCCACAAAATCAAGGCCCTTCTGCGATTCAATTTTCAGCACCAATTCAACGGGCGCAGATGAAAATCTTCCCACACTCCCGCCCCACTCGGCATCAAACTCATCTATGTCTGCCACACTTTCCACGAACGACAGCATAAAGTGCCTAATGTGCAATTCCGCCGCCTCTTTGATGAATGCACGGTCTACCTCTGTGAGTCCTCCCTCAATGACAACATTTTCACCAAGAATGTTCAGGGATTGCCCGCGCCCCAACGGATATTTTGGCAACGGATCAACGTAGATCTTGTTGCCGTCAACCACCTCTTTCAGGTCACAGATGTCGTCTCCACGAAACAGAACGCGCGCAGGAAGTTCTACCCTCACCTTGTGATTCAAGATGATGGGCCCGTACGGAAGCGTTGCCCACTCAACAATGCGGAGCTGACGGCCTTTGAGATCAACATACAAGGGTTTTTTCAAAGGACGCGAGTACCCAAGAAACCGCTCAAGCGTTTCTCGCGGCGAATACGGAGAATCCATTCCGGTGTTGTACCGCACCGCACCCACCAAAGGATGCGCAATGATCGTCTTAAGAAGCGCTTCGTGATGCGCAGGCGGTAAGCTTGAGATGAGCATGTGGTCTCCTTTCAGGTTGTTTTGTATAATCCGCGTTCGCGCACATATTCATACACCGGCGGAAAGAGCGCTGTTTGCGCTTCGCTCTCGCGTCCCGTTGAAAGAAGCGTACGAATAAAGGTGCTTGCCCCAAAAAAATTCTCTATCTCAACAACCTCGTTTTTCGGAGGAAGATCGGCAGCGGACACGCGAAACCCCGGACGGGAAATAACGACGAAGTTCAGTTCTCGCCATATTTCGGGACCCTTTTTCCAGAGACGCTGTATCTCGGCCTTTCCTTCAGCTCCTCCGGCAACCGCCTCTGCTCCAACGGCGTGCCATATTTCAACTCCCGGATATACCGCCTTGTACTTCTCATCAAGCGCCCATGCGGGCGTGAACACGCCTTCATCAAGATCAGATGTATCAAGAACAACATTTGGAAGATCGGCAAAATTGCGCATTGTCATTTCTTTCCTGTCAGCGGGCGAGACCAGTAAAAGCGAATCCTTGCGCTCTCGGTTTCCTGATGGCACCACGGCAACGCGGCAAAACCAATCAAGAAGCTGTTGAACTATCCTGCGGTGATGCACCGCGGGAGGATTGAACCCACCGCCATAGACAACGAGCCGCTCGGGTTCTTTTGCAAGAAGCCCTGTGCGAAGTTCCGCATATCGCGAGGTAAGGTGCGCGGATACGAGTGTCTCGCGAAGATCGGTGCCAAATGCCCGCTTGCTGACGATAGGTATAGGCGGGCCCTGAAGCCGCTTCAAATACGCCCAGTGGTACAGCCGCCAGTGCTTTTCAAGATCGTGAATGAAGTGGCGCGCCGTGGGAAAGAGCGTGCGCAAACGGCCTGCGGGAAGCATCAGCTCTTGTTCCAAAAGACCCGCGCCATATTTTTCAAGGAACCACTCGGGGTTTCTGCGAAACTCGGTGAACGCACGAACCATTTCTTCATGGTACCCGCGGCTCTCAATGCGGCCGTAGTCAAACGGGTCTTTTTGATCCGAAGAAAGTTCTGCGGAAGGCGCTGTATCAAAACAGTATTGCGGGATATGCGGCAAACGAAATACCTCGCGATTCATAAAGTCAGCAAGCTGGTAGACCTCGCGCTTTACAAGATCGCCGATGGGCGCCAGCGCGCCCGCCATGTCACCGTAGAGCGTTCCATAGCCGAACGCGGCCTCAACCTTGTTCCAATTGGCGCTAAACACGCCACCGATGTCCTGTGCGCGCGCCGCAAGAACTTCCATGCGCGAACGCGCCTGAATATTTTCGTAGGCAAGCGTGTTCTTTTGTACGCCCGTCGCGTCAGCGATTGCATCAACGATCTTTTGTATCGGGCGCACTTCATACGAAATGCCAAGGTTTTCAGCAACAGTCCGTGCCACCGCCTGTGAATCAGCTGAATTGAATTGCGTCGGCATGTTGATGCCGTAGACATTATCGGCTCCAAGAATGTCGGTATACAGAGCCGTGGCCAAAGCAGAATCAATGCCGCCGGAGACGCCGATGACAACCTTTCTTCTGTCGGGCGGAAGGCCCGCAAAAAATTCGGCAATGGCCGTTCGTACCGCGCGATAGAGTTCTCTAGTATCATCAGGAGCCGATGGCACTACCGGCTTCATTCCTTCTCCGATCGTTACATCATGAGTGCCCTCTGTATACGAAGGAACCTCAAATACTGGCTCTCCCCTTTCGTCATACACCGTAGACGCTCCATCAAAAATAATAATATTCTTTCCGGTGTTCTGAGTGCCGGTGTTATTCACGTAGACAAGCGGAAGATGGGTGAACCCGGCAAGCGTTTTTACAATGGCGTGACGCTTGCGGTTTTTTTGCCACGTCCAGGGAGACGCCGAGATATTCACGATCATGTCGGCGCCGCGTGCCGCAAGAATGCGGGCGGGATTCATAGCATACGCCTCATGCCACATATCTTCGCAAAGCATCAGACCGAGCTGTATCTCAATACCACGAACAGAGAGTGCGATGGGACGAAGTAATGCCTGAGGGCGCCTGCCTTCTTCAAGCGCCTTTTTACGGGTAGAGAAGAAATGCCGGTCGTCATCAAACATGCGGTAGTTCGGCTGAAGCGTTTTTGCCACATGATCAACATAGCGACCATGCGCATACACCACTCCGGCGTTCGTCACGCGCATGCGGCCATCTTCACCAGTTTTATTCCGCACGCCAACGGGCGTGCCCACGATCGCGACAATACCCGCGCGCGTTGCATCACGAATGACGCGATTAAAAATCTCCACATCATGCATGAACGCCTCATCTTCAAACATGTCACCGATGAAATACCCCGTCGTTGAAAGCTCGGGGAAGACAATGATGTCAACGGTGCGTTTTGCGGCCTCCTCTATCTCGCCCGCAATGTATCGCGCGTTGAGATCGGGGCGGCCAGGAATAACATTCATTTGGCAAAGAGCGAGCGTTATGCCGTTGAGCTTTGTATTCATATGGTGTCACGGCAGAAGCGATGCACCATTTGTGCCACTTTTAATGCATTACGTCAATACTTTTATGCTGGCCATGATGCCGCGCCACGTTCGCACACCCGACCATCGTGCGCCCCGCCGCCGCAGAGAGGAAAACTCCTGCATCAAAAAGCAATCAGTGATATCGGTAGTTTTTTAATGCCGATCTCACCAGTGATTAAAAAATGGTGACATACCACCTTGCATTGTCATACTATTCTCTAATTCGCGCGAATTAGAGAATAGTATCGTGGTGTAATGTAAACCATCATGAAGACAACACTATTTTTCTGAAATGAGATCATTCCGGCCTGCCGTCACCCTACTTCTATGCATCTTTTCATTACTATCGCTTGTGCGGCTGCTATCACTCCCGCGCGACGCATTCAACATGCCTGATGATAAACAGACGCATATATGAGCTACGGCTGCTTATTTTTGCTACAAAAAACCGCAGGAAGTTCCTGCGGTTAACACCCAGTGGTTACAGCACCATCTTATCTTCTGCCGTCGGACCGAATGACAGTGTCACATTCAGGCGTCCGAGTTCTCGCGCGAGTATGCGCGCGTATTCCACTGCATCCTTCCGGTGGCGTATAGGAGCGGCAACGTTTACATACTGCGGGCGCGCCCGCCTCAAGCGCTCCATGAGAAGCGTCTGCCGCGCCCGATCATACACATGCGCCACCCGTATATCGCTCGCGACACTACTCCCATGCATTTCAAAAAGTTCTTCACACACACCATCACACATCTTCGGAAGAAGATAGGTATCCGCAAACTTTAGTTCCGACAATCCGATCAGCCGATCAAGATTAGTGAATACCACCTCGTCCACGCCGCCGATCGCCTTAATGGCATATCGAGCCGCAACCGCGTCAAAATGTCCGACACGAAATGACCCTTGCCATGCATGATCAATATTTGCCGGGTCCTGAAGTGTACGCGTAAGATCCGCGTCTTCCGTCACGAACGGCCCTGCGCCGTGTCGTGTGAAATATCCGCGAAGAACACCGACGCGGCAAATATCTCCCGTGTATCCCGCCTCGTCAAGAAGCGTACGAGCGTTCGTAAACGTGATATCGGTCTTGGTGATATGCGGATAAAACCCGTGCGTGCGATCAAGAAGCATGCCCTGCGCCCCCTCAAACACCGGGGACCGGCCATTGAGAAGCATCTTCAGATACCCGCGGTCAACAATGCGGACGCGCGCCGCAAATTCGTTACAGCGTTCAAGGCACCATGACATAGTGACGGGGTCCTCAAAGATGGCCATGTTCTTTCCAAACTCGGCATGCGAAAGCGCCTGCGACATGATGTCAACAACTTTTTCGCGCGTGCGCTGGCGAACATCAAAAAGTTTCTTCCGGAATACTTGCGGCGCCCGAATATCGCCAACGAAAAGCGCCGCACCCCCCATGCGCCGAAGATCCTCAATGGTCTCACCAATACCAAGGCCGCAACTTCCATGCCGCATGTCTTTGCGTGCCATCTCTGCAATTCGCCCTGCCGCGATATGAAACGGGGTGATGAGAGGGGCCTCGGCATCTATGGAAGTTCGGCCAAACGCATCGGGAACGCCAATGCCGGAAAGATGCTCCTCCTCACGCATCATGCCGATTGGTTCTACCAGCATGAACCGTGAAAGATGTGTTAACACACCCGCATTCAACATGCCGCTTCCAAATTGCGAAAAGACGTGCTCACGACCATCGACGAGAACCACACGATGCGCTGCCTGCGCGCCCCCATTATACCGGACGATAACGCTGGCGCGACGGCGATTCGTAATGTAGTCAACCGCCGTTCCCTTTCCTTCATCGCCGTATCCGAGTCCTGCAACAAGCCACGCAACCATTTCCGTCTGGTTTCCTCTCATGGGAGGGTCGGGTATCAGAGTTTCCAAGGTTTTTTTGGTACAGACAAACGAGGGACATCTTTCGGCAGAGGTGCGGTATTCTTCACTGCAGAAGTTTTCCTATCAAGAAACCTATAAGACAGCCGCGGTATTGAGAGTGTCGTTTCTTTCAGACATCTACCACACTGAACAACAAGGTCATGGACACTACCGTTTCTTATGAAAAAGAATGTTGATGGTTCACCATTGCAATCGCACCAACGTTCTTCAAGCTCTACGATGAGGCGCGCTTCCATGTGATGATATGTAAATGTGCATGCTCCACCAGTAACCCGCTTGCATCAAGTTGTCAATTTTCTGTTTCGCCCGCAAAAAAAGAGGGCTTTCGCCCTCACTATGCTATAACTTCCAGTCACTTTTCTTATCTTTCTTCTGGTCCTTCTTGTCTGTGGCATCTGGCGCCTTCGCGTCCTTGCGCGTACTCGCCGCACGCGTGTCCCGGGGAAGTGTTGCGGCATACTCCGCAAACTCGGCGAGCGCTTTTTCCACGACGCGCACCGCCTTCTGCCCGGCGCTCTTCTGAACCTTGGCAAGTCCCTCCTCAAGCGTGATACGACCCTCGTTCATGCCGATGGCAACTCCGATGGTCTCGGCCGTATACTTCGGATCTTCCAGCATGAACACGAACTGCGAGCCGCCAAGAGCGCGCGTCCAGAAGTCCCGAAGAGCGGGCCGGTCGTAGTTCGCCGAACCCTTCGGGATGATATGGAACAAGTGGTATTTCTCTTTTGCCTCTGCAACACTCTGTTCAAACGAAATGCTCTCCTGAAGATCCTCGTTGAAAAGCGCACGCACCTGTCTTCGGGAGACCTTGTCATAGGCGCGCTCGTCTCCAATAGAAACGAGGTATCCCTTCCGACGCCTCTTCTCAAGGCAATCAATGGAGGTGTGGCGCGCCGCCGTAAAATACCCCAACTCATATGATTCCGTATCCTGCCCGCCACCACCACCCTCAAGGACCACGAGAGAAAGCTGGTCGTTGATGCGATTGTCGGACTCAAACTGGCTCACCTGAAACGGAACATTGTCGCATGTCGCATCCCCGACCGCATAAAACAGGAGCTGGGGGTCAAGGATATACTTCTCGGTTGTAAGCATGTCCATGAGATTTCCCAGCGCGTCGCGGATCGCGACAACGACCATCCTCATGGAGCCCGTCACATCAAGACCGATCATGACGGCATTGGACTCCGGATGCTCTGCGCTATCGCGCGACTCCCGCACACCAAGCCCGTAGGGGTTAAGCATCTGGTGAACCTTCTGCTCGGCCTCCGGTTTTGCTAAGGTGTCACGCGAATACTTGAAAGCGTCCGTTCCGCGCGTTGACCGCTTGTAGTCGTCATCTCTCCAGTAGCCGCCGCCCATGCGTTGTCTCCTTTTGTGGGGTGTGGGTTACAGCTTCCAATCCTTACCACTTACGCCCTTCTCTTTCTTGCTCTTCATATCTTTTACAACAGGACTCTTTGTAGGACTTTCTGAAACAGTGGCCCGTTCCGCACGCTTCTTTCGCGTTGAGGCGAACGCCTCTAGAGCAGCCCGCACCGCTTCAATCCGCCGAGGGGACTGCGGCTCAAACTTTTCGCCGCCAAGATTCAGGGGACGTGATCGCATGTCTTCAACGTATTCGTCAAGCGTGCGCGCGCCCGAGGCAAGAGCGAAGATGCCAAGCATCATGTCGCCCACCGCCTTGTCCTCCGGCAAAGGAATAACGTTCACCTCGCCAAGAGCCCGGCGCCATAGACCCGCGATCTCCCGATCACTCGTTGAATCGTACCGGCGGCGTAGATGGAACACGTTTCCATTGAACTTCTTTTTGAGTTCGCCAAAGATCTCAAATGCGTCTGCGGCCCGATGCTCGCCGCCAAAGTGCGCCGTAAGTTCTGCCGCGGATAGCGAGTCACGAAACATTTCATCGCCTGTAATAAGAAAGATCGGCGTCACCGCGTTCTGCATCTCGTATCGGCGTGCATAGAAATACGCCAGAAACTCATACGATTCATAGGGCTGCCCTCCACCACCATTTCGCTCAATGCAGATGCGCTTCATCTGTTCATCAAGCTTTCGGATCTCGGCAAAGTCGCACACCTGAATGGGATCCGTGTCCGAAATGACATCACCGATCGCGGCAATGCTCACCATGGAATCAATCAGGTACCGATGCAGAGCAAGCTGTCCCGCCACCATCGGCATCTTATCGCGAATGATGATGGGCAGGTCGCCCATAGAACCCGTGTGATCAAATCCCGATACCACCGGGGTTTTGCAGGTAGAAACAAGCGAGCGATTCTTCGGAAGCACCGCAACGTTCGCTCTCGTGGCCGAGAACGAACGTTCGGAAACAGTTGAAAAACCGCGGCTACTGGTATCACGAGAACTTGCCACATCACGATCGTAATATGATCCGCCGCCACCCATGGAATGCTCCTTTGATTGGAGGTTGATTGACAACGTACTACGATACAACCGTAACACCACGCCATGGACGGTGTCAAACATAGTGTAAAAAATACAATAACTCACGTCAAGCGTTCACCATCTCTGCCCTCTATCAACCGATGCGAGAGCGACTAAAAAACCGCATACTATGCGGTTTTTTGACAAGAGCACTACCACACACTCTAGTCAATATCTGCGATGTTTCGGGCCTTGACCTGCTCCAGCATGAACGGAAGATTTTCAACGAGGTTCCGCGCCTTAATGCCGGCGACGATCTCTTTCGTGTTCGGTGGCAAGAGCCGCCGGGATGAACACTCAAGAAGACAGTACAGCGTCATGCGGTCAATTTCCGCTTGTGAAGCCGACGGGATAAAATCCTCTATCGCCTCGCGAAGGATCGCGTCATCAACGACCTTCTTGCCTTTTTCAAAAGCAAAGCGGAAGGCGTTCAATGTTATCTTCTCGTCATCGGCTCCGGAAAACCCCTCTACCATTCCGGCATACGGAGCAAAATCGGTGATGCTCGTTGCGATATTGTACCGCTTGAACATGACGCGAAAAATAGCGGGGATCTCTTTCGTTGATGGCATCGGAATAAGAATGCGTTCGTCCGAACGCCCCGAGCGCTTAAGTGCTGCATCCATCCGATCGGGACGGTTGGTGCACGAAATGACGATGATCTGTCCGCGGATTTTGGGGTCCGATAAAAGCTCCATCCACATCTTCATCATGCGCTCCGACACGCCGGAATCACCCTTCGGCGCGTCGCGGCTCGCGTCGTTAAGATCGGCCTCATCATTCATAACGACAACGGGGGCAAGCGACCGAAGCCCATAAATAAGCTTTTGCTGGCGCGCCTCCGATTCACCGACCCACATTGAGCGGATACTTTTGGTTTTCACAAAGTTAAATCCGGCTTCTTTGGCAAGCGCCTCCACCAGCGCGGTCTTACCCGTTCCGGGAGGACCCATGAAGGTGACGCCCATAGACACCAGGCGCTTTTCGCCGCGCTCAATGGCTTTCAACAAGTTTTGGCAGAAAGTTTTTGCGTACTCAAGTCCGCCTATATCCTCAAGCCCGCGCTGAGGGTCAACGAGCTCCATGACGTCTTCGTATTCGGCGTTCAGGATCTCACGCTTCTTTTCCTTCACATACACAAGATCAATGGGTTTTCCCGTTTTCTTAGAGTGAAGGAAGATCTCAAGGATCTGTCGCAAGCTCATGCCCTGGGTCGCGTGTGCGAACTCATACGGATTAAAGGTTTCAGGCACGGCAAATGCCGGCGCGAGTTCCGCCGCCTTCTCCTCGGCAGTACGTACCTTTTTCTCTAGTTCCTGGTACCGTGCAGTTCGCGGGCGCGCCTTTTCCAGTTCCAGCGCAAGCTTCTTTACAGCACTCTCCGCCTCGCGAAACTCTTCGCTTTTTTTCGTAAGCGAAACAATGAACGTCCTGCGCTCGGGCTTGTCGGGTTTCGGGATGAATACCGTCTGCATCTCGTTTCCGGCCTGACGAAGCTCGCCGGATACCTTGGCAAGTTCTTCGGTAAGAAGTATGACGATACCCTTATTTTCACGGATCTCCTCATCCTGCGCGATATTTTTCAACCGCTCAACATTCGCCCGCTCATTCGGAAGAAGCACGACGCCGCCGGACGCGGCGGGCGCTATAAAATGCACGGAATTGACAACAAGCGCGGAACCCGGCTTTGCCTTCATTACTTTTTCTATCAGAGGGAAGCATAGATCCGGCTCCCGCGGGATGTTCTTCTTGCCCGGCACGCTCGCGCGCGCCGCGGCTATCGGGTCTTTCGGCGGATCATCTTCATTTACCAACCCCGCGATTTTCCGAAATTCCTTTTCGGAGTCCGGATTAAGAAAACGAATTCCGGAAGCGATGTTATAGAAGATGACCATCTCGCGCTCATTAAGAGCGCTTTCAAAGAATTTCCGCAACGGAACATAGGCGCGCGTATCTTCGGGATTTTGCACCAAGTCATTAATATTGCCGTGAATAAGAAACATGTGCGAGATACCCGCGCGAAATGGCGTAGTGAGATCAGTCATATACCACGCCGGAAATGTAGGAGGTGTGATTGCGGACTCTTCCGGAGACACGGCCTTGTCAGTTTTTGCCATGTGCTATTTCTCCCTCAAGAAATGGCCATGAACGGTTCCCACTGCGATCGGCTGTCCGCGCGTCTCGGCATCCCGCAGAACCAGCTTTACGCCGAGCTTCTGGGCAAGCGCCACGAACTTCTGCTCTTCGGAGAGAAGCGACTTCTTGGAATCAAAGTGTTCAAACGCGAACACTCCGTCACCGGCGGCGTTCCTCGTTACTTTAAGGTACCGGTTCACGCCCTGCCCCGTCTCTTTTTCTCCCTCAAGCACCAGGACGTCTTCGGCGCCGTTTTTTTCGGAGGTCATCACGGTCGCATAATCAAGAATCTGGGCGACAACCCGTACGACCTCCATCTGGAACTGTTGGGACAGCAAGGATGCTGCCGCCTCCAACTGGCGCTTCTGGGCGCTCGTCGTAAAGCGGGCTCGCGTGACCAGATTACCCTTCTTGATGGATGCATTGAGAATTCCCGCTGAAGGAACCTTGAGAAGGGCTCGCTTCAGGGCTTCTGCAAGCAAGGGTGCTACATCAAGACCCTGTACCCATTCGGCAAACTCCGGGTCGTCTTCTCCGAGTTTTGCAAGAAGATCGCAATCAATTTCGGGCGCTTTTGCCTCTTCCTTAAAATCCTGCGGCACGGGGGCCGGCACGCGTACTCTTGCGACCGTCTTATAGCCGATATCGCATGGCATAGCGATCATCTCCATGTAGGTAATTATCAATGTTCCTAATTTTTCCTACCACGACCTAGTATTAGAGTCAATTACTTGACTTTTTATTTAATATATAGTATGAATTGGCTAGCTCTTATGGCCCTCTCTTTATGCGTTTCTCCTACAACGCTCCGGTTGTGCTCACCATGGCGCTCCTTGCGGGAATGGTGCTTGCGATAGATGCACTGTTGGACGGGTGGTTCGCGCGCGTCTTTTTTGCAACCGGCGGCCTCTTCAATCCTCTCATGCCGCTTACCATGTTTTCGCATGTGTTGGGACACGCAAGTTGGCAGCACTTCCTCTCAAACTTTACACTTATTCTTCTGGTGGGGCCGCTACTTGAGGAGAAGTATGGGTCCATGAAGCTTCTTGCCATGATGCTTGCAACGGCGGCCGTCACCGCGCTGGTGAACGGCATCTTCACGTCAAACGCCATCATGGGGGCCTCGGGCATCGTGTTCATGATGCTCATCATGGCGTCCATCACCAACGTCAAAAATGGCGAGATACCAATTACCCTCATTCTTGCGGCGCTCACGTACCTTGCCGGAGAACTCTTTTCGTTGGGAAGCGCTGACATGATATCGCATAGCGCGCACGTTATCGGGGGGATGGCTGGCGGCGTGTTCGGACTCATGTTCACCCCGAAAAAAAGAATTTCATAACCCTCATATGAGGGTTTTCTTTAATGACCCTTTGAGTAGCAGGGTGGCGCGGAGTGAAGCTCCCCGAGTGTATGCTTGGAGAGTTTGGATGCGGAAATGAGCATATCAAAAAATCGCCGATGGCGTTCGGTGGTGCGTCTCCTGGTATTTTATTCTTAACACCCAATGAACAATCGTTCACCATGTGTTAAGAATGAGCGATCGGTGTCACTATTTTGAAGCCGGCTATACCTTCAAATATCTGCGTATCGCGATAAAACTTGAGGTACCTCCCAGCAGCACTCCGGCCGCCAACAGCACTCCCAAAAATTGAATAAAGCTTGACTGGAAATAGCCGAAAAGATCCATCTGCGGAAGAAGAAACGCAACTTTCGGAGAGACGATCCAAATGACTCCATAAAACATGAGTGAGGTAAGAACGGCCGCAAACATGCCATGAAGCATTCCCGAGAGAAGGAACGGGCCGCGAATGTACCATGATGATGCACCGACAAGACGCATAATGCCTATCTCTTCGCGCGCGGTGAATATTGCCAAACGAATGGCGTTGAACGCTACCAATATCGCTACAAAGGCAAGAGCGAGCACCATGACAAGTCCGACGCTTTTGATGCTCGCAAGGACCGAGGAGAGGCGATCAATGACCCGTTGATTTTCAAAATAATTTATCTTATCTACGATCGGATAGTTCTTGTCCTTGAGATACCCGGCGATGAACGCAAGGTCTTCGGGAGTATTCGCCCGAATATTGAGCGTGGCCTCAAGAGGGTTGGCGTCCAGCTCATCAATGGAAGAAAGAATGACGGCATCGTCCTTGTGGCGCTCCCTGAACTCATCTAACGCCTGCACCTGTGAAACGTAGCCGACCTCACGCACCTCCCGGAGCCCCTCAATGCTTTTTTTCACGGCCATGATCCCCTGCTCTTCCGTTGCGGGAAAAAAGTAGACCGATATATCTATTTTCCCCTTCAAATCAGCAAGAATAGTGTTCGCGACAACGCTTAAGAGCAACAGGCCCCCTATCATAGACAGCACCAGCGTCATGACAAGAACGGTCGCGGTAGCAAGCCAGCCGTTGCGGATAAGCGACAGCCAGCTCGTTTTGCACATTCGTTTGATCTGCGTTCCCAACATAGATGTATTATAAGATATATGTTCCTTTTTGCTCGTCGCGGATCAACTCCCCTTTGTCTATCGTGATAACGCGGCGCGAAAGCCAGTCAACGATCTCTTTATTATGCGTCGCAAGAATGACAGTGGTACCAAGTTCGTTAATCTTCGTCAAAAGTTCAATGATCTCCCAGGTATTCACCGGATCAAGATTGCCCGTGGGCTCGTCTGCCGTGATGACATCGGGCTGGTTCACAAAAGCGCGAGCGATGGCGACGCGCTGTTTCTCGCCGCCCGACAGTTCATGCGGAAAATGGTACGCCTTGTCTGAAAGCCCAACAAGATCAAGTACCTGCGGAACATCTTCTTCAATTTCTTTCGGATCGCGGCCCGCCGCCTCCATGGCAAACGCGATATTCTCATAGGCGGTCTTGTCCCGAAGCAATTTGAAATCCTGGAAAATGGAGCCGATGCGCCGCCGCACGCGGGGAAGTTCCCGATACGACAGTGCCGACACCTCGTCTCCATCAAGGAATATCCTGCCTTCCGTGGGTCGTTCTTCCGCGATGAGAAGTTTTAACAGCGTTGATTTCCCGGCGCCCGACGACCCCACAACCGATACGAATTCTTTCGGCAAGATGCGAACCGTGACGTTTTTCAGCGCGGCTGATGTCGGCGAGTAGATTTTGGATACTTTATCAAAAAAGATCACAGGGATATAGGTTTAAGATATAAGGCGTATGTTTACCGCTTACCGAATGAATCAAAAGTTTGAGATATATACTTATAACAACTTTTACTTACTAAGAGCGCGCATCAATCCGTTCAACACACGACCAATTTCATTAGCTTTTTCCATTAGCACACCTTGTTCTTCCGAAAAAATATATGCAAGATCTCGCGATAGGATAGGGTAATATTTTGTTTCCTCCAAAGACGTATCTGCAATATTATAAAAGTGTATTTTATCCTTCAGAGATCGTCGCTTACTCCCCTCCGCGATATTCGCTGCTATGGATACTGCCGCGCGTCGCACCTGTTGCACTAATGCATACTTTTCATCAGGAGAAAACATCTTTGTTATTCGATATATATCAAGCACATACTCGTGTGTTTTCTGCCAGACCTTAAGATTAGTAAAGCCTTCCATATTGCAAACTGCACACTTATATCTTTCCCCTTACTTCCGCCTCTATAAATCCGTCCAGATCGCCGTCAAGCACCTTTTCTATCTGCGATGTCTCGTGCTCCGTGCGGTGATCTTTGACCATCTGATATGGATGTAACACGTATGAACGGATTTGCGAACCCCATTCAATGGAAATGTTCTCCCCTTTCAAGCGCGCCTGCTCGCGCTCCTGTTCATGTACTTTTTCCTGATACAGCTTTGCCGCAAGCATCTGCATCGCGATATCGCGGTTTCGTTCCTGGGTCCGCTCCGACTGGACCGCCACATGGATCTTTGATGGAACGTGGGTAATGCGAACGGCTGTTTCCCGCTTGTTCACATTCTGCCCGCCGGGACCCGATGAGCGGAAGAATTCTACCCGCAGATCTTCGGGCCGCACTTCAACTTCTTTCGGCTCAACGAACTCGGGCATGACGTCAACCAGCGCAAACGATGTATGCCGTAATTTCTGGGAATTAAATGGCGAGATGCGCACAAGCCGGTGAACGCCCGTTTCGCGCTTTAAGTTCCCGAACGCATACGGACCCGCGATACGCAGTGTAGCATTTTTGATCCCCCATCCTGAAGGCCCCTGATACTCCCCATAGTGTTCGTGCAACAGCGTCACCGAGAATTCTTTCCGCTCGGCCCACCGCTGATACATTCGCATGAGCATTGCCGCCCAATCCTCGGCATCTTTCCCGCCCGCCCCCGCATACACCGAAAGAATAGCGTGTCCTTTGTCGTATTTTCCAGAAAAATACGTCGTCATCTCAAAACCCGCAACGCGCCGACGAAGTTCCTCCGTGCGAATGGCTATCTCGCTTTGCAGCACCTCATCATCATGGGCGGCATCCGCAAGTTCGCGCAACCCCGCGATCTCTTCCCCTATAACACCGACTGTCTCTATCTCTTTTTTAAGGGCCGCAAGTTCTGTCGCCAACGCCTGCGCCCGTTCACGGACATCCCAAAAGCCGGGTGATTGCATTTCGCGCTCTATCTCGGCAATGCGCTCTTTTTTCCGTGGAACTTCAAAGCCGGTCCGCGACATCGCGGACCTTATCGTGTAACTCTTGCAGTGGCGTTATCAGGTGTTCCATGAATATTGTGTAATACTACTGCCAGGGCCTTTACCGTGCCATCTGTAGGAAGTGCCATATTCATATGGTATCACGCCGGAGGGGATAAAAAAATGCCCGCGAACGCGCGAATTTTTTATCTTTTCCTATTCACTGTCGCCAACAACGACAACGCGCAGACGAAGCGAAGGGTCAAGATGGTCATGCATACCCCATGTGCCGACAACGTCAAAAGCGAACACCCATGCCTCGTGAGGCGCCAATCCCCGCAGCGGATCAAGACCGAAATATCTGTCATGCGTTGGATGCGGATCGGAGGCGGGCCAGTGCCAAAAAGACCCTTCATTAAAAAACCTCACCCGTGTTCCACGGGTTACATGTATAACGGCCGGCGAAAAACCGTCATCGCGCATGCTGACCTCTGTTACGCCGGAATACACCGTCGGCCCCGAAAACATGTAGACGGCAAGCACAGCGATCAAAGCACCGGCACCGATAACGATCTCACGAAGATGCCCGCGCGCATCCTGAATTTTCATAGTGTCCTCGTACTCAAAAAGCTGGTAATCCGCTCACATACTGTTCTTCTCACGGGCACCCCTCGGAGCCATCCCCGGGATTTGAACCCGGAACCTATCGCTTACGATGCGATTGCCGTTATTCAAAACTTTGAGCCGATGGTCGGATTTGAACCGACAACCTATCGCTTACGATGCGATTGCTCTACCATTGAGCTACATCGGCTCAAAATTTTGAATGAACGCCGCTACGCGGTCATCCCAGGGCAGTGAACTGCGCTGGCCTTCGGCCTGCTCGTTATGCCAGCTTGAAGCAAAGACACTTGCTTCAAGCCCGTTGAGCTAGAATGGCAAAAAGTTGATTGGCAGACCATCACCGAGCCGATATGCCGGCAGAGCGCCCTTCGCCGGACGACACGAGACATTGCTCAGTGTAAACAAAAAAATGCCACCCCGCAAGAAGTATGCTAATGGATGCCCCCCTGCGGCACCGAGCTCATCTTATTATCAAATGTTTTTTTGTAAAAACAAGCACATACTCATGTGCTTGTTTTGTTGACTCATCTATGGTGCAAAAATCTTATGGTTGGGGCTCTATCCAATCTGTCTCGCACCTTGTTATATTGAACCGGCAACTTGCATTACAAGACAAGACCCCCCCTCCGCCAAATCCAAGACCGGTACATGTTTGCCCCGAGAGATTCGTCCCGTCGCACTCCTCACCCGAGTCCACCACACCATTCCCGCACAAAGACACGTTACATGTTGCCCCCACGGGCCCGCACGCGTCAAATCCTGCTCCTGAAACCGCCTGGCATGTATTGCTTATGCACTCAAGATGGGTCGTTTGGGGGTTTACCGTAAATGTCAGGGGTGCCATGCAATTATTGGTTTCGTCCGATTCCGTAATGATGTTTGCCGAATCAGCGCAAAACTCAACACGATGCGACCCCAACACGCCCGTCCACCCCGAACTCGTAACAGTAGCGGCTATGTTCTGACCAAGAGCGGAAACCGCCTTTGTGCTGGTTACGTCTTCGGGATCTGTAAAACTTCCAGAATTTCCGACATCCACGCGGAAACGTCCTGATGAGGCGCCTGCCGCGCCCGTTCCAATATTCTTGACAGTGCCATCAAAGAAGATCGTCTGCCCCACCTCAAGGACCCCGGAGAACGCAATACTCATTGCTTTCAGGTCTGGAAGCTCTTGAACAGTAACACTCACGGAACTTGCGGGCGACTGCGCTCCTGTGGCATCGGTGATACGAAGAACTTCATAACTATAGTTCCCCGGCGCGTCATTGAATGTTTTTGCTAAGGCATTTACTTTTTCTGCGCACTTCCCCACCCCGCTTCCGGCAGAACTAGGGTTCGTCACGGTAAAACCCGCCTGGGCAACAAACGATCCCTGAACAAGATCGCCGTTCCATCTACACACTCCACCAGCAGAAACACCTACAAGCGGAGTCGTCCACCCGTCGGGGTCGCGGCTAAAAAGCCCGTCGCCGGTGACATCCCTGTTGGCGGCAAGCCAGATCGTGACGGGAACACCGCGAAGCACCGTGATATTCTGAGAAAAAGTGGTGCCATCCAAACTAATGGATGCTTCAGCGATAGGCGCGCTATTCCCCGTACCCGCTGTTTCCACTACATTCGCAGTACCGGAAAGTCCTCCCGTATCCAGAACCGTAAGACGAAGTGTATAGTTGCCCGCGACATTGGGAGTGTAGATCGGACCCGGTATCGTTGCAGAACCGCCGCTGATGGCGCCGGAAGCACCTGACAATGCGGGGCATGTTGAAGGACATGGAGTTACAAATGCCCATGAATAACTAGCCAGATTTGCATTAGCATCGGTTGCTGATGCACCCGAGTGAACATGAGATACGCCTACGGTAGTGCCGTGAGCGGGCCCCGCGTCCGCAATGGGGTTTGCCGCAGCAGTTACCGTAAACGTTGTTGTCGTACAGTTATCCGTCTCATCTGACTCGGCAACAGCGTTCAGATAGTCAGCGCAGAGCTCCAAGGTGTGAGATCCCGCCGTTGCCGTCCAGCTGTTGGAGGTAACACCTTGCGAGGAAAATCCCGCAAGGGCGCCAACCGGGGGCGTTCCAATGGAAACGCTATCAATACGAAAGCGCGCGGTGGATGCTCCTGCGGCAGGCGCGACCTGGTTCCAGATCGTTCCGGTGAATGTTGCGCCGGATCCTGCGGTCATGGCGGGAAGAGCTCCGAGTGTTGGAGAAAGGTCAGGAAGAGCAAGTGCTGTCACCGTCACATTCGCCGTTTTGGAAAGTCCGCTGTATGTTGCGGTGACGACGGCAGGCCCTACGGCGTTTGCCGTCACAAGACCCTTTTGCGCTGCGTTGTTGACGGAGGCGATAAAAGCATTGCTGGACGACCAGTTGGCGGAAAAGGTAACGTTTTGCTCTGCCTGGACGCCGGATGGCCCGTCGGGATCGTAGAAGGCCACAAGCTGGGATGTATTGCCGACGGTGAGAGAAACGCTTGGTGGGCTGATGACGAGGGTGGGAATGGGCTTCATTTCAGTACATTGTGCGTTACTGCCGCCGTTTGAACCATTGCACCACCATTGCCAATAGGTTGCATACTCGGCGGTAGCTCCAATAGTGCCCGCGCTACAGTTGTAGTGGGTTGCCGAACAAGCGCCGTTGACAACGACGGGGGCTGCGGCAACCGTAAACGTTGTTGAGACACAGTTGTTCGCCTCATTTGATTCGGTGACAGCGCTGAACGTATCCGCACACGCCGTGAGCGTGTGAGTGCCGGCCGTTGCCATCCAGTTGCTTGAAGAAATGTTCTGGGGGCCGCCAAATGGCGCGAAGGCCGCCACAGCCGGTGTTCCGATGTTCGTGGTATCTATAGTGAACTTTGCATTTGAAGCGCCAGCGCTCCCGGGACCGCTATTCCAAAATGAGGCCGCAAACCCTACCGACTGCCCGGCAACGATCCCCGCAGGAACGAATGGGTTCGTGGCGATAAGATCGGGAAGAGGAGCGGCGCACGTTTGTGCCGTAAACGTCTGAACTTGGGAAAATGCACCTCTTGAGACATAGTACACCCTGGTTCTATATGATGCTCCGCCGGTAAACGAGATGGGACCGACGTAACCCGCATAAGCGCTAAATCCATCTGGCGCAGTGGTGTTTGGTGTAGTCCACCCGACGCTCTTGTTCCAATAGCCATTGTTCCAGTTGGTGTCAGTATCAACGTCAACACCATACCCGCTTGTCTCACCGTTGGAGGCCCAGGAGATCGTCGCTTTTGATACGCCGTTCGCATCGCAGAATGGTGAAACGGTAGGAGCGGAAATACACGTTGCCGGCGTTTTGAATGATCTATGGCCAATAACATTGCCTATGGTGTTATTGTTTAAGGGAGAAACCTGCCAGTGATACTCGGTGTTCGCCTGTGGCTTGACGGGAGCAGATGAATCCCAGACAAACGATCCGGGACAGCCATAGGATCCGGATATGGAGTAGACGCGATTGGTTGATGTCTGGGGGTCACCAGTCCAGCCGGACTCAAGAAAGAAGTTAATATCAACACCCCCACCAACTCCAACAAAATGACAATCTTGTTCAGAACCTGAGACCCCGTCCCAGCTGATGGCAACGCGCGGCACTGTATCTCCCGCGACACAAGTCGCGGAACCGGAGCTTGAGGCGCATGCAGGGACGGAGATGCCGATGCCATTGTCTTCGGTCCATCGGGGAGAAGCGCTTGGAACGTCAATAGAAACGGCACGGGAGAAACTTAAGACGACCATGCCAAGTGAAAGGAAAAAGGCCCCGATGAAGATGAGGGCTGGCAACCGAAACCGAAAAATGGCTCTTTTCTTGAAAATACTCTGATGCATGTGTACCAAGTATACCACCTCCCTACCACTAATTTACAGAAAAGTTATTCACTCGCCGGGCATCGCTTCTGCACGCCGCAGATTTTCGTCAATAGAGGCCCGAAACGAATGAAGTCCGCTCCCGGCATCCTTGGGATCGTTGCCCGGATATGATGCGCGCCAGTCGGCCTCGGTGAGTTCTGCCGCAAACGTTTGTGCGTTCGTAAAACTCATTATTGCGCCACCTCCGTTCCCCGCGTTCAACTCGGCAACGCCCAAACTATTCCATAGCCACGGATTTGTCTCTGCCCCGGGAGCAATGAGAAGCGCGCGGCGTATCGCGTCTCCCGCCTCATGGTACCGCCCCGCCTTTACAAGCGCCCAGGAAAGATCGTTGTACCCGGCCCACTCTGTGGGCGCCCACTCGGTAAATCGATGAAAATCCTCGGCAGCTTTTTCGGAATCCCCTATGGAGCCATAAATAAGACCGCGGACATAGAGCGCCCGCACATTTTCCGGGTTCAGACGGATCTCGGTATTGATCTCGCGAAGCGCTCTTGTGTGGTCACCCTCCACAAAGTAGAGTCGGGAAAGCTCATAGTGGCCCAGAATAATCTTTTGCTCTATAGCAATCGCGCGCCCATACGCGCGCTTGGCAAGTTCCGTGTCGTACCCCCCAAGACCGAAGTAGTAGCGTCCAATATCGCTTGCCAGTTCCGCGTCGTTTCGTACAAAAAAAAGCGCTACTCGTGCCGCGCGATAGTTCTTCCATGCGAATGTGGCGATCCGATCAGCCGAGAACACGACCGCACCTGAAAGCGCCGCCGCAATAATGAGCGCGAGAAGAATAGTATTTCTTTTTCTTCTAAAAAATGAGAGTGCTCGCATACGATCCTCGGGCACTGCCTCGCCCCATTGCAGACAACTGCCGCACGGAACACTGCTAGCGCCCCAACGCGTCTCGGTACTCGTTCCTGTATCGTTCAACAACAATATTCTTCTCAACAAATGTATCCGTAAGCGATAGATACTGCTCCATGTACATCCGCGCGTCATTCTCTTTCTTCAGCGTCTCGGAAGCAGAGGCCAGCACGTGAAGACAGATGGAGTAGCCGTAATTTTTTCCGGCAGGAACCGTGTGCGCAACCAAAAGAGCTTTTGCGGACAACCCGCCTTCCACATAGGCATCGGCAAGCGAGCACGCAAATGCCTTGTCCGATCCGGCAAGTTCATTCGCTTTTTTAATTGCATTCTCCGCGCCCGATATATCGCCCTTCCGCGCCAATGAAGACGCCCGAACGGCATGGGCGATCTGTATTTGGAGATCATTCCCCAATGGCGCGCCCTTGGCAATCGCAAGATCGGCATTACGTTGGGCTTCTTCATACTCTCCAAAGTAAAACTGCAGGCGGGCAAGAAGCACGTACACGTTTGAGATGGTCGCAAAGTGAAGCGGAGTAGATGCGGAGCCAACCGCAGGAAGAAGAATGTCGCGTGCTTCTTCGGGCTTGTTGAATCGCTCAAAGTCGTTCAGTGCCACAAAGTAACGAGGAATAAACGCATCATCTGGCGATAAACGAATGTACTCAAGATATTTTTCCTGTGCCTTGGCGTACTCTTTGCGCATGAAATAGGAAAAACCGGCGTCATTGAGTGCCGTCCGATACATCGCCTCATCGTGCGCCTGGAGTCCGTACGTAAACGCCGTCTCAAAATGAGAAGCGGCTTTTTGAAAATCGGCATCCGGATATATCGGTCCCTTTCCGGAGGTCTGGCTCTGCTTCCCAAGAGCTATCTTGCCAAGGTAGTAAAGAGAGCGCGGGTCATCCTGCCGGTACGAAAGGGCCGCATCAAATAAAACTCGTGCGTCTTGAAGCTGTCCCTTTTGCAACCGGGCAACCCCGGCTTCATACTTTTGCCGATGCATATACCCAGGGTACAGAATATACCCCACGACAGCTGCAAGGACCGCGAACCCCACTGCGACAACACCGAGTATAAAAGGGATATTTTTTTTTGGCGTTTCTTCCATGCTTATGCGTGAACCGATGATGCAAGGTCGCGATAGTGCTCCCGTGCTTCATCCGAAATTCTTGCGGACCAATTTCCTGCAATTTTTTTATATTCCGGCCTTAGCGCGGTATAAAACCCGGATGACCGCATAAGGTATGTTTCCTGTTGTTTGGCACGAAGCGGCGTTTGGGGATCTTCAAAATCCACATCAACCGTATCTCCGGGGATCATATGAACATAGCGTCCATTTTCGGACAGTTCCGGGAACACATCCCCTAATCGCGAGCTTGCCGCCCGAAGCGGCGCAAGTTCTTCGGTGACACATGGCGCCTCTTGAGCATTCTGAACGGCGCCTATAAAGTTGAGCTTGTGCTTTCTCGTAAAAACCGCTTTCACCTTCATAGTCCCATTTTCCTGAACCGCCTCATGAGGAAGCTCGATGACTTCCGTTCCATACCGCCAATCGCGGGACTTATGAACAGTCGTCAGAGCATAGCGGCCCGAAGCATCTTGATGATAAAAAAGAATTGAGCACTGGGCTGACTCGGATCCGCTGCCCATAAAAAGCGGGGCTAAAGAAAGAAGATCCCCTCCATGTTTTCTTCCCGATAAAAGATACACCAGCCCAAAAACAAGAGCGCCAACGCGAAAAGCAGTGGCGGAATACACGAATGACGGAAGAAACGAGCGCCGCGATGCCTCCCCAATCATCCAGTCCCGGAAAAATGACTGCACAACAAGAAGTGCTGGCTCGTTCGGAGACAACCCTTGAAACGTAAATTCAATCTCATCCTTGGGCTTGAAAAATCGCGCAGGGTCCTGCTCGTCGTTGGCATTCCAAAAAGATTTTTTATCTGAAAACAACGTTACGACATCGCTCACGGCGTTGAGAACAGCACGAGAAGGCAGCGCTGTTGTGTGCTCA
The DNA here is from genome assembly GCA_001820785.1 of Candidatus Sungbacteria bacterium RIFCSPLOWO2_02_FULL_51_17. Classification (GTDB taxonomy): domain Bacteria; phylum Patescibacteriota; class Minisyncoccia; order Sungbacterales; family GWA2-42-14; genus 2-01-FULL-51-34. Next base: position 26,855 of record MHQW01000003.1, read on the forward strand.
AGATCGGCGCGCTCAAAAGCATACAACTTTCCGGATACATTACTGGGAATGATCTCGCTTGTCATGGAGTGGATGACGCGCATCAGTTGTACCTTATCAATAAATGATTCTTCCGGCTCTATTTCCTGCAGCTGAAGCGCTATGCGACCATCCCGCATCCGAGGCACCGCACCGAATCTGAGAAGATCAGGAGGCATCTCTCCCCTTTCGTATCTGGATCTCGCGACAGAGTAATCGGTATGAAAACTCTTTTGAAAAAAATCGTTCTCTATCTTGAAGGCATGACCGTCAAAAACCGCAACATGCGGGCAGGTAGTAACGATGCATGATGTGGTGGTAGCGTCGGCATGCGCGTCATCGGGCAAAAAGAGGCCGGTCACATCATCCCCTTTTTGGCTTTTGCCACCCTTAAATAGATTGGAGACATTCACAAATGTCCAACCGACAATCAATAGAAGGATCAGCAAAAACGCCTTCCCGCTAAATGTAAAAAAGGAGAGTATTTTCCTCATACAAGAGTAGGACTTTATAGTAGTTTTCATTATCATCTGCCACGGAGACGCTGTAAAGCGCCTTATCCACAGAGCACGCGGCATCCCTTACTGCGCGCAGTATCCAAGAATAACGTGGTAGAAGAGGTGTTCTTCGGACCCAAGGCAAAATTCGGAGTGCGCAACATCATAGTCCATCCCCCCGATGGCAGATATTCCGATGTGTAGGGATTCGGCAACAAGATACAGGTTCTGCCCTATGTGCCCGCCTTCAAGAATACCGAGCTTATACCCAAGCATACCGTATTTTTTTTGCATCCGTCCGTGGACATAAGAAAAAGAGATAACAACGGGAGCAGTTTGCGCAAAGTCGTAGTGAAAGCACCTACGGATATTCTCCGCCGAAACAAACGGCAGATGTTCCAGAATGTGCTTAGAAATATTGTAATGATACATTCCAGGGTTGATGTCACCCTTTTCGTATATGCCGACATAACATTCAAGAGGATACTTAGCGCCTCCGGAAGGGTGCATGCGGCGCGTGGCGCGCGCTTGTGAATCCTCATATTCCCCCATGCTCCAATAGAGAAGATCTGAAAGTTCTTCTTTCTTAATCTGTTCCGGCAAAAAATTCCTTCTGCTTCTCCGCCTGCGAAGAACCGCGTCCAATAAGACCGAAGGCAGTTGGCGCGGCGGTGGAAGCGCTACCGTTGCCCCACGAGTGTATACTGTATATAACTGCGTACCGGCCGTGCCCCCGGAGAGCGCTGGGAAAAATTTCTTTTCAAAAATTTTAAAAAATGGGTCTCTCATGATCTTATTCGTGCCAAGCCCGAACACACGCATCACCCTGGATCTCACACACCGCGTGATAGGGCGTCCCCTCTGACGAGATCCAGAGGAAAAAATGCTCCCATGGATTTTCCAACACGTTCTCAAGAATAGTCGTCGTATCTTCCCAATAGAGAAGCACATTATGAATGCCGACCACCACCGGAAGTTCCTGTATGGCCCGTAGCTCTGGAAGCGAAGCAAGTGAGTGGCGCCGCATATCCACGTCCCAGCAGAAAGAAACGTCTCCCGCCATCTCTGCGAGTTTTTGTGGAGAAAACGGTATCTTCACTTTTTGTGAAAAATCAAAGACCGCTGGAATCGCCGCGGCACTGCGCTCCGACATCCAGTCCAAAGATGTCGCCCTCTTAAATCCATATATTTTTTTAATATCACGCGCATTGGCCCCAACGGAGCCGCCGACCTCAATATATGCCCCGCCCCGCCACACGGAAGAAAGTTCCGCGTTTTGAATTCGGGTCCGGCCCACTCCGGTAGTAAAAAATATAAAGGGGCGGTACCGAAAGACCGGTACCCCATCATCCAGCCATTCATAACGATAAAAAAGTTCCCGCAACTCATCTTTGGTTAATCCGGAAAAAACCCGTGGAGTACCGAGATACCGAAGCATATCATCCACAAGACGCTCTGTAGGATGCGGCACCGCCATACCGCATGATCGCTGATACACCTCCAGAGCATCCACGAGATCCCGCAACCGTCCCGTGCGAAGTTCCGTGATAAGATATCCATACACCTCATCGGAGTTGTACCGATGGAACTGAAAATCCGTAAGAGTGTTTTCAAGACGCAACGCTTCATACTCGGCATGAGAACCGATCCGCCGAAGACGCGCGCGCTCAAGAAGGGCGATGCCGCTCGCGATCTGCCTTCTGCCGCGCGCCATGAGAAGGCCCCGAAAAAGTTCCGGCATACTCTGCTGTGGTGTATTCGGTTGTAGAACGTCAGATGCATTCATATATGCTCATAAAAACGGATGCGGCGTATCGTTCATTTCATCTTCCTTTTTCGGTGAGGAGAGCGCTCCCATCCGCACCGGGGCGTCAAACAACCGCCGAACCCCAAGATAGCGATACCGCTCATTCAGATACAGCGGATAGAGATTGGGAGCAAGAGACATGATGACCGTAAGCCCTGCTTTTTGAGCCGCCGCGGTCGTTATGTCTTTGTAAAAAACCTGATACCCATGCTCCATAAAAACATTTTTGATGCGCCGAAACTTCTCGGCCATACCGGCTCCTGCATACGACGAATGCACAAAGGAAATACGTGCCCCGCGAAGAAAAAAGTTCGCCTTTCCTTCCTGGCGCCGATCGCACCAATATACTCGCCGCTCCTCAAGTCCTGGGAGATCGGTCCCTTTCTCGCGCACCGCAAGGATCTGCTCCCCCGAAACGGATTGCTGATGTCCGACGCGCAATACATCAAGGATAACGGTTCGTAGTGCCGCCTCGCTATCAAGATCACATCGCGCACTTACATGTACCACCGGACGCCCCGGCGTGTTATCACGGATCGCGGCCCCGATGACCGGTATGCCAAGATCAGTGGTAAGATCAAGAAGATGAATATCTATATTATATTTTCTACATAATTCCAGAAGGGCGCGGATGCTACCAGCCGTAACGCTTTCCGGGTCAATGCGCGGGGGGGTAATCCTATTCAGCCAGTGTATCATGAAGGCATCCCGCTCTACCGCCTCGCATATCCCATTATACATCGCCATCTCAAACGAGGTACCGGCGGCGGCTCCGCTTGATGTTGCCTGCCGAATGAACGGCTCGCCCGCCCTTCGGAAACGAAGATACACAAGGTGCGCGGGTATCAGGTGGCGCCTGCCAGTATGAAGGGCGCGGCACTCTGTCCAAGAAAATATGGAGCTCTCGTCCACCTCATGCGCATTGGTGGAATCGGCCCATAACTGCGTTTCAGAAAATGCCCGAAAAATGGCTGGATCAAGCGCCCCGCGTGAGCGAAGTTCCCGAAATGTTCCGCGAGCAATTGAATCATCATGTGGAGCGATAAGCGCCGTCCGCTCAACCAGTTCTCCGATCGCCTTCCGAAATGCTGCTGCACGCGAGTATGCAACGCCGGTTGCGGTTATACCGTGGTCAGAGATGAGCGACACTGCGGGAATATCCGGCCACCCTGGTATCGGCCGGGGAAACAAGTATGAACGCAAAACACCCTCCCGATACAGCAAGCGAAAAAGCGCATGAAATTCTTGCGGTACCGCTTTGGAATTGTCCGCTTCAACAAATAATGCGACTCCCAGTATTCTCTCCAACAAGCGCGAGATGACATCCGCAGTGTTTTTTCCTATGTGATGAAGCGTGGGTTTCTCCTCAAAGGGAGATGACCACGCGCAAAAACGGCCGGCAAGATGCTCGCGCAATGAAAAAACCGGAATGTACTCAAACTTGTTTTCATCTGGCTCAAACGGTATCATGTGAATCAAGAATGACGGTACCCTTACTCTACCAAGCTGGCACCTCGTGTAAAGAGATGAAAAAAGCACTTATTATCGGCGGCTCACGCTTTGTCGGCCCGCTTGTCATGGCGGAGCTTTTGAAAAAGAACTGGGATATAACGGTATTCAACCGAGGACAAGCATCATCCTCATACCCGCCTCCCGTCCGCCACATAGTGGGAGACCGAAACCGGGGCTTTGCGTGTCTGGATCATTATGATATCGTCATTGACATGTGCGCGTATACCGGCGCCCAAACAGAGCGCGCCCTTCAAGAACTTTCCTTTGATCTTTTTATTCACCTGGGAACTGCGGCAGCATACCAAAAATCAGAGACGTTCCCCCTGACAGAATACTCACCGCTTGGGCCATGGCCGCTATGGGGTGCGTACAATACAGGTAAGGTTCAGTGTGAAAACGCGCTCAAAAAAAGCGGAAAGCCATACGCATCACTGCGACCGGTATACATTCTTGGCAAAAAAAACTATATTCCCCGCGAGTCATTCATATATTCTCTCCTCAAGCAGGGTCGCCCCATAACGATCCCGGGCAATGGAGAGGCCTGTGTGCAATTCGTATCTGCCGATGCTGTTGCCGCAACGCTCGCACTACTTGCAGAAACAAAGCAGGAAGGCGTTTTTAATTGCGCTGGCGATGACTATATCACGCTTAAGGGACTCGTGCAGGAAATGGCGATAATCGCCGGAACCGAACCGTTCATCCGGTTCAACGCCGATGCCGATGGGGACCGATTCCGCCAAGAAGAGTTCCCGTTCGCAAACGAAAATTTTACCTGCTCAAACGAGAAGGTGAAAAGCGTCGGCGCCTCCTTTATGCCGCTCCGAACCTTTTTGCGCCATGACTATGAAACGTACTACAAAAACAACACCTAATACTACCGCCATCATTCTTGCGGCAGGACAGGGAACGCGCCTGCGCCCCCTCACCGAGAACACACCGAAGTGCCTTGTACCGATCGGCGCACTTCCCATACTCCATCACCAACTGACTGCTCTGGGGAAAAACGGCGTCAGCCGGGTCATTATCACCGTTGGGTACCTGCACGACAAAGTGGAAAGCTATGCACAAGGGCATTTCCCAGAAATACATTTTCAATTTATATTCAATCCCCGATTCGGCACGACAAACACATTGTATTCGCTTGCGCTTGTCGCACGCTATGGGCGCATTGTGGGGGATGTGCTTCTGCTCAATGGCGATGTTATGTTTGATCCAATCATCCTTGATGAACTCCTCGCTCAGGATAAGAAAAAAAGTTTTCTTGCGACCCAAATGAAGCCATGCGGCGCAGAAGAAGTAAAAATAGGCATGTCCCTGCACAACACCGTCATAGGCCTGAATAAACACATGCCTCCGCATGAAGCGCTCGGAGAGGCAATAGGCATTAATAAATTCTCCAGAACATTCTGGCAGCTCCTTGCCAAGCACCTGGAACATATGAAAGAAATGCATGCCAATTCATATTTTGAAGACGCCGTTGAGTGCGCAATCGCCGACGGTGGAGAGATTGCGCCTTGGGACACGCGAAACTTTTCTGTCATAGAAATTGATTTTCCAAAAGATCACGCAAAAGCAGAAGAATTGTTTTCCAGTTGACCCTCTATGAGAACTGGCAAAAAGAGGGAACGGCATGCAGTCAATCCAGCCCACCCATCTCTCCAAAAAAGAATTTCTGACTTTCTGCAAGACGCCACCAATACGTTCTCGCACACAACACTGCAAAAGCGCAACGCAACGCATCCCGCGAATACGCCGCTTTTTAGCGTTATCATTCCAACGTATAATGGAGAACACCACATTACAAAAACGCTTGACTCCGTCTGGCAACAAGCGCTCCATGATGCAACGTACGAAGTCATCGTGGTTAACGACGGATCGGATGACAGGACGGAAAGCGCTGTCATGCACTACTTCACGAACCATCCCACTCCCATCCCGATGACCCTTATAACGATCCCGCACAATGCCGGCCCCGCCGTTGCACGCAATATCGGCATACTTTCGGCGCGCGGGACATACCTTGCCTTCACCGACGACGACTGTATCGTGCCAAAAAATTGGCTCGCCAATTTTTACGAGACATTCCGGCGCCATCCTGCCATACAAGGGGTCGGAGGATGGAAAAGACCATATACTGAACACGGGCGGGCAGCAAGTCGGTATGATGTGTTCATTTTTCTCAGCAGATGGCCCTATATGCGAAACGAGGCCATGGGCCACGCATTAACTCAATTCAACAATTGCGGAGATACCGCAAACGTGTGTTACACAAAGCATGCCGTTAGAACAGTCGGCGGATTTAATCCCGCGTTCCGATACCTTGAGGATTGGGAAATGAAAATGCGAATGCACAAGGCCGCGTATCCCTTGCTATATCAGCCGCTGATGGTGGATCATATATCCGATTCTTCACTGATACAGTTTGCCCGCCATCATCTCATGCACGGCCGGGAAGCAGCACTCATATCCCGCCTACACCCACTAGCGGCATCTTTGCACATCACATTCCAAAAAGCGCTCGCGCGATGCAAAAGCGACATAGACCGCATGCCACACAACACACCCAGCAAAACACTCATGGGAACCGTTTGGCGGCCGCATGAATATGTGGCCCTTATATACATGAAATATTTTTTGCTTTTTTTGGGAGCGCTCTCGGCGGTTGCCGTTCGCTTTCCCACCGGCCCATCTGAAACAGATAACATTGTGTCATTATGATACGACCGAAGGAACTGATAAAAATTTTCTCCCTGCTCCAGCAAAGAAACGGCTCGTATGCCGAGTTAATACGCTTTTTATTCAATGAAAATCCGCCCCCCGATCACAATTTTTTGGCGCGCGTGGACCCTGGTAATGGCGTTGAGATACGAAAAACTGCGGCATGTGCCACCAACACATGGAGGGACAATCCGGGAGCAGATGCTAAGATCTGTTTTTACATCCAAAACCCTCTCCAGTACTACGTGTATAAAAATATTTACCGGCACCTTCCGGAGTCCGAATTTGTCGTAAATACTCCGTGGATTCGCAGAAATATTCCGGACTGGGACAAATTCCTTATGCGCTTCATTGGTTTTTTGGGCGCACAAAACGCCCGCTACCGGCTGTATGCCCCAACCGAGGACCGGGGACGGAAATTTTTTAAACGCTATGATGTGTTCGCATACCATTCCGTTTTCAATCTGAACATTGATCTTCCGACACAAAAAAAGATCCGCATCATGTATGGCCATAGCAAGGACTCCTATAATTTTGGGGCATGGTCGCGTGCCTACGATCTTGGTTTCACCTACGGACCGTATAGCCAAAAGCGCATGAGCATATTCACGAATGGCATAGAAGTTGGGAATAGCCGCTTTGATGATTGGTTCAATGGCGCATTGGGTACGACACGAATAATGAATTTAAAAAAAGACCTTGCCCTTGACCCATCAAAAAAAACCGTGCTGTACCTCCCCACCCACGGCGACCTGTCTTCTCTTGATACATGTATTAAGGAGATCGTCCGGCTTTCTGACACATACAATGTCATGATCCGCCCCCATTTTCTTACGCACTACGCGGAGCAGGACAAGCTAAAAAAAATAATACAAAGCGATGGCGTGCGGTCAAAAAAAATTTTCTGGCTTGATGATTTTAGCGACCTCACTGAACTATTGTCAGTGTCTGACCTAGTCATTTCCGATAACAGCGGCGCTATCTTTGATGCCGTGCTGGCGGACAAGCCGACCGTGCTCATAGACATCCTTCCCGCCAGCTATTTTGAAAAGGACATGTGGACGCGCGTCCAGCGATCTAGTTTTTACTGGACATTCCCACAAACATACCCCGACAGCATTGAGCAAAAGGTCAAAAATATACCTGAGCTCCGGCCAGGTGAGGTTGTTTCGCGCGCCGATATGCTAGCCGCCGCCGTCACAGCAACATTCGCACGAGATGAGCATTACAAAAAAAATCGCGCAAAGCTTCGCGACATGCTTTTTGTCCATTGTGACGGCACGTCGGGCACGCGAGCCGCAGATGCTATTCGCGAACTGATGCACGGCAAGAAAAGACAGCTGGACTTTATGGATTATGCTGTACAAGAATCATGCATCCTAGAATATGGGGCGCTGGAACACGAGAACACCGTCTTACGTTCTATCATCAACGAATACTGCGATACCAGTCATCTAAAATCTGCCACGGAAAACCCGCTGGAAAGGATACTATTCAGCGTTGTAATCCCCACCTACAATGGAGTCTCCGGGATCCGACACACGCTCCTGTCACTTGCACAACAAGAAAAGATCCCCGCGCGTTTTTTTGAAATAATCGTCATTGATGACGGATCTCAACAGTCATACGATGCGGTCGTTGATGAGGTCGCGCGAGAATATCCGGAACTTCAGATAATCCTCGCCCGCCTTTCAAAAAATCGCGGACCGGCAGTAGCGAGAAACACTGGGATCCTGCTTTCCCGGGGAACGTTCATAAGCTTTACGGATGATGACTGCATTCTTCCTCAAAACTGGCTTTATCTTTTTAAAAACGCTTTTGACGAAAATCCTGAAATAGCTGGCGTTGGCGGCTGGTATGAGCCAATACATGGTACTGCAAAAAAAACATCAATCTTCGGCAGATTCGTGTTCTGGCTCCACATGCCTGACATCCTGTATGTACACAAGTCGCCCTACTTCCACAGCAACAAATCAGGAAACACTGGCAATATGTGCTACCGCAAATCAGCCCTTATAAAAGCAGGCGGTTTTAACCACTACTTCCGCCTTCCCTCACTGGAGGACCACGAATTGAAAATGAGAATGAGAGAACAAAAATTTGTTCTTATGTATATTCCTTCCATAATACAGCATACAAAAACATACTCATTTGAGGAGTTCATCCATTATTGTCTCGCCCGCGGGTGGGCAAGCATGCTCGTGTACCGGCTATTCCCTATGTGGGGAGTATACCACTTTACCGCATATTCAATGCTAACACTTTCTCTCCATGAGGTGCCGCAGATCGTAAAAAAGAAGCATATACAATCACAATATTCCGAACGGCTCCCGTTTTCATATTGGTTCATTCCGATACAATTTCTGAAAAACTTTCTTTTCTGGATCGGAAAATACACCTTAGCGCTCCGGGTTTTCCGAGAGACCCGCGCCAGACCCACCCAATGATGCCTTACTGTCACCGAAGCTTTCCGTGACCAAAGGCAGCGTCTTGCCGTCACTGGTCGTATACAAAACATCGGCCGCCTCCACCTCAACGCGCACCTTGTGATAGGTGCACTTGGTAAAACTGTCCCGTATCGCTTCTTCCTCAACAAGCTGGCCCTTTTCCATCGGCACGTAACGAAACACTAAAAGCCTGGGGTCTTTCTGAAGAAATTGGTAGCGGAAAATTTTGTCGGAATAGTTTTCATCAATATGCTTCGTAAATACGGTAAGCGGTATGCTTTTCTCCCCGGCAACGCGAATAAACATTGACCGACGCCCAAAGAGTTTTATTACCGGCGACGATCTTCCACAGCGACAGGCCTGTCCGACGCTATTTCCGGTATCTCCTATCCGATACCGAATAATAGGCATTGCGTAATTTTCAAAAAAAGTAACCACGATGTCTCCCACATCGCCATGCGCCTTTCGCGCACCATCCATACCCACGACCTCTGTAAGGTTCATCCAGGGGGCTTGGTGAAGGACATGTCTTTCGCACTCAATGCCCAACAGAGAGCATTCTCTGGTGCCATACGTCGTGAACAGTTGACAGTTAAAAAAAGACGACAACTCACGGATTATCCTGTCACTAAGAAACTCCCCGCGATAAAATATTTTTGAAAATAGAGGGCGGATATCATCATATTGAGCAAAAAAGGCGATCCGTCTTACAATGCTGCCAGCCGTAACTAATACGCTTGGATTTTGTGTCACATGTGGGTATATGCGGGTATGCCGTGTTTCCGGATTCTCAAGATCCCAAATGGAAAAACTGGTCCCAGCGTCATCAAGATCATGATGCTTTCGCAAGCCGACAATCGTCAGTGGCTCGTGACCCGTTCCCGCATACCGGAATTCCTGATTGGTATTTATGAAACGCCGAAAAACATCACGAGCATCCTGAAAGAAGCGAAGCGGCTCACCCGTTGATCCCGATGTAGAGGCCTCAATAAAGCGCCACTTCGGGATGTTCTCCGCCAGCAATCGCTCCTGAGGAATTTTCTTTAGTTCAGCGCGCGTCAGCATCGGTATCCGCTCTATATCGCGCGCATGTGAAATTCTTTGTGGGTCAAATCCGATCTTCCAAAAAAGCTCTCTCCAGTACGGAACATTTGTTCCTGCGTGAACAAGCAACTTTTTCAGTTTTACCAGCTGAATCTCCTGCCAGTCATCTGCGGAAAAAAAATCAGAACCAAGAAGAGCCCAGTTCTGAAGGCGCGCATCCACCGCGCGTACTTTCGCCCGAAAAAAATCAGGAAAAGCGTCGTGGTCGTATTCAACCGAAAAAGGCGCTTTTTCTATGATCTTTTTCTCAATGAATTTTTTAATGCTCATCGTTTTTGACACGCAAATACTGGATACCACGAGGATTCGTAATCATCAGCAAAGGCCTCTGTCAGGACCGAAAAACGCCCGTCAAACGATGCAAGCACCTCTTCCTTGGTCTGGCTCGTCCAATCGGCTCCAATTAGGCGTGTGGCGGCATCACGAAGAAAAAGACGGTGCCCTTCGTACTCACGGCTCTCTGCCGCCTCAAGAAGAATGTCGCGAGCTCTTTCTCTATTGAGCCGCAACAATCCCGCATCGGCGGTGTGATCATACAAACACGAAAGCATCTCGCCCCGTATGGCGTGCTCACACGATGGATCCTGGGAAAGCCGATTGAGATGCGACGTAAGGATATCACGATAACTCTCCCCTATTCGCGAACGGTCACTTACCCGGAAGCGCGCAACGAACAATCCGTCCGGTTTCAAACATGACCATAGTGCATCACGAACCGCGCGCTGTGTTTCCACGGAAAGCACCCACCACACCATGTCTCCTACCACCAGATCAAATGTCTCCGACTGAAACGGCATACTGCTCCAGTCGGCCCGGATAAATCTTTCGCGCGCCGGAGAGGCCTTTTTCAGCAACAAAGACATGCGATCATACATAGTAGAACTTATGTCAACGATCGTTGCGGGCCGGTCGTATGCCGCTACCATATCACGAATTTCTGGAGTAGCCCCTAAAATAAGAACGGCGCCAGGAAGCTTTACGCCGGACAATTCCTTGTAAACACGGATATCGCCCGACGATGGCCGCCAGGGAGACCCGGTGCCCGGCCATTTTTTTGCGTTTTGCTCCCAAATGGCAAGTATGGCGTCCGTGGTCCCATTAAATCCCAGACATTTATTCATAGTGCTGTGCTCCGACAGCAACGAATACACCATCGCTTTTGTATCAGCGACAATACCATACCTCCGATTTCATCGCCACTATCAAACCTGTTTCCTTATATCGCAAATAGCGAAATATGACAAGAAGAACAGATCTAGTTTGCCGTCTCCCCGCACAATGAAATAATTTTTTGAACGTCGCCGTCGGTAAGCATCTGGTCGGTTGGAAGCACAACCACCTCGCGCGCAACCCGCTCGGCTCCCGGAAATTCTTTGGAAAACGACGGCAAAGAAGAAAATGCCTGAAACCGTGGAAGCGGAACCTGATAATGCGTTCGCGCATCAATTCCGGCGCGCCGAAGGCGCGACAAAAGCGCATCTCTCTTCGGAACCAATAGTGGAAACCGATAGCCGGTAACAAAATGGTCTTCCTGCATCCTAGCGGCTGGGACAACCACAGTGGAAACATCGGCGAGTCCCGCAACAAGTTGAAAGAAAATCTTTCTCCGCGCCTGAATGCGTTTTTCAAGAACATCAATGCCTATATCAAGTACTGCCGCCTGAAAAGGCCCAAGGCGGCTTGCAACGCCAAGCATATCGTGGCGCGCCGACAGATCTTGAAGCCGGGAACCGTACATGCGCATGCGTGATATTTTTTCAATGAGCGACACATCGCGTGAAGCGACCGCTCCGCCATCCCCATATGTCGCAAGTATTTTTGACGGGTTAAAACTGAACACAGCAACATCGCCGTAATGCCCTGCCGGATGTCCTTTATATAGAGCACCTATTGCCTGCGCCGCGTCTTCAATGATAAAAATATGATGCCGCCTGGCAATGGCAACGATCGGCTCCATATCCGCCATGCCGCCGTTCAGGTGGGCGACCATGACCGCTTTTGTTTTTGGGGTAACAGCAGATTCCAACTGGACGGGATCACAATGAAACGTTGCAGGATCAACATCAACGAATACGGGCATGGCGTTCACCCATGCAACCGATGCGGCAGTTGAAAAAAAACTGACGGCAGGAACGATAACTTCGTCACCCGGGCCGATGCCGAGGGCCTTAAGCGAAAGAATAAGACCATCGGTTCCGGATGCGACACTTGCGACAGGCAGTCCGCCCAGAACACGGGACAGCTTTTTTTCAAATGACCGCACGCGCCGTCCCATCAAAAAATCACGGGAACGAATAATGTCCCAACATGCAAGAAGTATTTTTGCATCACGCAACAACGTATCCATACTCGTCATCCAGATACACAATCAAAAACCACAAGATTGTGCTTCGCATCATGCGTCCCGCGAACAGCCCACCCAGCCGTAGATAATATGCGCATCCAGACCGCCCGCGGTTGAGGCATGCCCTGATTCGTCAACGGGTGCCACAATTGATACATAGCGGCAAAATGTCTCCTGCCGGGATCGGCTTCTGCATGTAGCCGATCAAAGGGTATCCCATCAAATTCTATGACGATCAGCCGTGAACGCGGAAATGCGCTTTTCAACCGCGCTAAAAAATCTATGACGCTACATTCACCATCGCGCAAAAATTCATGTAGCATGGTGCTCGCCAAGAAAATATTCGGCTCAATCGGTGAAATGCGGGCAGACCATTGCCCGATATCAGCAACATCGGCCTGAAAAATGCCTATTCTTTTCTGCAAAAGAAACTCTTCGGCATGCCTGCGCGCTGCAGCGACAATGACCGGATCAATGTCAAGTCCAACCGCAGTCCTGCTGTTGTTTTTCCGACAAAAGGCGACTAATGATTCACCGGACCCACAACCAAAGTCAATAAGGGTCGCCTTATCATCTTCAATGAGTGAGAGGGCAAGCCGAATGGCATCACCAGAAAAAATATCCGAGGCCTTCTGAAGGTAATATCCGTCACGAACCACATCTTTCCCATATACCTTCTCCCCCTTGAGCAAAGCGACAAGCCCCTCAAAAACAGGCCGATACGCCTGGATGACCCACAAGGAATTTGGCAGCTGTGCTTGGCGCACAGACACAAGATCGCCATTTTTTTCTATGATCCGAGAAGTTGCCGCCAAAAAGTCAATAAGTGACATAAGGATACTCTCGGACATGCCCAATGTTCCCGCCAATTCGTGTACGGATTTTTTCTTGCTCCCAAGTTCCTGAAAGAATCCTATGTTCTCCAGCGCCAAGCATACATGAATAAAAAAATAAGAAACCGCCATATTCGCCTGAATAGATACGGGCGGACACCCCACCAGTTCTGCTGTTTTCCAAAACCGGAAATGCATGTTTTTCTAAAAATATTCAATACTTGAATTACCGTGCTACGCTCATTTTGAGCAGGGCAAACCACAGAATCAGCATACGCCATTTGTATGCGCATAGGCAAATACCGTACAATTGGCGTGTCATGAAGACAAGAATACGGAATATAATACACTCTCTGATCCGATCATTGCCGGATCCCACTCAAGAGCTTATTTTTGATGAATCCGTAAAGATCCTTTCCCGAAGAGGTGGATACCAGGAACGGTTAGAAAAATATTATTGGGATGAAGGCAGCAGGTATTGGTCCTCATTTGCCAAGCCATTGCGGCCGTCACGTGATGACATTAGCCGCTACCGTTCCTATCTCAAAGAGGCCATTGCCCTGCCGTATGCCCCCAAAGTACTTCTCCTGGGCGCAACGCCGGAATTGCGTGATGTACTTGCCGAATTCTATCAAACGGCCCAGGTGTATATAATTGATTTTTCTGCCGCGATGTTCATGATGACCTCAAAGAAGTTGCGGGTGGCTAATGCTGATCGGGAATTGTGGATAAAAACAAACTGGATGGACACGCGATTGCCGGAAAATTTTTTTGACGTTATCATCGGCGATCTCATACTACAGCAATTTCCAGCACCATCAATATCAGATGCGCTCACCCGCATAGCACAACTCCTGAAAACCAACGGAACCTTCATTTTCCGGGGCAGAATCGCGAAAGAAACACTGAGCGGAAGAAATGTTGCCGAAGTCGTCAATGAAGTCATTCAATCATCATACGAAAACGAGCATGAAGGAGCGTTTACCCTGATTTGGAAGCTGCGCGACGCCCACATGCATCTCCCGGCAACGTCAGTGCCGGATCGGGACTCAATCATTGTTTGCGATCTGGAAAAACTTTTACACGAGACCAACATTCCCGCGTTCATAACGCTTGCACACCGATATCTTTCGCTTGGCGCAAAACGCTTTCCGTTCCGATCATTTCACGCAGCAATGAGCGCAGAGGATTTTCCCACACTCCTTCTGCGTGCGTTCGTGGTAGAAAAGCGGGGGCATGCCTCGGACTATCACGACAGTGAATATTTTCCGCTCTTCTTGTGCAGGAAAAAAAATAGCGAAATACAAAGCACCAATGACACTACTTGAAAGAAAACTAAAAAGGCTATTCATGACAATCAAGGAGAAACCCTCATCAGAGCCGGAAAAAGAGGTTCGCGCAATTCTTTTATCGTTCGTGTGCGCGATAAATTCCCGCGACATTGATCTTGCCTGCTCATTTTTTTCTCATGATGCGGTCGTTGATGCTCTAACGAGAAAAACGCCTGTTGATGTGACAACATATCGCGAAATAAGCCGCCCCATCATCAAAGACCTTGGGTACTTTTTCTTTGACGACGTCATGTTCCGATGCGACGCGGCACAAAACTTTGTGGTGTCAGGCGTGGCAACATTCAGCGCCAAAAAGGTCCTAACAAAAACACTCTGCTTGGAATTTGCCAAAACCGGACTAAGATGGCGCATTGTAAAACTGTCCTATATCTAGCCAGACAGCATCGTCCGAAGTGCCTTCATCAGATCATCACTTTGCGGTAATATAAAATTCTCCGCCGGTCCGAATGGCAGCGGAACCGGCCGCGACCCAACGCTTTCTACCCGAGCATCGGGAACAGAACGCTTGATTATGGTAAAGATAAATGGAAACAGACCCCCGCCCTGCGTCTCTTCATCAAACACGATAATCTTTTTTGTTTTTTGGGCGCTCTCAATGAGCGTTTTTTGATCAAGCGGCTTCAACGAAACAAGATCAATCACCTCTACTGAAACGCCCTCTGCAGCAAGAGTGCGTGCCGCCTTTTCGGCCTCCGCCAAAAGATACCCATAACTGATAATTGAAAGGTCGGTTCCGGATCTGCGAATTACAGCTTCATCAAGCGGTGAAAAATGCCTGTCGTCCGAAACAGGGCCTATGTTTCCGTAGAGTTTAGCATGCTCAAGAAATAGCACCGGTCGGTCTGTGCGTAGGGCCTGACGAAGCAGCCCCTTTGCGTCAGCGGGCCGAGAAGGAACGACGATCTTTATTCCCAAAACGCTTTGCAGGGAGGAGATAAAAGGACCGGTCAATTCCGCACCATACTTCCAGTACGCGCCAAATTTCATCCGAACAACAATGGGGAGCGAAATTTTATTCGCCGAGAGCCGGCGCCAAATTCCCATTTTGTATACATCGCTCCATGCCAGCATGAGAAAATTCGCATGACCAAACTCAACCACGGGCCTAAGACCCGACTGGGCAACTCCTATTGCGATCCCCAACAAAAGCTCCTCAACAAGGGGTGTTTGGATAACGCGGTCCTTACCGAATGTTTTCCGCAGGCCAGCAGTAACACCTCCCCGGCCGCCAATAGTCGCAATGTCTTCCCCGATAAGAACTATTGAAGCATCCCGTTCCATTTCTTCGCGAAGCGTTTCGTTGATCGTAGCGCCGATGGTGATCATTCGTTCATTCCTCATAGGAAGATAACAGTTCTTCTTTTGTCATAGGCAGGTGCATTAGCGCCGTATCAAAGGCCGCGCCGACCTCCTTCTCTGCGGTTTCACTAATGACAACAATAGCGGCCTGGTGCATTTTCGGCATTGAAAATATGTTCCCTTTCCGTCCAAGAAGAACCCGAAGTGGGTCCCGGCCTAACCACCGCTCCCGCTCCCTTTGATCCTGGTAATCGTTCCCGGGAATAAATGTAAAATCATGTTCCGCAATCCGAAACGTTGCCAGTTCAATAAACTCCGGCTTCCGCTGCAGGCGCATGCGATCAATGATGCGCTTTCCACGGCGATACACCGCATATAAGTCATTGCCGTCAATAACGTGCGATCGTAATCCAAAAGCCGAAACTCTATGGGAAAGAGGGGTGCGCGCGGTTTCAGAATCATGCGTGGAGGCCGAGTATTGATTGTTCTCGCACACCCAAAGAATGGGCAGATCCCATATGACCGAAAGATTCACCGCACTCAAAAATGTTGGCCGCGTTGCGGCCCCGTCCCCAAAAAATATCGTGACTATGTTCCGCCCGCCCTGTTTTTTCAGCGCAAGGGCCATTCCGACTGCCACACCAAAATTACTTCCCAGCATCACACTGCCAGCATATATTCCGAGATCAGGAGAGATAAAGTTTCCCCTTGTGCCGATTCCACGCGCTGGCCCAAACGATCTTCCTAGCACTTCAGACGCAAGAGATGCAAGCGGCAGCCCTTTACTGATAACATGAGCATACCC
>MHQW01000003.1:43611-62024 GCA_001820785.1 Candidatus Sungbacteria bacterium RIFCSPLOWO2_02_FULL_51_17
AGCGTGCACAATGCGGTCGGCCCCGCTTCCTGCCCGATGTGGCTCAACGACCACTTCTGAATAACGCCTTTTCGGAAGAGTTCCTCAACTTTTAAATCAAAAAATCGCGCAAGAAAAATATTTTTGAGAAGCAACGAATTCATTACAGAAGGAATTTTCCAGTAAAACATAGCGTAATGATAGTTGAATTTTTGCGCGAAAACAAGCGACCATCACCAAATAAAAAAAGAGCCGAGTCGGCACCCGCGAGATGCTCTTCGCGAGTGCCAACAAGGCATCAGATGCTGGTTCCCGCCTTGGACAGGAGCCGCCAGGCCTTCTCGGACTTGGTAGCAATCTCGGGGGTCATCGGCACGGACTCCAATTCACTGATCCCGTGCATTTTCCCCGAATAGGCGTAGATATTCACTCGACGACGAACTTCAGTCCGGGTGAACTCCCACCAGGTTACCAGGAACAGCTTATCTCCATCGGCTCCGACACCCATGGGCTCCCACTCCTCATACCCCCAATATACCTTCTCGGTGCCACCAAAGGTAACACCAAAGAAGGCGATGGCACCCTCCCGGTAGGACTCGCCCACCTGGTAGGCAACCGATGTCTCATGTGCCCGTCCCAAAACCGGTATTAAGGTCATGGCCTGGGAAATCTGGGCATCAGTCGGCAGATACTCAGCCAGGCTAGCAGAAGAAACCATACCGGAAAGAAGCAGTGCTACAAAAAACGCAACGATCACCTTTTTCATTAGAACCTCCTTAATTGATTGTTGGTGTGCTGATACATCTTTTATTATACTATATTTAAATAAGTTTGTCAAATCTTTTTCGAGGGAATCGCGGATTATTAGAAGACAAGAGCTCTCCCGAAAGAGGGCTTTTCTTTTATAAAAAGTAATGAGCCTCCGTCCAGCAAGCTGACGCGGAATAAGCGAGCTAAATCATTTTACTGTTGCAGTGTAGAAAATCAGCCCCGGGCACATAACGCCCGGGGCACATCTACGAACATCTTGTTCTACTTCTTTTTCTTGAGTCTCTCCAGCTTCGCTTCTCCCATGTCATTGGAGCTGGTTCCGGTCATGCCCCCATCTTCGCCAATCGCGAGCTTGATCAGGCGTGAGGGAAGCTTGATCGTGAGAACACTGCCCTCGAGGACCCCGTTCTCGAACTTCTCGACAGGTACGGGGGTCCCCATCGACAGCACCTCGCCTGCTACCATGGAACCGTTGATCGAGGAAATTGTCAGATAAAAATTCCCCGACATTCCTCGAAACACCCAAGTGCCCGAGTACTCGCCCGGCAAAAGTGTTGCGGCATCCACCAGGCCCACAAAAGCAAGAACAGCCACAAAAACAGCCAGAAGCGCGATCTTACGCATATCTGAACCCTCCCTTTGATTTGGTTTGGAGAAAACCATGCTACTTGTTTTAGAATATCATATTTTTTATATTTGTCAATAACGGACGCAAGCTCTGCCAGCATCTGAAAACTTGAACACTGACAACTTGATGAAGTCATAAATAATTCATAATCAAAATAACTACTGATACCCGCAACCGATCCAACAAAAAACTAAAACAAAGGGGGGGCGGCATGCTTCTGCCAACCCCCTCGCTAGACGCTCCTACGAGCGCTTCTTCTGAAATGTTACCCTCCTCTCCTGCCCGTCCCCCGGAAACTTCATACTGCCCTCCAGCCAATCAGGGCCAACGAGAAGCAGTGTGAACCTTGACTGTACGTCGGAAAAAAACTTGATCTGAACCGAGTTGCCGACCAACTCCACAGCAAACTCGGTGTACTTGAGCGTTCTGCCGGGAATACCATACCACCCGGCCACCGTTCCATCCCTCTCCCCTGCCGCATGAGCAACGGCCTGCGGAGGGATAATGAACACCCGATGCCCCGAATACTTATCGCTAGAACCGTTCACCATACCGACCGTCTCCCACGTCCCGAAAAGATACGAGACCGGATCGTGATCCGGTTGAAACCCAGTACTAGCGCATCCAGCGCCCCAAAAAATGATGAAAAGTGCTGAAACAACTACACCAAGATTCCGTGCGCGCATGACGGTCTCCTTTGTTTTTATCTTTGCCATTATAACACTAAAAATTTGTAAAGTCAATACACCACCTCGTGGCTTGGCGAATATTAAGCATTTAAGCCATTCTATCAACTTTTGAACAACAAAAAGCGCCGTTCTTGATACGGTGAGTGTGTAGCAATCACATAATCAAAAGACGCTCTAGGTACTCAAACAGTATCCCCGTCTACGCTCATTTTCATTGACTAAACCACCCCATAGCCATCCACACGTTCCATCAGCTCCCGAGGCCGGCACACGTGGATAGAAAAGGACGCAACAACCTATCGGCCCGCACACTCACACCATGTAAGATGCACCTCTTTTTTATTTAACAATTCTCGAGAATTGTTAAATACACTCCCTGACACAAATAAAAACGTTACTCGACTTTTAGCGCCTCTTTGGTGTACACATTTCCGGGGTTCCATAGGAGCCACCCCAAGGTGCCGGCGGCCTCGGCCGCGTCAATTTGCGCGCGCACTTTTTTAGCATCATAATAGATTCCGCGCGCCGTGTCGGCGCCTAGATCAAAATCCTGCAACCACGGGCGAAGCCGTGCCCTGCTTATGGGAGTCGCTACGAACGGTTCGCCACCCATGGGCGAGGTACTTGCGACCGCAGAGACCGGCGGCGTGGTCGTTGCTTTTTTATTGACGCTCGCCATGGAGCTCGTTGCAACCCGTCCGGCAAGAACATCTCCCGCATACAGCATTGAGCGGTGTATCACATCATATGGCTGATTTGATACCAATTGAGAAACATTCTTTCCGCGATACGGATAATAGATCGCGGGAAGGCCGCGCGCAGGGTCTGCGGGCATCTGAAAGCCGGAGTAGTAGTGGCTCGGATAGATCATAAATGAAACATAGTCAAAATTGTTGCCGATATCCTCTATCCGCTGGCCGATGCCAAGATCATTGTTGTTCGTCGCGACATATCCGAAAAGATCCGCAGAAAGAATGATGTCCGGCTTATGTCTCTTAAGTTCCGCGTTCGCGTACTCAAAAAATGATTTTAATGTCACATACTTCGGCGTTTTTGGGTCGTGCGCCGGAAACACGATGCTCCTTACGTCTCCATCGGAGGGAAACCGCACATAATCAAACTGTAGCTCGTCAAAACCTATATCAATGATGCTTTTTGCAAAATCAATCAGATATGTTCGGGCGCCCTCGCTTGCAGGGTCAAGCCACATGCCCCCCCTATTGTCCTTCCAGATGGCGCCATTCACACGTTTCAAATAGTATTCCGGATGCGTTTTTGTCTGCGAGTCATCGCGAAATGTTGTAATGCGGGCGATCGTCCACACCCCCTTCTTTTGTAATTCTTCCACGAATGGCTGAAGGTTTTTGGTAACCTCCGACCCCTTCACCTCTTTCACGTCAATAACCACGGCGTTCAGCTCCGTGGTATCAAGAAGTGCAACTAAGGAACTGCGCAAGTTGGTTGCGGGCCGCCCCTGGTCGTTTGCCACCGCACCCGTCATATACACCCCTTTTGCGTTTGCGGAACGCTCCAGGGCCTCTTGAAAAAGTTCTTCGGGCGTTTTTTGGAGTGACGCACCTTCTGCAAGCGGCTCTTCAACCGGCAAAAGTATGGCCGCCTCCATTCTTGGCTCATCGGAAAAAATTCTGTCATAGGCCAAAAATGAGCCAATAACAGCGACGGAGGCAAGACCAGCAATAATATACTTTGACATTGTCCTTACTATACACTATCCAACATAAATAAACATTCTTCGCATACTAAAAAGGGGACTGTTGCCGAAAGACGATTTTGGCAATTTTTGAAAAATTTGGTGGCTTAAAATCAAGCTTTTTTAGAGGCTAATTTGTAAAAAAGGCTGTTCGGCAACAGTCCCAAAAGGAGGCGCGTGACACACCGTGATCGCATGCGGTACAAATGAAAAAACCCGCCGTTCGCATATGCTACTTGGCGGGTCGCCATTCCGACTTAACCCTGATTACGCCACCAGGGTCTCTAGGTACAGAAGAATAATGATGACAGACCTAGCGTTAGCAACCATGAACTTCCGGGCCTGTTCCGATACGACATCGTAGGCGTTGAGGTGTTCCATCTCCGGGAATCCCCAGCCGCCCTTCTTCCCGCACCTCTGCGTCTGCCAAAAACTGACGGGATGTGTGAAAAGCCCATAGATGTTGCCAAGAAACACCACATCGGAGGTCACCTGCTGACCCCACTTGGTGCGGTTCCATCCATACGCATCGCGCCCGGCTCGCACGCAATGCACCATAAACGCATGGAGCTCCCTGATGGTCCTATCGTGCTGCCCGTAATTCACATCAACGAATCCCTGGATGACGCCACTGATCTCGGCCTCGCGATCATGCCACCGCGACACGGCATCAAAGAAACGTACGATCTCATGGAGCGGATTCTGTGTCTTTGTTGCCCGCTCCAGATCTTCTCGCAAAGACCGAAATTCCGGCACAAGAGCCGCGATCCTCCGCTTCGGTCTGACAAAGAACGCCTTCACTCGCTTTTTGAGTTGCATGCTGTTTTCTCCTTTTCAATTGTTGGTGAGCATTGAAAAGTTGAGGAAACAAAGAGCGCCGAATTCGCTAACTATAGTAGCATATATAACATAAATAGTCAATACAACGAAAATCCCGCATTCCTGCTGGATTTTTCAGTTGAAACCATCCTGTTTTGATAGCAAAGGCTGATGCACTTTTATAGATGCTGTTAGAACCTCTCTTTTAACGGTTTTCGATTCTGTGGATGGCAAGATATAATTTACTCTGAGTGGAATCGAAGAGTGAAATAGAAACGGCGATTGATGCGCGAGGGCATGAACAGTCCAATAGTGTGCGGGCAGCGAGAATCGAACTCGCGCTTACTGCTTGGGAAGCAGTCGTTCTGCCACTAAACTATGCCCGCATATATTTTACCTATTGAAACGTTTAGTGGCAGCCGCTCTGCGGCTCTCCCGGAGTGCTCCGCATGCGTATGCCAATGGCATGCTCGCAGCACCCACCGAAGCTTACCCGCTTCGGCCCACTATACCATTCTCGCGCTACTCTCTTCTCTTTTGAAACTGGCAGACACCATTATGCACTATCTGAACATACTAAAGACAACCGAGGCGACAAGCAAGTAAATGACCAAACTTGATATGTCGGAAAGAGATGTCGCAAAAGGACCGGAGGCAAGCGCCGGATCACGCTTCATCTTGGTAAGCGTCCACGGAACAAGAAGGGCAACGGTGATTGATGCGAACACCGAAAGCACCAGGGTGATCCCCAGGGTCACGGCAAGAGCGAAAGACCCGCCCATGATAATCCCTCCCAAAACGAACACCGCCGCAAGGGCCGCCGCCATCAAAAATGCCGTCTTTAGCTCGCGAAGCACATACGTAGAAATTGTGAAAAGTTCGGCGAACGTGAGATCGCGAATAAAAAGGATCTGCGTTTGAGCCCCTACTGCACCCGAAAGATACACAATCGCAGGAATAAATGCCGCAAGCAAAAACTCACCGCTGATGGTGTCCTCAAACGACTTTATCCACCACGCCGACACAAGACCGATGATAAGTCCTACGATAAGCGAGGGCAGGCGCCTCCGCACCAGTTCAAAGGACGACTCGGTTCCCAGGCGCGAAATATCTCCGAATGAATTTTGCACACCGGACATGCGGAGTAAGTCCTCAACGTGTTCGGCGTGCATGATACGGAGAATTTCATCAAACGGAATAACTCCGAGGAATTTCCCGTCATGCACCACAGGAACCGCCTTCATGCCGTTGCGAAGCGCCATGAGCGCGGCCCGCTCCCGATCGGAATACGGGTGCACGGAGCGCACATTTCCGTTCATGATGTCAGAAATGGCGCTCCGGGGATCGGCATGGAACAACTCGCGAAATGACACAACGCCAACGAGCGCGTCTTTGTCATCAATAATGTATATATAATTTATCGTGTCAAAATCCCGGATGTGCTCCAATACATGGGACTTGATCATCTCTACGGTATGATGCAGTTTGTAGCGCGGCACGTTCGTATCCATCACGCGCCCCGCGCTTTCGAGAGGATAGTGTTTTTCGTCCTGACTACTCATATCTTTATGAAATACTAATGTATACGAATATATGAATCTTCCTCTGCTAGTGTAAAATTCCAAAAAATTTCTAATGGCTAATTTCTAATCAATCCCAAATGCTCTAAACCATTGGCACCTCATTCCCAATCTAGATATTCATTAGAAATTAGATCAATGAGAAATGAGCAACTTCTTTAGAATTTCCTGAACCATCTGCGGATTCGCCTTTCCTTTCGTCTCCTTCATCACCTGCCCCACAATAAATTGCAGGGCGCCCGCATTTCCGCTCTTAAAATCGGCGGCGGGCTTGGGATGCGCCGCAAGAACTTTTTGAGCAGCTGCCTCAAGCGCGTATGTATCGCTTACCTGCAAAAGATCTTTCTCGCGGATGATGCCCTCGGGGTCGGCGCCCGTTCGGAACATCCCGTCAAATACCGTGCGCGCCGCAGTAGACGATATCTTCCCTTCTGCGACAAGCGCCACAAACTGCCCGAAGTTTTCGGGGGTAATGCGAACATCTTTCATGGTGCTTTGTGTATCGTTGAGAAGGCGCAGAAAATCCCCAATAAAAATGTTCGCCAGAAGTTCTACGGCCGGCCGTTTTTCCTGTTCGGGCGTTGACCGCTCCCACTCTTTCATTTCGGAGACAACCTGTTCAAAATAATCCGCAAAGTCCCTATCGCGCGAAATGATCTCGGCCGTCTCCCCCTCAATGCCATATTCTCCGCGAAATCGCCGCACCTTCTCTCGGGGCAATTCTGGTAATGCCGCTTTCAGTTCCGCAACGCGTTCGCGGGAAATGGTAAGCGGCGGTAGGTCCGGCTCGGGAAAATACCGGTAATCATGCGACCCTTCTTTTATGCGCTGACTGAATGATTCGTTTTTTTTCTCGTTCCATCCCCGCGTTTCCTGCGCCACGGCCCCTCCCCCCTCCAGCACCTCGGTTTGACGCCGTATCTCGTACTCCACGGCATCCGCCGCATATTTAAATGAATTAATATTTTTTATCTCAACTTTGGTTCCATATTCTGAAGCGCCCTCCGGCCGCAGTGAAATATTCACCTCAACACGCATCTGTCCTTTTTCCATATCGGCATCAGACGCGCGAACATACCGAAGTATCTGCTGAAGCGCCTCGCCGAACTGCCGCACCTCCTCGCCGGTGCGAAGATCGGGCTCAGTCACAAGTTCCATCAGGGGAACGCCTGCCCGGTTAAAATCAACGAACGACGCATTTGATCCTTTATCATGCATCAACCGCCCCGTATCCTCCTCAAGATGCACCCGAGTTACGCGAATAGTTCGTGAAGGAAGCTCAATGGTTCCGCCTTTGACAAGCGGATGCTCAAACTGTGATATCTGATATCCTTTTGGAAGATCAGGGTAAAAATAATTTTTTCTGTCAAACTGCGAAAATTCCGGAATGTCGGCCCCAAGCGCAAGACCTACACGAATGACCTTTTGTATGGCCTCCTCGTTTATAACCGGCAATGTTCCCGGGTGGCCCATACACACAGGACACACGCTAACATTCGGATGCTTTTCATCGGGATCATTCAAAGACCCGCAGAACATCTTGGTCTTCGTGTTTAACTCTGCGTGTATTTCCAATCCTATGACAGGTTCGTACTGCACAAATGTAAGGTGTAAGGTGTAAGGTGTAAAGTGTAAAGTGTAAAGTGTAAAAACCAACCTCCACCCGACACTCTCACGCCGCTCTTTTCCTTAAAATAGCACAAAAAAGACAAGAAAAAAAGGCCCGCCTTGCCGGCGGGCAGCGCCCACAGGACGCTCTACTTACTTCTAATGCCTCGCGCGGCCCGAAGACCAAGAATGAACGCAAAGATCAGAAGCGCTATTCCAAAGAAAAGCCACCCATGAACCATAAGATAGCCGGCAAAACCCCCAAGAAGTCCGACTCCGATGAGCTTCAGATACTTCATGCGTTTTCACCGTTTGAGATCTGCCATCAGTATATAATCATCTATCAAGAAATGTAAAGATTCCGCAACAGTCCGCTCACCTTTTGTATCCAGACATTATACAGATCATATAAAGTAAAAAGCCCATTAGGGGCTTTTACGATGTTTACCGTTCCGTATCTTAGTGAATGCGCGTTCAAGAAGCGCCTCAATTTCGGGTGAAAGTTGCTTTCGCCGCTCTGCGCGCCACTGGCGCCGCTGGGCCGTCTTGAACCGTTTCCACAACACTCGTCGCAGAAGCTTGCTCCGGTGCTTGGCAAGGAACTCAAACAGTTCCTCAAACGAATCAAAGCGCAATCCGCCCAGTAACAGCCACCGCTTGTACCAAGAAGATGGAATGCCGTACAAGCGCTGTTTGGGACAGACAAAAAGCACGGGGATCTTTTTTTCAAGCGCCGTCCGGATCTCGGTCGCCGTTCCCACCGAGAGACGGTTGTTGGGAAGGAACACAACAAGGAAGTCCGCCATCCCGACGAACTCAATGTTCGCGTCCTCCAGATCCCCCACTATCTTGGTGTACTCCTCGTACCACCCCGAGCGCAACAGTGTCCCGGTAAGTTCGCGATACTCCGCCGGAGAAAGATCGGTCCGCTCTTTTTGATAGTCAAGCGGGTTTACCACGTGCACCTGATACTTCCTGAACCGCGGAATGTATTTCATGCGCCAGATGATGCCGCCGGTCTTCAGCCCCTCAATGGGGCCCGATCCGTACGACAGATACTGGGCGCGCGCCTTTTTGATGAGGGTGCGTCTCGTCATGCGCCTTACCATGCGAGTGATGAGCGTTCCGGATACTTCTCCTTGAGAAACGCGAAGAACGCTTCCTCGCTCGTAAAAAACTTCGTCGCAAAATAGGTCGTGAACGGACTTGTCTCGGCGCCGAGAAACACGACCCACACGTCCTTTCCGTTCATGAACGCGTGATACGTCTCAATATTCATACCCGGAGACGGCACGGCCTTCGGCCAGTATGGAATGATCTTATCCGACTGCTGAACGAACCAGTGAAGATCGCGATTGACCGTGTGATGGTCCATTACCGTATCACGCTTCGGATCTTTCGGGTTGACGGCGCCAACCGCCTCAACGGAGAGCGGATTGAACACCACAAAGTACTGATTAAGACGCTCCACAAAAGCGTCAATAGCACGGCGATCTTCCGGTTCACGAAAATGCGATATGGGCATCGCAATATACACCTGTTCAATTTCGGGATGAAAGATGAGCTTGTACAGAGTTGAGATCGGTTGCTCAACTGCTACAACATAATGGGGCTTCCAGGCATTTTCGGCAAGAATAGCCGTCACCTCAACCTCGGTCGCCTGCCACCGCAAAATATCCCGTCGGGTCATGCCTTGATCTTTCCACTGGGCGCGCGCATTCAGACGCTTTAGGATCTTGCCGGCGTCATCAACGAAGCTGATGAACATGTCGGGAGAAAATGCCCGCATGAAACGATCATATGAGCGCTGAAGCCGCTCCTTCCAGAAAAAAAATACATGAACAACGAGAACAACTGCATCAAAGTCCTTATACTCATGCTTCAGTTCCGCAAGAATACCTTTGGAGACCGCAGAACGAAGAATATCAAGCCGCTTGTTGTCAATGTTGAGAATATTATCCTCGGGAAGATCAAGCGCCATCTCGCGCGCGTGTTCTTTCATCAGGCCTCCCATATGGAAAACCTTTACTTTTTTGCCGCGCTCACGGCAGTGCTCCTCCCATGTTTCCAGATACTCGGGCCTGCCGCATCCGGATATTCCGGTCGTGATGATAAGCTTCGGAGGCATCGGCTTCTCTCATGTAAAAGATCAGTAGTGGCTCATTCGTAACCCATTTCTGTCAAGAAAGCAACGTGGCATAAAACAAAAAAACGCCTCATGCCAGGCGCAACAGCTTTCTGCCTATTGATATGCCTCGGGATTCAGATACACCCGCGCAAGAGCAAGAAATACCGCGTCAGAAAGCACCGTCTCTCGATCTGTGCGACCGCCGGTGTAATAGTGAATGGTATCCGCATCCGATTTCCCCGTGAGACGCGCCACCGCCATGTACGACTTTAGATTTTCATTCATCATAAGGGCGATGACTTTTTTTGGCGTTTCAATCGCGGCCGACCATCCCTCTCCGACCAAGCGGAGGTTCCGATCAACAATGATACAGCAGGCGATCTCAAAATGCGCATCGCCGTCCGATGTAAGACCCGGCAACCGGGGACCGTGCCCATCGCAAATGATTCCCGTTTCGATCCCGATACCGAGCTGGGCCCCAGTATTCGCCTCCATCGCACGCATGGCTCTGGCACGGGCGCCTTCGCGCACCTCGCTTCTCGTAAACGGCTGTTTGGGCACATCCGACGGAACATCATGTCCCTCCATTTCAATAAACAGGCCCGCCTTGTAAAATGCGTTTGATATCGCACCGAGCTTGAGCGTGTTTTTTGTCCCGGCGGCAACCCGGATGTATGAGATATCCATACGTACTATCATTGTGCACCAAAATAATTTTTTTTCAAGGAGAAGCCCCGCCCATAAAAGGCGGGGCTTGTGCATAGAGCGGGAAGTATTTTTTGTGATACCGCCAAGCACGTTATTCGGAGCAATATAAAACCCCGCCTTTTATGGGCGGGGTTTTTGACGCGCAGCGATGATCTTTCGCGCGCGAATAAAGGCATCACAATCGCCATTTTTTGCGATCGCGCCGTCTTCGTATGGAGCGGCAACCGTTGCGTAGAACTCTTTGCCAACCCGCTCCCAGAACCACACCAGAAACCACAGTTCTCCCTCACTAAACGCGTCCCCGAGAACATCAAAAAATATATGAACGGAAAGCGTGGAAAAACAATAATTGCATGCGCCTACGTATGCGGCGTCGTATGTATATCTCGTAGCAACTTCATCAATGGCGGCACGGAGTCCCAAAAGCAGGTTGGGGGGCCACTGTGCCGGGGCCTGCTCCAAAAGGTCCTGCCACCAATGCGGGAACACCACATCGCGAAACAGCGCGCTCGGAGTTCCGATACCAACCTGCCGCTTGATCTCTTCCGGCATATCAGCCCGATACAATCCGTCCTGATTGTTCAAAAGCCAGTAGCCGCCCTTGCCCGCGCGCACGCCGGCATTGTGTGCAGCTGTACCTACCACTTCGCGCGCGGCATCACGAACGAGACGCATGGCCCGAAGAAACGGACATGCATGAATCCGGGCCTCCGCCCCAATAAACCGCCGAATGTCTTCAATAGGAGGACTCACTAACACTCTGTCCTCTGGCGGAATATATGGCATACACGCCTCTTGGTTGTTAAGAACGACGATGTATCCGTACCACGCCGCGCGTTCCGTGTAAATAAAAAGACCCGTTATCGGGTCTTGGTTTTTTACCGAACCTTTATTCCTGCAATAAGCGCCAGCTCTTTTACAACCCCAACCGCCGCAGTATGCATTTCTATATGTTTTTCAGCACATCTCTTTGTTTCTTCGTACCGCGCCCGATTTTCCTTCAAGTGGTCAGCCGTTACCTGAAATGACTCTTCGGTAACTTCTTCTCCGGCCATTTCAAGAAACTTTCTTATATTGGTTATTTTCTCCGCAAGTTTTTGTTCTTTATCGTGCATTTCGCCAGAACACAGTTCACTGCCGTATTCTTTCCATGCTGCCAGATGAAATTCGCGCATGGCCGCAAACTCCTTCTCAAGACATTCTTTTTCTTGTACAAGAGCTGAAACGATCTCTCCATGGGTCTTCATTGGGCACCTCCCGCGCGTTCTTGCGTTTTTTGTTGGATCCGCTCTTCCTGGCCTCTTCTGGCAAAATCATACTCCGAAAGATTAACGCGCATGTGTTCCGTGATCATCGGATACACTTCGGCAAGAAGCCAAAATTTTTCCTGCTCAATTTTTCGGTAATCCGGATGACCCTCGGGGATCGTCCGCAATTCTATCTGCCAGAATGACTGGCGCATGTTCTCAAACTGCACGAAACGCACCCGATGAGAAAGAGTTACCGCATATTGCGCCGCATACCGGTCATGCACCGCTATCTTTGCCCAGACGGCGGAGACGCGCTCCACCGCATCTGAGAATTCCTTTTCCATGCCCGCCTCCCGCACCTCCGGCGGCACATCATGCCCGTGAAGACAGGAGAAGAGCTGGCGCTGTTGGGTGAGCATCCGATGCCGATGAATGTCCCGCCAGGCACCGATATTCATGAGGATTTCAAAGCGCGCATACGCGTGTTCAAACGCACGGCCCACACGCTGCCACCGCTCGGTCCTACCCTCAAGATACTTCGCAAAAAGGGCTTTCTTCTGCTCCGGCGGCATCCCCATAACACGCGCACCTACCTCTTCCCACGATCCGTGGGAACCGGCGGCATCGTAGAGCATAGCCGTAAGGATTTTATTCTCTCCATCGGGGTCGTGCCATAACATCTTCACGCTTGACCCCTCGCCCTCGCGCACACGAATGG
This sequence comes from Candidatus Sungbacteria bacterium RIFCSPLOWO2_02_FULL_51_17, assembly GCA_001820785.1. Classification (GTDB taxonomy): domain Bacteria; phylum Patescibacteriota; class Minisyncoccia; order Sungbacterales; family GWA2-42-14; genus 2-01-FULL-51-34. The sequence goes on from MHQW01000003.1 coordinate 56,201, forward strand.
GATTGGAAAGCGCTAATGCAAGCTTTCCCATGCGAGAGCCGCGTGAGGCAAGGTACTCCTGATATGTTTTCGTGACCGGCTTTTCAAGGCGGCGCAAAAACGCGGGAATGACCTGCACAAGTTCTTCATACGCGCGCGTAGCCACCCAGCGGATCTCGCTAACCGGATGCCGGGCGGAACGCGATATCATGTACTCAAATGCCTGCCCATTCCCAAAGAAAGCAACCTGCGTCAGCGCCGATGTGGGTAGAAGCCCGCGAAGCGTATCAAACGCCTTTGCCTTGATGACACCCGGTTTTTCGTCGGGGAATTTTTTTGCGAAGAACACCTCCAAGCGCGGCAGAAGACGGTTATATGTCTCAAATAATCCGTCCATGACCGCTTCATATTCTTTTGTGAATCCCAGGACCGAAAGCGTCGGATCGGTATAATATGGATACCGCCCCTTCACCTTGTTTCCGAAATCCACATAGCGCGTTGACCGTTCAATGGGCGCAAGCCCGATGCGCTGATCTTCCAGATGTTTTACGGCAACCTGGGAAATGCCAGCGAACACCAGATGAGTACCCGCCATCTGCGCTATGGAGTCGTCCCCGTATTGCGCAAGCCAGGTGTCATAAAACGCGCGCGCCTTGGGATGCGCAAAGAGAGCCGCAGCAGGGACCCGTTTTGTGAACTCAATGTACCGCGTAAGCATATCTCCATATCGCATGCGCTCTGCCATATCGGCATCCGTATCCTTCGGGCCTCGTACCGGCCGCAAGAACGGCATCAGAAATTCATTCAGATACACCGCACGAAGGTCTTTAGAGGCGCGGCTCGCCCGCGAACATAGGGCGCCAATGAGTTCTGGCGCCGCTATGAGCGGCGCATACACCGACCGGTCAAGATTGGTGAAAAACGGAGAAAGCGCGGCACGGTCCTCGGCAGAAAATTGTTCCGCCTCAAATACCGGCTCGCACTGTTCTTTCGTGAATTCGTTCGTCATGCGTTCTCTCCTTTTTTTCCGATGATGATTGCAACTTCCTCCCACACGTTGGCATGAATCTCTTCGGGGGACAAAAGCACCCCGTCCTTCACGCACGGGATGATGCGATGTTCTTTGGGGAACTGATGCTGCAACCACAGATAGGCGGCTTCGGCATCTTTGAGATGTTCAAGGTCGCCCTCATGAACATCATGGGATTTCCCTCCCTCAATGTAGAGACGCGCCTGTTTTTTTGCCACAAGCTTCTGCCCCATCGCGGCAGGAACATGCAAAATGAGCGTGATGTCGGGCTTCGGGACCCCCAGGATCCGATACTCGGTGTCATAGAGCCAGGCGATAAATTCCGCCCGCTCCCGTCCGTTCTTTATTTTCCCGCCCTGATGCCCCGCATTTGAGGCCACATACCGGTCAAGCACCATCATCCGCCCCTCGCGAAGAATCGCGCGGATGGCAGACGAGGCATCAAAACGGTCAAGCGCATAAAAAAGTGAGGCCGCGTATGGACTCACTTCTTCCGGCCTGCCGTATGTTCCGTTCAGGTACTCCGCAATAAGACCCGACGATTTGTGCTCATACTGCGGAAAAGACATTGACGCAGTCGGAATGCCCATGCCGGTCAACCGGGCGAACAATAACTGCGTCTGGGTCGCCTTGCCGGAACCGTCGGTCCCCTCTATGACAATAAGTTTTCCTTTTGGATGAGACATATGCACCACCCGTATTATACCCGATTTCAAAGTACGTCAAAACAGTATAATACAGAAGTACGATATTCTTATACACAGCAATGGTGCGCAAACGTCAACCATGCCCTTAAATACCAATTGGTGTTTGTAAGACATCACATCGGTAGCAGGAGGGAGTTAGGTATTCGCTACCCTCGCGATGGGACCACTATGGTATTTAAGGGCATGGTCAAAAAACCCGCCACGAAGTGGCGGGGGCTCTCTATGATCTCTGCAATAGCTCTATCAGGCAAACCTCAACGCATTCTTGAGGAACGCCCGCACTTTTTTGCGAAGCTCCTCGCGTGTTCCGGTATTTTCTATCGTGTAGTTCGCCCTCTTTGCGATCGTTTCAATGAGCAGTTCCGGCTCCCCGCGATCTTCCCGCACGAACTCTTCACGCGTTTTTGCCTGCTCGCCAGGCCGTCGGCGCTTCCGCGCGCGAGCGAATCTGACATCAAGAGGGGCTGTGACCGCAAGAATGACAACGTTCCCGAGACCTCCTAGAATAGCGATGTCATGCGGGCGCCTAGCGCCATCAAATACGATGACGTCGGCCTTCGTGCGTTTCGCGCGACGATGCACCACGTTGCCCAATACCCCCTCGCCAAAAGCGGTCGGCGCCCGAAGCACCGTTGAAAGCGTCTGAAGATTCTTTCGCGTCCGCTTTTTGTACAAAAGTGCGAGCATATCGTTCAACACATCAGAGAAGCGATGAATGTGAACGCTTTTCTTGGCTTTCAGTTCCTCTTGGATGATAGCAAACACCGTCTCTTTGCCCGAAAGCATTTTGCCGACAACAACGATGTACGTGCGCTTCCGTGTTTTCGTCACGCGATCCTCTCGTCGCCCGTCAACGGCTCTTTTATGATCCGTAGCCGATATCCGGAACGATACAGAATTCCGCCCTTGCGCGCAAGAAGGTCAAATAATTTCTGGAACAGTTCCGCCCAGTCAATTTCGTGCTGGCGGATAGTGATGCCTTTCACCCGGGCGATGTCGTCAAGATGTTCCTGGCCCCGGGAATTTGCATATGATCCCACGCAGTCAATGTGGCGCACGCCCTCGGCGGCAAGATCCTTCATGCAGTTGATGCAGGGAGTGGCAACCACGATCGCCTGCCCTCCGCGAACATATTTCCGGTCCGTATTGGAAATAGCATTCGCCTCACCGTGGCGCGTGGCAAGACAATGATTTTCTTCCATCAAATGCCCGACATCATCGCAGTGGGGCATTCCCGATATTGAGCCGTTGTATCCGACACCGCGAAGCCGCTTATCCTTAATGATGCCACAGGCGGTACGCAAACGGTCGCACGTACCGAGAACAGAATGAAGGGCAACGGATCCCATAAACACCATGAACCGCATATCATCTCTGGTGGTTTTCATAAAAAATATGATTAGAACCCATCTCAAAATTCATTTCTACTGCAAGTTTCACATTTCGGCTACAGCTTGTCAAAAGATACTTACGATATCTTCAGGTAGCGCGCGTATTTTTTGACGGCGCTTCGCGCGAAATCTGAAACTTTCGTTGCGAAAGCAATTTTGAGATTAGTTCTCGTGTGTGCCGTCAGCGTAGCAAAACGAACACCGAAACAACATGTCTATTTATGCACAGCACCCGATGCCCTGCGCGAGAAACTGGCAAAGAGAAAAACGCCCTTCGGCGTTTTCCGTTATTTCACGTCAATGCCCATTGAACGGGCCGTTCCGGCGATGATCTTGGAGGCGGCCTCCACATCGTTTGCGTTAAGGTCAACCAGTTTCTTCTCCGCGATCTTCCGTATGTCTTCCTTCGTTACTTTGCCAACTTTATTTTTATGGGGCTCCCCCGACCCCTTCTCAATGCCGGCGGCTTTTCGCAGAAGATCGGATGCGGGCGGGGTCTTCAGTTTGAAATCAAACGAGCGATCTTCATATATCGTGACTGCGACCGGAACAATATCGCCTTTCATTTGGACAGTCGCCTCGTTGTAGCGCTTCACAAAATCCCCGATGTTAATGCCATGGGGACCAAGTGCTGTTCCGACGGGAGGAGCCGCAGTGGCCGCTCCTGCGGGAAGTTGAAGCGTAAGGGTAATTTTAATTGGTTTTGCCATGATGGTTCGCTAATGCGTATACGAATGTATGCAAATCATATGCGAATAGCAGAGTTTACTGCTCTTTGAATTTCGGCTTTCTTACCTCCGAATTAATGAGTAGCACATTGGCATATCATTCGCAAATATTCGCATACCGTCATTCGCATGCCTCACAGTTTCTTCACCTGCAACGAGTCAAGTTCCAGCGGGGTGGAGCGGCCGAACATGGAAACAAGCACCTTTATTTTGCCGCGCTCCTCGTCAACCTCCGACACCTTGCCGTCAAAATCCTTAAACGGACCGTCGGTGATCTTCACCGTATCTCCCGCAGATACGTCTATCTTGAACTTCGGCTCCTCTACGCCCATACGCTTTTGCAACATATCTATCTCTTCGGCCGATATCGGCGTCGGCGTCGTGCCGGAGCCGACAAATCCTGTGACGCGGGGGGTGTTTCGCACCACGTACCACGAATCATCCGTCACGATCATTTCCACAAGCACGTACCCGGGATAGATCTTTTCCTCAACCACCTTTCTTTTTCCGTTCTTTATTTTTATCTTTTTTTCTGTCGGAACCAATACGCTGAAGATCTTGTCCTCCATACCAAGGGATTCTATACGCTGTTTGAGGTTGCGCGAAACAGCGTCCTCGTAGCCCGAGTACGTGTGTACCGCGTACCAATTCCGTCCGAACTCACCTGTTTGCTTTGGCATATCGTATGATGTGCGATATTTCGGCCCGCGCCTTCTGAAAGACGCGACCGGAAAAAGTTTTTATTATAAACGCCGATAAAAAACCGCTACTTCTTAAGCCGCCTACCCTTGTATGTTATTTGGGGCTTTTCCGAGGTCTCCACCCCTCCATTCCTTTCAATAAGCTTAAGGTTCTTCTCTATAAGATCCTGAAGATACTCGCGCATGCCCTCCTTCGTTTTGAAAAAATTCCGCTTCATCTTCGTTTGCATGTCTTCCAGCAATTCTTTCTGAACTGCCGGCGGAAGCATTATGAAATCATCATAAAGGTTTGACATGGGCGCGCCGAACATTGCTTCCCATTCATCTTTCCTGTCCTCGCCGATGTCGTTATAAGAAGTATCCGACTCTGCCGGCACATTCAGCGATCCTCCGATGGGGAGTCCGGCAACTCGTTCCGCCTCCTCAATGTCGTCAGGATTCTCTTTTCTGCCAAGTCCTTCCGGCTCACCATGCACATATGGCATTTTTGGTTCTTTCATAAAGATTTTTTGAACATTACTTTATACAATTTAAAGAGTGTGTGACGCACACGCCTTACAAAACGAACCGATTAAGAATCTGCGTAAACACATAATCCCAGGCGCCTAAAAAGGCGGCCACCCCAAGGGATATCGCAATAACGACAATGGTATACTGGAGGGTCTGTGCTCTTGTGGGCCAGGTGACTTTTCGCATCTCGGTCCGCACATCCTGTAAAAATGTAACAATTCTTGTAAGCATATGAGTTAGTTTGCCAGTTACGCTTGCGCCGCTTACTTCAGTTCTCTCATTTTAAGCCCCGGGATTAGAAGCTAAAAACTCTGAAAATGCCACTTTTAAAAGGCCCGCAGGCCCTTATCAACTTCGCGCTCATTATAGTGCTTCCTAAAAAAAATGCAAGGGGCCGCCGGGCGGCCCCTGTTCGGGTGGGAGAACTGCTACCTGGCGTCGGCCGCCAGGACGAACGCCTTGGCGACCTCGGCGCGGTCCTGGAAGTGAGCCAGGGTTCCGTTGTTCGTGATGCACCGCGCCTCCACGCAGCGCCGCTGCGTCCCACCGTGCCCCGGCGCGGTCGCCGGGAACGAGTGAATGAGGCCGATGACTCGCGCCTTCTGGGCGCGGCTGAGAACAATCTCGGGCTTCCTGTTCTTTGCCATGATTTTCTCTCTCCTTGGGTTTCTTGTTGTTGGAAATGCAGCGTTTGGTTCCATTATAGTATATATTTAACTATTTGTCAATAGCTTGTATAATGCAACCCAATTCTGGACTCCAGGGGCATTTTTACGAC
>MHQW01000004.1:0-14765 GCA_001820785.1 Candidatus Sungbacteria bacterium RIFCSPLOWO2_02_FULL_51_17
CTCCTGCTACTTGGTGTTCTTCAACGGTAACAACGGCACCTGCATCTTTCGCGGCCTGGATGATCGTTTCCTCATCCATCGGCTTGATGCTCGGGCAATTTATGACACGAACTCCAATCCCCTCTTTTTCCAACTCGGCTGCCGCCAAAATCGCATTATGCAATAACGGACCACACGCAATAATCGCGACATCAACATCTATGGAGGTTGAACCTCCATAAATTGGGTCCCAAAAAATTTGCGCCTTCCCTATTTCAAATGGTGTTTCAGGTGTTGTCATGACAGGGGTCTTTTCGCGAGTAAACCGTATATACGCCGGGCTATGCACTTTAGAAACAGCGTATGTCACTTTTTTGCCCTCGTTCACATCGCACGGCGCAAATACTGTCATGGTGGCAATGGGGCGCGTGATCGCAATATCTTCTATCGCCTGATGCGTTGCGCCATCGGGTCCCACCGAGACACCAGAATGAGAACCGATAATTTTTACATTTTGTTCGTTATAACAAATGGTAGTCCTAATTTGCTCCCAATTCCTGCCCGGACTAAACATCGCATATGAGGTAATATATGGAATTTTCCCGACAGATGAAAGCCCTGCGGCCGTCACCGCAAGATTTTGCTCTGCCACCCCCATTTGGATAAATCGCTCCGGATACTTTTTCGCAAACGCATCCATTTTGGTGGAACCGGTAAGATCGGCACAAAGCCCCATCACATTTGGATTCTCATCAGCCGCCTGAACCAAACCAAGTCCAAACCCCTCACGAGTCGGTTTTTGTTCAACCGTTTTAAGATCCAGCACGTTCTCTGCAAGTTTTGCGTTTGGATTGAGGGGCATGTGGTAAAATGACGAATTAGAAATGCTGAATGACAAAATGCGCGTAGCGAAGTTACCTACTGCCCAGCGTCCACACCTACCTCCGGCGCCGTCTCATGCCGCAGTTCGGCATACACGGGACTGTTTGCCAGTCGGTCTAGTTCAAAGGTTGCATCGCTAATTTTTGAGAGAAGAAAAATAACCGCTGCCATAGCAATGACCGCAAGAACAATGAAGTTCAGCGACGACCTGATGTCAATTTTTATATTTATGGAATTTTCGGGAATGAGTACCATGGCGTGACTATTGGACATGCTCCTTGCCCCCACCCTCCCTGTGCATGTGCGCATGGGGTGGATCGTTATGGTCGTGATCAACGAGGAACCGAGACCAAAATACCGGGTCGGCATAGAGCTTGATAAAATCAGAACGGGAAATGATGCCGACGATCTTCCCCTGGCCATCAACGACCGGCACTGGATTTATCCTATGGTGCCGCAAAAAAAGCTCTGCCGCCTCCTGCAAGCTATTATTTGGAGAGAGCGTCAGCGGGTCGGTGTTCATAATATCTTTTGCGGTACCGGAAAGCATCTCCTGTATCTTTTTGTCAATCTCACCCTCGTCTTGGCGAAAATCCTTCAGCTCTTTTATAACGCGTCCCAAGGGAGAAAAATATATTGGGGACCCCTTTGCCATAAAATCATAGTCCGTTATAAGACCCAACAAAAGCCCATCTTTATCCTTTACCGGAAGACCGTTCAAACCACGAATAAAAAGGGTCTTCACGACCTCCTGCACCGGGGTTTCGGGTGCTACCGTAATGACCTCCCGTGTCATAAAATCCTTCACAAATATAATTTCCATAACAATATAGTATTTACTGGTGTTCCGATCTAATCTTTCCATCAAGCGTACGAAGAATATCAAGAAAGTGCTTCCCCTCCTCCGCCTTTGGGGGAATGCCGTGCCACGTGTAATCAAATTCTATCTCGGGTATTCCTCTTCCTGGAATGGTGTGGGCAATGAGGACAACCGGCTTTTCATAAATGCCACGCGCCTCTTCAAATGCATTGTTGATCGCGATAAAATCGTGGGCATTGACGTCAAGCACGTGCCAGTTGAACGCCTCATACTTTGCTCGCATGGGTTCCAGCGGCATGATGTCCTCCGTCATGCCATCTATCTGAATATTGTTGCGGTCAATAACAACCGTAAGATTATCAAGATGATGTTTTCCCGCAAGCATGAGCGCCTCCCAGACAATTCCGCAATCCTGCTCGCCATCGCCCATGAGACAGTACACCTGATTCATTTTTTTATCCATCTTAAGCGCAAGGGCCATGCCAACCGCCTGCCCAAGACCGGATCCGAGCGGACCTGATGTCACCTCAATACCGGGAAGCGCTGTGCGATGGGGATGCCCCTGAAGCCGGGTCCCAAATTTTCTCAGCGTTAAAAGTTCCTCAACAGGAAAATACCCGGCATGCGCCATGGTGGCATATTGCACCGGACAAATGTGCCCGTTTGAAAGCACAAGCCGGTCGCGCTCCTCCCACTCTGGATTTTTAGGATCGTGTTTTAAGACCTGAAAGTAGAGTGCGGTAAAAATATCTGCCATGCCGAGCGGCCCCGCAGTATGTCCCGATCCTGCCGCCAAAAGCATCTCAATAATGGACTGCCGGATGGCATTCGCTTTTTCCTCAAGAAACTTTACCTTATCATCATGTAAGTGCATACGTTTTATTTTGCTTGCCCCGCACCAATTCTTTATAAAAACTTAAAAAACGAGATTGTAAGCCGAAGGCGTTACTGCGAAATTATACCACGAGACAGAAATTGGCGCGTTCGAAATTTAGTGCGAGGTCGTCACGAAAATGCGACATGCATTCCTCGTTATGGCAACGAAAGCGGGTTATCATTGTTCTTGGTAAAAAGCCGCACAAGCAAAAACGCGAGCATCGCAATAATAATACCGAGTACCGTCGGCAAGATGTACGGGGAACGCTCGGCAAGCGGAAGTTTTTTCTCTTCAGGCGGAACATAGTCGGAGTTCTTCTCAATGGGACCCGCGCTTACACGTGCAAGGGTAGTGACATCAACGTACTGTGAAATTTTTTCAATATCGTACTGCGGGCGGCGCGCATCCTTGTTGCCAAAGTACAGGTGATACTCCCGGCCCGGCTCATACAAGAATAATATGCGCCGCACGGTCCCGAAAAGCGTTGCGCCGGATATCGCGATCGGGCGGTCATCACCATTGGCGATCGCAAGTTTCAGATAGCGCTTATTGGACTCGGGGTACGAGAAATCAAGCTGAGAGCCCGCAAACTTTGGTGTTTGTATAACGAAAAAATAGTTGTTCCGCAAAAGCCGCCATTCCTTTTTGTCATTGCTGTCGTAGACCGACACAAATCTGCTGAAATTGGAGTTTTGCGTGCTGATACGGCCACGGCGATGCGGAACTCCGCTTACGCCAAGGTCAAGTATGACTTCGGTTGCGCGATCTTCCTGGTTTTCGGAGATCTCCAGGGTTGGCGCATACGAAAGCTCCCGCGCCGTTACCGACACCGAGCGCCACACCGCGGCCCCGCGAACAGTAAGCGGCTTTTCGCCCTGATCAAAGATCCTGACCAAAAGATACCGATATGCCGCCTCGGGATACGAAACTGTCGTATCCCGAACCGCTACCGGCTTAATATCCTTTACCGTGTAGTCAAAAATTTGTCCGCGCGAATTGAGCGTTCGCCATATTGCTTCGTCATCGGAGCCCTGGACCTCCACGATGCGCCTAAAATTTTCTGATGGCGTTTCTATGGTAACAGAACTATGCAGCGTACCACCGGACCCGAGATCAAGGATAAATTCTGTCGTTTCGCCCGCGCGAGACGAAAGATTGTACATGCGGGCCGGAACAGACGCTGTATTCGTTGATTCGCGTTCAATGGCGGCAACATATGGCACTTCGCCGTCGGCATTCACCACGCGAAGATCCGAAAGGTCGGGATTCACATGACTGAATAGTTCCGTCGGAAGATCAAGCACGACAAAATCGCTCACATTCATGCCGCTTCCCAATATCGCACTTTTAAATTCCCATGCGGTCCCTGAAAAATCGGCGAGCACATGCCGCAGAAAAAAAAGTGTGAACAGGAAAAAGATGATGGTTATTTTTTTCATATGGCAATTTTTTCTTCAAACCGCTTCTCAAAGCGAAAATAGAGATATGACGCGCACAGCAGTATAACACCAAGAACGATAAATGACACGATGCGCTGAGGGGTAGCAAGAACCGTAAGGTCGTAGAAAAACACCTTGCCGATCGTTATAGCAAATAACGCGACCGCGCTCCATCGCAACCACTTGCTCCGATACATGACGCCCGCCGCCATTAGCACGATAGCATAGAGCGTAAGGAACACCGATATGGTCGCATTACGATAGTTATTGAGACGCCGGTACTCTGCATCAGCATAGAGGCGATTTTGGGCTTGATAGGCAGGGGTCTCGTAGTATGCGTATGGCGCCTGATTTTCCAATACCTCCGCGGGGGTATGCCTTTCAATGTCCTTTTGGATCTTTTGCTGAAGAGTGTATATGCGGGCATCATAAAACGCATAGATCTCAAGGATGATAAGAATAAATACGAGAACATTGGCGGCACCCCAGAAAAGCGCAGGAACACGGTCTCCCCGCTCAAACGGAGTGAACACGTCCCGTTTTTGACGGGCGGCATATCCCATGAGAGTTGCCGATACGATGAGTACGAAGTATGTGAAGAAGCGCTTGTTGAAGATGATGAGGTAGTTTGCAAGGGCTCCCGCATCGGAGTCAAAGGTGAAAAGACGCACCACCGCCACGAGATACACGCCGATGGCGAATATTCTCATGCCCTCGTTTCTCAACATAAGGCCCAGGATAAACAGAACCGCCGCCTCAACAGACCAGGCGATAGTGATGGCACTTCCGTCAACCTCAAGGGGAATTGCGATAGTAAGAAGAACCACTGCGATACCGCCAAGAAAAAGTGTGAGACGTCTATCGTCCGCGCGCGTCGCCGAGGCAAGATAGGCGGAAAAAATATAGACAGCGCCAAGACCCGCCGCAACAAACCCTAGAGAATGCTCGTACTGGGGATAGAGCAAAAAGTAGAGCCAACCGAAGTACCAAGCCGGGTTTATAGATAACACAAAGAGATCACCCAAATCCGCCAATTTTCGCGCGACAATGTTAGAGGCGAGCCCTGCGACCAAATATATGAGATAGAAGATGGTCAGTATGTATATGGTAAAGAAAAGTTTTTCGTGCTCATAATACCCGCCGTACCACGATGCAAAGTTAAGAATTGTTGCGACAAATCCAAGAATCACAAGCGGGTGCCACTTTTTGAAAAAAGCGACCGCGACAATGCCGAGATTTAAAAGCACAAGATAGGAAAAAAACGAGAGATCATTCGCTGTTCCGGTTGACACAAGGAACGGCGTTAAAAACCCACCCGCAGCAGAAAGCAAAGAAAGCTCAGCGGCATCCGCCCATAGTGCCAGTGCTACGCCAAAAAATGTGATCGCGATCATCGCAACAAACGCCGTTGACTGACCGATGAGGTGATAGTACTGAAATGCGCCATAGACAGAGAGGTAGAAAAGCGCCAATCCCCCACCGCTTAATAGATATGAATATTTGGCAAGACGGGGTCGTAGGAACTCACCCAAAAGAAGAAGGCCGAGACCTCCCGCAAGACCAAGAATAACGCGCATCGTTTCACTGATAAGGTCGTTATCAAAGGCGTACTTCAGGAAAAATGCGACCCCGAACAATATCGCAACGACACCAATGACGCCAAACCACCATTTGCCGATCGTTGACTCAAAATTCTGTGAAGTTTGTTTTTTGTCCTGCATCTTCCCCTGGTACAGCGGTTCGCGCCCGACAACGGCATCAAGAGCGGACTTATACATCGGAGGGGGCGGTGGCGGAGGAACTGCAGGACGTACCGCTTGCGAAGGCCCACTTACGCGGCTTTCAAGGGACGATAAGCGCCTTTCAATATTTTCTAGTTTTTGAAGAATTTCGTCCATAAGAAAAAAATTAAATAATATACCCCATCCTCCCACCGAATATGAAAAGAAATACAAACATCAAAAGAACTAAAATGCCAAATACTAAAACCACGGCAGAGAGAAATCCGCGCGCAACATAGGGTGAGCGTTTACGCATGCTGATATATACCGCAACGGGGACAACAAGTGAAAGTAAGCTAAAAAACAGGATTTGGATAAATCCGGATCCGGATATTCGGAAAAAAGAAAACGGAAGACGGACAAAGAAAAGAAGCCAGCACGACAGAAGAATGAGTGCAACACCCCCAACAAGACCCAAAAGCCATTGCCCGGCCTTCATCCAGAAGGAGGGCGCGGAAAACTGGGTATCTGGCACCCCACCCGCTCGCTCCTGCGTCATTGCCTGCTGAATTTCCGCCTCCGGGTAGCCGGCCCTGCGAAGCTCCTCAACCAGCGCATCAAGCGAGTACTGGGACTTGTGCGTAAGAATGTAATTTGTTATATCAGCGATCGCCATGGAGCTCGGCAAGTGCCTGTGGTATGTCCTTATGATTAAAAATATGCGATGCGGCAACAATAACATTTGCCCCGGCCCGTATCGCCTCGCGGGCCGTCTCGGGGTTCATGCCGCCGTCAACCTCTATCTTACCATCAGGCAGGTATGCCCGCAAATGCTTTATTTTGGAAAGGTTGTGGGAACGAAAATGCTGCCCGGCGCTTCCCGCAGGAACCGAAAGCACCTGCAACATGTCAACTTTATACCGCCATGGTTTCAACACCGTCCAGGATGTCGGGTCGGCTATGGCAAGCGCTACCTCCGTACGATGCGCATGACACTCATCAATAATATGCTGTATCGCCGTTGTCGTCTCGTAGTGAACAATAATGCGCTTGACGTTCGGCATGAGCCACGCCGGAAGATGCACCTCGGGGTCATCCTCCATCATGTGGATCTCAAATTTAAGATCCGTGGGAAGGTGGTAGAGATCAAACGGATTGTTCCAAAGTATGTTTGGCGTGAACGTGCCGTCGGCAACATCTAAATGCACCCACGTAACGAACGGTTCAACACGCCGTATCTTTCGCGCGACCTCTTTCCATGTTTTTTCATTGATAGAGGGGATTATTTCTATCATGGGAAGATGCGTGATTTACGATATAAGATTTATGAGTAAATTCTTAAATCCTAAATCTTAATTCTTAAATCTTTTGCAACCAATAATTTAGATATTCAATAGAAATTAGGTCAATGAGAAATTTACTTGAAGTTCTTCTCCTCAATCTTTGAGAGTTTATCCAGTCGGCGCTGGTTTCGTTCCGCGGCGCCATATTCCGTGGAAAGCCATGCGTGAACAATGGTTGCCGCCTCGTCGGGTTTGAGCCAATCCGATGGAAGCACCAGCACATTCGCATCTTCATGCTCACGGGACTGCTGTGCAACGGCAATATTGAACCCAAGCACGGCTCTGATTCCCTTGTACTTGTTCGCCGTCATCTCCATGCCATGTCCCGAGCCGCAGATCAAAATCCCCCGGTTCTGCCATGGGTCCTCCAGCACGCCTTCGACGACTTTTTGAGCAAAATCAACATAGTCGTCGTGCGACTCGTATTCTGCGGGGCCATGATCAATTGCTGGCGCACGCACATTGCTTACAAGATAGTTCTTGATAAACCGCTTCAACTCAAACCCGCGATGATCGCTTCCAATGAATATCATAATTGCTATCCAATTCTTACATCTTAAATCTTATTTCTTTCCCAAAGGTAAGTATACACAAAAAAAGCCCAGATACCTAGCGCTTGTATCCACTAAGCGGAGAGGATGTGGAGTACATCTTAATGCTCTGAACAATCCCCATCCCCATCATGAGCGTCACAAAACTTGAACCGCCATAACTCATGAACGGAAGCGTAATGCCGGTAACAGGCAAAAGTCCGATATTCATACCGATGTGAACCACTATCTGGCTCAATAAAAGCGCAGAAAAACCGAGAACATAAAGTTTTGCGAAGTTCTGCGTGGACCTTCTTCCTATAGAAAGTATTCTCCCCAGCAATACGCCGAACAGAAGAAGTAAAAAGAGCGCGCCGACATATCCCCATTCTTCGGCAAACGCCGCAAAGATAAAATCGGTCTCTACCTCAGGAAGAAACTGCAGATGGCTTTGTGAACCGCCACCGATCCCCTTGCCAAAAACCTCACCGGAACCAACCGCAATAAGCGCCTGCCGAGTATTATATCCGGCACCCTGCGGATCATATCCGGGGTTCAGAAAAGACGTGATACGGAGCTTCTGATACGGATGCAACATGAATACCCATCCGATAACAGCAACAACGGCTAGAACGCCCATAAGCATCGCGAAGTGCTGAAGACGAATGCCGGAGCAGAGCGTGATCGCAAGCCAGATGCTCGCGATAATGATGGCAGACCCCAGATCGGGCTGTAGAAGCACGAGAAGCGCCGGAACTGCGGCATATGCGCCCGATATGATAATGTGCCGCAGTTGATAGATCTCCACGTGCCGTTTTGAAAAATATTTTGCCAGCAGAAGAACAAGCACCAATTTTAGGGGCTCCACCGGCTGTATACCAAAACGCTGAATATAGAACCATCCGGCAATGCCGCGCGTACGAGGACCGAAGAGAAGAAGAGCGGCAAGAGCGACTAGGGTTATGGCGAAAAGCGCAAGCAGCATGCCGCCGTGGTTTCTAAAGACCCGATAATCAAGGAAAGAAAAAATAAAAAAAACCACTACACCCACGCCAACCCAGATTGCTTGGCGTTGAAACAACTGCTGTTCATCAGAAACGCTCCAGAGCGTTATCATGCTTAACAACACTATCAGAAGAAGGGTCACCGTAAGAACCTGGTCCAATTGTCGTATGGGAATACCCACGCACATCATGGAACACACGAAGAAAACGGCGGCCGCAGACGGTTCGGCGCTTCTTTTTATTCCATGTATCAGAGATCATGCTACGGCCTCACGCGCGGAAGGACCTGAATGTCGTCCGCCCTGCCGGCAATAACACCGGGCCAAAAAAATGTCACCAATTCGGCGGCACCAGCCGGTAGAGAGCCGACGACCGTTTTTGATATGGCAATAGCATTTTTCGCCTCGTCCGAGATAATAACATCAACTTCAACGGAAGAATAATCGCGGGTCGTGCGGTTGAAAATAGTCGCGCTTACAGAACTTCGCGGTTCACCGCCCTCGGTGATGATCGTATACTTCCGCTCCCCTGCAACAATATCGGGTGGCTGCTCCTGATGGAACACCCACTCATCGCGCAAAACCTGAAACACTGCCCTTTTGATGAGTTTCGGACTCTCAATATTCGTCTCAATGATATACCTTGTCTGCCCCGGCAATATGAACGTGCGGCCAGTTCTTCGCGCGATGATAACATTGCGCTCATCGTAGACCCGTATTTCGTACTCAAGCGCTTCCAGAAGTAACGATACATTCGGGTTTTTCACCGAAACCCCGACGTCATAGGTATTCACGCGCACAGGGAATACTTTCGTCCAAAAAACCTCCACCGGTTTTTTATCAAACAGCGCACAGGGCTGGCATGGTCCGCCGCAATCAATGCGCTCCTCTCCCTGATTGAATATACGATCAAAACAAGTCGGTTCCGGAATGCTTTTATAATATAAATATCCACCCACACCTATGAGCAGAAGTAGCGGGATCCCGATAATAACAAGTTGTCTGGTAACTCTAAAATCCATAGGTGAGTGATGCCCGCCCGGTAGGACGCACCATTACGATACACGCCATCCATTATACACTACCGGCGACATGGGGGCCATTGACGACACAGTAAAAAGATGGTACCTATATGGCACGGTTTAGCTCCTTGCCATGCGCATGTCCATCCTGGTTCTGAAAGAGATCAAAAACGGTGAAAAGAGGGTTGCCGCCACTCCGGCGGATGTTTCTCTCCTATCAACGCTTACGCGCGTATATGTTGAAAAAGATGCCGGAAAAGAAAGCGGTTTTTCAGATGATGATTACGGCGATGCCGGTGCCGACATTCATAGCCGCGAGCAAATGCGGGAGGTCATGCTATCCATTGCGGAACCAATCGTGATAAAGGTCAAGGAACTGCTTCCCCCGGAATATGACTTTCTTCACTCGGGAAGCGGCGGGCAGACAGGCGCCGTCATGGGCTTTGGGCACCTGGCCTCAAATCGGGAACTTACCATGATGACTGTCGCACGAAAAGCCACGTACCTCTCTTTGGAAGATATCGTGGTCAACGGCAAGCGGCCGGTGCTTGCGAATATGAGCGAGGTCGCGGGCGAAGAAGCGGTGCGCCTTGCCAAAAAGCACTTACCCGAAGGCTCACCTGCCTACATCCTCATCGGCTACGGGACCGCGGGGCGCGCCGCACACCGGGCCATTGCCACATCCGGTAGCGTGCCGCTCGTGTGCGCGCTTGATATCAGCGTCGGCTTGGATAAGTTGAATAGCTTCTTCGGACTTTCCCCCGCACCGTCACTTCTTACATCGTGCACCCTGGAAAATTTTGACACGGAGATACGAACTGCGATCCGCAACTGCCGTGGCGGACATTATGGGGCGCGCGAGACACCCATCGTCATGATACTCTCGCCGTATATTCCGGAAAGCACCGCTCCAAAAATGATCAGGCGAAGCATCATTCCCATGCTTCCGCGCGGCTCCGCCATTGTTGACATTTCCATAGACCAGGGAGGCGCATGCGAGTTTTCACGCGCCACATCGCATGATGAACCGATCGCGGATATCAATGGCGTTTCCTACATTGGCATTCCAAACCTGCCGGGGGGCGCTCCGCTTCGCGCGACACCGATGCTTTCAATGACAACCAGACCTTTCATCCTTGAGATCGCGCGAAAGGGATTCGTGCAAGCCCTTCGGGATAACGAGTCGCTTCGCAATGCGGTTTCCGTGTATCAGGGAAAAGTGACATCACGGGGGCTTGCTAAGACGTTTGGACTTGAACACGCGCCGATCGCAAGTCTCTTGGCGTGAAATCGTTACACTGCCCGCACCTTCTCGGATTTGGCCCATGTGGTTTCAATCACTGTGGAAGCACAGAGATTATGAGCGTAGTGGTGAACATGCCGAATTTTGTGTGTGACAAATTCTTCATTCATACCTGCGAAAACGGTCACCAGTGGATGGAGGCCATTATCAACGAGTAAAAAAGAGCGAAATTATCGCTCTTTTTTTGTTCTCCGAAAGCACCGGCTTATAAGCGCGTACCACCATCAATATCAACGCGCCTGCTTTTTATGTCCCATATATGCATGCCACCGCCCCATCCACCCCTTGCGGAATACCGCAAGAAGAACCATGTCACGATACCTGCCTTCGGTGTAGAGCTCCTTTTTCCAGATACCCTCCCGGACATATCCACACTTTTCCTGACATCGGATGCTACCAATATTTTCTGCAACAATACGCGTACTGATGCGGCGAAGATTTAAGACAGAAAAGGCGTAGTGCAGAAGAACCATTTTTGCATCCGTTGCGAACCCCTTCCGCCAATATCGTTTATCACCGATGAGGGTTCCGGTAGTTGCCGTCCCGTCAATGTGAGAGACCTGCATAAGCGATATTGACCCAATGAGATTTCCGCCCGTAAGCGTCTCAACGGCAAATATCCTGACGCGCTCATCGTTCATAAAGCGCTGAAGTTCTTTTCGCTCCTTTTCTTTTGACATCGGCATGAATGCGCCGCCCATGAACTTGGCGACCTCATAATCGTTCATCCATTCCGTGAAAAGATCTGTATCCTTCTTGACATCAATAGCACGGAGACGGACAAGTTTTCCGATGAGCACCCCTCATCCTCCTCTATTACTATCTTCATCAGAAACATCAACCTTCTCGCCGCAATTGCACACCACAATGACCTCCTCACCAAACCCGTGGGGTTTGAACATAAAGGTAAGCTTTGAGCCCAACCACTGTGAACCCGACCATAAGATGGTCCGCGACGAGAAGTTCGCGCATGTGCGAGCATGTTCCAAAAGCCATGTCCTAACTTTCTCAACCTGCACATCATCCAATGTGAACGTTCCACTCGTATAGGGCAGTTTATTCTGACGCTCATCACTCATAACTTTCTCTCTGGCATTATCTCTTTGTTATGCACCACCCAACCATGTGGAAGCTTTTTAGCGGCGCCAAGAGCATACTGACGGTGATCACCACTATTCAGAATGATCCTCAAACGCCAAGAAGCATCGCGAATCTCAATGCCCTGCTCTTTGGCATCGCGCGCTAGGAGATCCAAGAAGTCAACGAACGTCCTTTTATTCCAAGATCGTGCCACGCAATTCTCAATATGCGCATCACACATAGACCCTCTCCTTTCGGCAGCGACCCGCTACCTGTGTGTTACGTTCTTCGCATCTCGCACCCGTCCTACACGGAAGGGTAATCGGTTCCCTCCGGCCACACATGATACTCTCCGCGCCACTTTCTTTCCTGGAAGTTATCGAGGGTGCCCGTGAGGTGATACAGAGCAAGGGTCAAAGCTTTTTCCGTTTCAGCATCAATGGTATGCGCTTGCACCTGCGGAACATGAGCAACAATCCATTCTCGAACCGCTGTTTTGAGCTCCTGGCGCAGACCAGGATTCAAAATAAAAGAATCGCCATAGGGTTTCATATGCTTCTCCTCCCTTGTTAAAGAACGTTCACTAAAATTCCCGCAGCCTCTTTGCCGCGGGAATTATGTTTCAAAAAATATAGTACCAACCTACGAACTACACATTAAATCATAATTTCCACGGCAAAAATCATAAGACAAAACCCGCGACGATCTCGCGGTGCTTCATTGAATTTATTTGTGGAAATTACATATCTCATAGTGCTCGGTGATATATGCTGAACTTCAAAATATCACATTATAACAAATAAGTCAAGCGTCCTTTCTGCCCGAGTCCCGGGAAGAACTGGCGAGTGCTAAAAATAAGTTTTTAGTCATCTCCCCTATTAACGAGGGGTCTTCATCAAGCGCGTCTACGATCGGCAAAAGGTCTGTTTCAGGAACAACATGCAAAAAATTATACCACACCCACTTTTCATCTTCAGTGATAGTGGAATTGAATATACGTTCTTTAAGATTGGTCTTTGGCGCCATGGTTATTTTATATATCCCGCCTCCTTCAGCATCTCGGTAAGTTTTTGCGGAAACTCCTCACCGTCAAACCCGGCGCTGGAAAGCGCGATAGCGGCTCCCGCCGTAATTGCCCTGATCGCCCCTTTGATCATCTCCGCTCGGGAAGATTCGGCCTTAAAGGCCCCGACCGTCTCACGGTCTGGATTGTAACCCTCATTCCTCGTGAGCATGTCGCACCAAAAACTGAACTTTTAAACCAAAGCTTGTATATGCCGGCATAATCCTACTTTCCCGGGCGTTGATTTACCCCGCCCTTTTGTTTGTTAAATTTTTTCCAGCACATTTCTGTGTGCTTTCTTTAGTAAACAAAAGGGCGGGGTTTACGCCAAGTATCATCGGATTCAAACGCTTTTCCGCCTAAGGCGGATCCACCTCCGGCGGGCACTTCTCTGCTCACCCCCACACCAAATTATTTACAATGATATCCCAGCAAAGCCCTACTTTCCCGGGCGTTGATTTACACCAAGTATCATCGGGACGTTACACTTTCACTTCTCTGTTCGGAATGGGAAGAGGTGGTACACGTAACGCTAAATCACTGGGAGATCGCTGCAAACAATTTTTCGGTGTGGGGGTGAAAAGTGGCCCTTAGGCCCTTCGGGCCGGGGTCCCGGCTGCTGCGGCCTAGGGAGAAGAGGTGGGGCACGATTGAACAAAACACCGACAAATATAAACTTTGGTTTTTAAACTACCTATTTTTATTGCGTCAATACATTATACTCCCGATCTATTGCCGCAAGCTCCTTCTGATCCTCCGATGAAAGATTAGCAAGAATTTTTTTCCTCCGTTCGGTCAACTGAAGAATTCTATCTCGGTTGTACCCCCGTTTCCGCTCTGCCGCCTGCTGCCGCGGGCCTTTGTGCTCTGGCGTTGAGAACTCAATTTCGCTAGCATCTTTTCCAAAATCCCTAAACTGCCCTGATTGTTCTTCGTGAGTCATAAAAAATAAATTTTTAACCGAATTTCAAGTACAAACTTTAGTTTTTAAATGTTACTCCACCTAAGTAACTTGAAATCCATGCTGTTTAGCCAATTCTTGACTCAGTTTAGCAAGTTCTTTTATCTCGCCCTCCAGTCTTTCGCGCCCTTCTCCTTCGGCAGTTGCCAACTCTTCACGTTTATGTCTTATCGCTGCCGTATACCCGGCAACTATTTCAACAGCACGCTGTCCTTCTTCGCTTAGTTCGGTAATGCCCGCATCTGGTTTATATTTTTTGAATTCTTCTTGTTCCTTTGTTTCCATAAAAATAAAATGTTTATTCCTTATTTCTAAACCCTCCACACCAAAGGAGTGCATCTTTTTAATTTTTGGAACTCAAGAAGACACTGAGCTTACCGGAACCTGCCTGCGCCGGAAGGCGGCAAGCCAAACAGAGAGGTTGTCCACTCTTCTCACGCGCGTCAAAAAATGAAAAGACACACTCCACAACCACACTTAATATAGGGCAGGTAAAATTACGACCAATCCATTAGTACCGCTTGACTCAACCGATTACTCGGCTTCCATCTGCGGCCTATCAACGTGATCATCTCTCACGGATTGAATATACCTAATCTTGAGGTGGGCTTCCCGCTTATATGCTTTCAGCGGTTATCCCGACCGAACAATAGCTACTCGGCGATGCCGCGGGCGCGACAGCCGATACACCAGAGGTTCGTTCTTCCTGATCCTCTCGTACAAAGGAAGACTCCTCGCAAGT
>MHQW01000004.1:14774-20845 GCA_001820785.1 Candidatus Sungbacteria bacterium RIFCSPLOWO2_02_FULL_51_17
GTATAGACGCCTGCAGTAGATAGGAGACCAACCTGTCTCACGCATGTAATTCATCTGCTCCTGGCAGATGACATAATTCCACATATTACTATGTGCATCGGACTATAATTTCACCCGATCATTTTGCGACGCAAAATGATTTAGGGGGTTAACGTTTAGTCTCTACGGGTGCGATAACGAATTTCATTGAGGAGGCGAATCAATTGATTCACCTATCGGGTGGGTCGTGGAGGACTTGCGCCTCCGCCTCTGGCTTTCACCAGTGCTCCCTATTGGCCGTTGACGCCTTGCGCACACACGCATCATTGGCTTCGAGCTTCCGCCCACACTATTGAGGAGCGCATCCTCAATGAAATTCGCTATGCTTCCCTCGGTATTATCCCCTAATGATTCTACAAGATCTTGAGGCTAGAACAATTCGCTGCGAATTGTTCGCCCGAACATTTTTTTGAAAAATGTTCTAAGGGACTTCACCGATATGAGTTAACTTTTCGTCTCGCATTTCTGCGAGATGCCGCCGTATTTGATGTCTTATTCCTTGGGTTCAAACTGTTAAAAAACCGAATTGATTCATACATCTTAAATCTAGAAACTTCATTCTGTTCCTTAACGGTTTGAACCCAGCTCGCGTACCCTTTTAAATGGCGAACAGCCATACGCTTGGGACCTTCTCCAGCCCCGCGCTAGGGTGAGCCGACATCGAGGTGCCGATCCGCTTCGTCGATATGGACTCTTGGAAGCGACTAGCCTGTTATCCCCGGGGTAGCTTTTATCCGTTGAGCTTCGGCCTTGTTCTAGAAAGTAATAAACTCCCACATTCAAAGATTGCTCCTTGAATGTGAAAATATATCGTAGCCGTCGGATCACTAAGTTATACTTTCGTATCTCGTCGGCATGTCCGCCTTCGAGTTAAGCCAGCTTGTGCCTTTACACGTCACGGACGGTTTCCATTCGTCCTAAGCTGACCTTTAAGCCCCTCCGTTACTTTTTGGGAGGGTTTCGCCCCAAACAAACTGCCCGCCAGACACTGTCTTCCTTGGGCTTCACCGTTCTTTTGTCTCAAGAAGTATACTTTCCCCAGATTCAAGCATTCGCGACTAATAACAGATTTGTCGTTTCGCGGCTGAAACTGAATTGAAACAAAAGGACGGTGTTCCCAAGAAGTTAGAATCTAAGTTTTTAAAGAGTGGTATTTCACTGACGAGTCCCCCCGATCCGGAAACCGGGGATCAACCTCTCCCACCTATGCTACGCAGCAAAAACCTAAACCCAATATCAAGCTACAGTAAAGCTCCCGGGGTCTTTTCGTCTAACTGCAGGTAACCGGCATCTTCACCGGTACTGTATTTTCACCGAGCTCTTCGTGGAGACAGTTCTCCAGTCGTTACGCCTTTCGTGCGCTCCGGAACTTCTTAATGTTATCTTACCTCACGGCAAGTATCAGACTATATCATCACCTTCATCGAAAAGAGTTGAGAATTTCTTCTTTTACTCTTTTTCTTTTTCCAGAACCATTCATTTGATATGCAAGATTC
Organism: Candidatus Sungbacteria bacterium RIFCSPLOWO2_02_FULL_51_17; assembly: GCA_001820785.1. Taxonomy (GTDB): domain Bacteria; phylum Patescibacteriota; class Minisyncoccia; order Sungbacterales; family GWA2-42-14; genus 2-01-FULL-51-34. The sequence goes on from MHQW01000004.1 coordinate 16,310, forward strand.
ACGATTTTGGCAAAACCATCTTTTGCAGATGTCTTCCTGACCTAATGACCATGCATACTTTCTTGAACAGCTCGAAATCCTGCTGCTTTTTAGAAAGCAACGGGGAATCTATCGAGCAGATTTCTCATTTCGTGATAAAGGGGCCGGCGTATAATAATATTGAATTTCAATACTATTTCGGCTTTCGCCTCAGTCGTTACGGGGTCATTCCAATGTATCACCATCGGAAGACTTCCCACGATATTATCCATTGATAATAAAATTATATCACATGGACTTCATCGTTATAAGCCAGCTTTTCATTTTCGCCTCGCGGCGAAATGGGGCAAGTTCACTTACCCGGAAAGGAATTGCGCTCAATTTGTTACTAGTTGTTAGCCATTGGCGCTAAAAACTTGGATAGGACATTTCTGCCTATCTCTCCATGTCGCCATGGAGTTCGGACTATATCTTATGCTCGCTTCGCTCGCTCGCGATACCAATATACGAATGACATGCGAATGATACGAATACAAAACATTCCAGCGTGTAGTCTCTACGGAGTTATTTCTTTTAAAAGTAAGCTTAGTTAATAAGTAATAACTATTCTACATTCTAAAAGAAAAACTTTCCTCGGTATTGTCTCATTCGCTTATGAGATGTTCACCGATATAGCTAGATTTTACTAAGGCAGTATAATTCACCTTAGAACCGTTCTTTGTGTTAACGCCTGCGCGCTCCGCTCCTCGCGGACTCATGGTCGCCCATGAGATCGGACTATATCTTCATCACTCGCGATGATGTTTGACGTATAGTCTCTGAGGATTCTCCGATTTACATCGGAGTCTTTCCTGCTGATTGTCCGCACCGTCAGAAAATTGTCACTGAAATTTTTATTCCAGTATTTCTGCATACGCGGGGTTTCCAGCAAATAGTCAAATTTTATAACTACAACGGTTACCTTATAGTTACGGCTGACATTGACGAGGGCTTGAATCCACTAGCCGGAATGCAGTAAAGCACCCAGACCGCAAATTTTAACCTTCTCGCATCGGTCAGGCGTCAGCCCCTATACATCCTCTTACGAGTTAGCAGGGACCTGTGTTTTTGGTAAACAGTCGCTAGAGATTCTTTAGCTGCGTCCCTCCCCAGTTTTGACCTCAAACTAATAAACTATGTTTAAGCCGCTTCAACAATTCAATTTTTCCACTCGCATGATGTTTTAATCTTTTTTCTCTGAGCAACGCATCACTTTCTGATAGATATGCTTCCGCATACACAAGGATCCACATCCCATTTTTTCTGGTTGTAAATTTTTTTCCACCTTGATTATGCTCTTCCAACCTTTTTGCAAGATTTTTAGTTACACCAATATACTTCTCCAAAGAAACATCATTTTGAATCACCTACACTGTAAACATAATTTTACCTTGTTAAATCAAAACTGGGGAGGGAAGGCCATATTGCGAACTTACGGCCGCTATTTTGCCTAGTTCCTTCACGAAGACTCACTCGTTCGCCTTGGTCTACTCGACCAATCCACCTGTGTCGGTTTCCGGTACGGTTGAGTACATAATATTCTTAGACGTTTTTCTTGAAAGCGCTTTTTGCCAGATCTCTTTTGGGTTGCCCCGCCAGATTTCCATGCGGCGTTGATCCGGGATTTACCCCTGCGTCGGGATTTGCCTCAACGCTATCGTGACCGCCCAGACACAAATCCAATAATGTGCCCGGCATACTACGCTCCGTCGCGCCATCGATCATATACCCAGTGCTGGAATATTAACCAGCTGTCCATCAGCTTCGGCTTTCGCCATCACCTTAGGACCGACTAACCCTTGGATGATTGTCATTGCCAAGGAAACCTTGGATTTTCGGCGGACAGGGCTTTCACCTGTCTTGTGGTTACTTGTGCCAACATTCTCTCTTCCAAGCGCTCCAGAAGCCCTCGCGGATCTTCCTTCACTGCACTTGAAATGGTCTCCTACCGCTTGACCTCAACGAATTGAGATCAAACCCACAACTTCGGCACCATGCTTAGCCCCGTTGAATTTTCGGCGCAGAATCTCTTGACAAGTGAGCTGTTACGCACTCTTTAAAGGATGGCTGCTTCTAAGCCAACCTCCTTGCTGTTTGAGAAATTCCACCGCCTTTACCACTGAGCATGGATTTAGGGGCCTTAGTTTGTGATCTGGGCTCTTCCCCTCATGTACCGCGGAGCTTAGCCCCCGCGTACTGACTCCCGGAATAAAATGTAGGGCATTCGGAGTTTGATTAGTCTGCCTGTATTGCTACAATTACAGACCATCCAGTGCTCTACCTCCCTAAAAGTGTGATCCGAGGCTAGTCCAAAAACTATTTCGGAGACAACCAGCTATTTCCTGATTCGATTAGCTTTTCACTCCTTACCACAAGTCATCCCAAGGCGTTGTACGACCAACGGGTTCGGTCCTCCCCACACCTTTCGGTGTGGTTCAACCTGCTCATGGCAAGCTCATCAGGTTTCGGGTCTTTTGAATTCTACTTTTAAACCATAGTCGATACCTGCCAGATTTTAGGATACTTTACTTTCTTCTCAAATGGGTTAAACTGTATTGAGTGCCCATCCCCAAAGAAAAAGATGGTCGATTTTCTCATCTGGTTTTTCAGCCTCGTTGCACTGTTCATCGTAATCATCGCAGTCGGCCTGCCAATCGTTTGGCTCTTTGAATGGCTGGATGGACCCTCAAGCCGAACTAAAAAATAGTTCGACTTTTTTATACCCTAAAATCTGACAGATAAAAACTAAGATTTAGGACGCGCTATTAACACTCGCTTTCGCTGTGCCTGCGTGCCTTTCGGCACTTAGACAGTAAAATCCAAAAACTCGTTGGCTCATTCTTCAATAGGCACGACGTCATCCATCCCCACTTTTACACTAGAATTTTTTGTATGACAACTAGTTCTATTCAGTTGAATAGGACTAAACTCACTTCTAATTCTAAAGTAAAAGTGGGGAGGGACTCCGTCTCCTTGTAAGCGTATGGTTTCAGGTACTATTTCATCGCCCTCACCGGGCTGCTTTTCACCTTTCCCTCACGGTACTAGTTCACTATCGGTGATATTGAGTATTTAGCCTTGGCGGACTAGTTCCGCCGACTTCCTGCCCAGTCGTCATCCGGGGCAGTACTAAAGAATAATAGCAAAGAGTACGAGACCGTTTTCAAATACGGGACTATTACCCTCTTTGGTCGGCCTTTCCAGGGCCGTTCTTCTAACGATGTCTCATGTTGTTACTCTTCCGAACTAAATCGACGCTACCATCTTATAACTTCCCATCCATCATCTAAATAAATAAATGAAAAATGAGATCTTGGCTGTTCCCTTTTCGATCGCCTCTACTTGGGGAATGAATCGGGTATACGTTATAAGGTGTAAGTTTTCAGTTTTTAAACTTACGGCTTAAACCTTAATACTTAAACCTGAAATTGTTTTCTTTTCCTCCGCTTATTGAGATGTTTCACTTCAGCGGGTTTGCTCCTCGCCTTGCGGCGGGTCATTGCGGATTACGCAATGGGGTTTCCCCATTCGGAGATCTACGGATCAAAGGTTGCTTGGCACCTCCCCGTAGCTTATCGCAGCCACGCCACGCCCTTCTTCGCCTCAATATCCCTAGGCATCCACCATACGCCCTTATTTTTTTACCTGCTCTATACTAAATGTAGTATGGAGATAACTATAACAACCACACACCACATGTGGGTTATTATGCTATTAATGTAGTTATCAAGTTGCTGTCTTTCTTTCCCAGACCACCGGATTCATTACCAGCAACTAATTACAATTTCTTGTAGTCAGTTGCTGATGATCAAAGATTTTTCCATGACCTTTCGCCGTCAAAATCATCTACCTGAATCTTTGTTGCTCCTTTTGTTATTAGGCACTCAATAAATGAGCGGCCCACATCGCTCGGACTAGGATCAAATCTCTCTCCGCGCGGACGCGCCTTGAGTTCTTTATCAAAATCCTCTTTTTCCTTTTCAATACTTAATCCTGCCGGAATTTCCAGGAATTCTACAACGGCATACGTATCAAACGCAACACGCACGATCCGCGTCCGCAGCCCTTCTTTGCTTTCAATTTGTTTTTCAACTCCCTCCATAAATAATTCCCGATATATTGGCTATGCATGTCCTGAAAACACTATCACATACGCCAAAGTTTGCCAATCCCGACGCTCCACAAATTCGGAGCTGATTTTACTAAATGGTATACCCCAGAACCAAGCCCAAATATAGCTCATCTTTCCACAAAGTCCCTTCCACAGTAACGCCTTCGGCTCACCCTCACAATAAAAGATTATATTATATGCCCCCGGCTTGGTACGGGGTTCAATGTTTGTATCCGCTCGGAAACCTCACAGACAAACATTGAAAAAACCGCCCTATCAAAGCGGCGCTCCTGCAAGAAATGCTGCCTGTACTATACCCCCGAGCCCCTCAAGGGTTTAGAGCGTACAAAGATACGGGCAAAAGCCGCTTTATTCCTATTAAATTGTCCAGTTGTTACCATATATTG
>MHQW01000005.1 GCA_001820785.1 Candidatus Sungbacteria bacterium RIFCSPLOWO2_02_FULL_51_17
CAGTATATACGACGCACATCTAATATAAAACTTACACATGGGGATAGTAAAAAACCCCATTCTCGGAGAGTTTTTTACTGTTCTCTGGACTATTTAGTGCTGTTTACAATAGAGTGAAGCGGCCGTAACACATCAAAACGGCTCACAACTCCGATGACCGTTTTGTCGTCATCAACCACGGGAATAGGATTTACCCGATGATGCTCGCGAAACGCGGTAAGAACATCCTCGTATGTCGCTCGCGCATTGAGTGTCAGCGGCTCGGTGTTCGCGACGTCCTTTACTTTAAGATTTGAGAGTTTTTTTATCTCGGCATCAAACTGAGCCTGATCCTTTTTGAAGACCTGCAAATTGTTTAGAACTACCTGCAAAGTCGGGAGATGTATCATGTCTTTGCTGATAAGATCATACTCGGTAACGATGCCAATCAACCGATTCTCCGCGTCTACCACCGGCACGCCGTCAAAATTATGATTGGCAAGAATTTTGGCCGCCTCAACAAGCGGCGTCTCCATGCGTACGGAAACGACTTCGCGCGTCATAATGTCTGTAACCAATGAGGGGGTGGCGATCTCCATATTACTTCGTGAAGAAATTAGCCGACATGGCGACCGCCGGCAATCCGGGAACAAGGTATCCATTCGCCCAATCAACATGGGAAAGAGAAGATGTTGTTGTGGAGTATCCCGACCATATAAAATCATTGTCTACCGCGCCATCAGCGTTTTTAAATGTCGTCACCCCGCCGCTCGCCGCATCCCCATCAAGACGGACCGAAAGCGTATCCCCCGTCTGTGCGTTTGCAATCTCAGAGCGAAGTTCAAAATAACGGGTCTGTCCATCCGCTACGGTGATCGCCTCCGGCATACCATTACGGCCATTAGGATCAAAGAAGATGTCAACAAATCCACTGGGATCCGGGCGCGCCACAACCGAGTTAAGACGTCCATCATTTCCATATGCCGGCGTTGAAAACCCCGAATCGTGATATCCATAGACAACAAAGGAAGATGCGGTAACGGAACCCATCGGCACGACTTTAAACGTAAATTTCGCAAGCCCGACAGGGCCCATAGTTGAGGATGTCACACTGAACCGATACAAGGAAAGGGCGTTGCTATTTACGAGAGTACTAGATGGCATAGCAAGTTTCTGAAGAGTCGGGACCGACCGATACACAAGTACCCCCGCAGAGACCGTGTCATAGACAGTTGAGGTGTTGATGCGCTCCCCAGATTGTACCCCAATGCCATACGTGCCGAGCTCGTCTTCTCCGTCGTAGTCAATCGCCAGATGCTCTCCCGGCCTACCGGGTGATCCAGTGCCTATCTTTGCAAGATCAGCCCTAATGGTTAGTATTTTATCGCCATCGTCGGGGATGGTGACCGGAGCAGAAAGTACGACACGGGCAGTAGTCCCTGGTGAAAACACCGCCTCACCAACCTTTACAGAACCATCCCAAAGAGTGGTTTTTATAACATCAGAGCTTTTTGGCTCCCCAGATTCGCTCTTCAGCTCAAGCGCTATCTGCTGTAGTGTTATCGCCTCACGGGCCGCATGCAAACGAAGTCCAGAAAATACAACGCCGATCGTGCCAGCAAGAGCTAACCTTTTTGAAGGACTGGCACTATCAAGCGCTACGGTCAGCGTTGGTACTCCAACACTCACTGTCCCAAGTGTGATAGCGCCTGCCGGCTCCGGGACAACCGTCGTGCCGGTCACAGCGCCTACCACGCCAGTCCATGTTGAGGGGATGGTAAGCGTCGTGATCTGTTGACCAGCGGAAAAACCCTGTCCAATATTTCCATAGATCTGATAGGACTTTGTTCCTTTCGGAAATACAACCAGATCAGTAAATGCGAGGTTCGCAAACTCGCTACCCTCCGTGATGTCCTTGGGACCCGCAATGACGGTCCCCCCCATATCGCGAACCTCAATACTAGTGAGATTGGAAAGACCAGCAATGCCGGTAACCCCAAAGCGGAGAGTAAGCCCTTTGACCATGACATCTTCGGCAGTAGTGTGGGTGGTAAAACCACCAAGAAGCTGATTTGCGGTACCGGGAACAGCGTTCCGCAAGGAAACATCTGCTATAACATTTATTGCCGTCTTGCTATCGGCCGAGCGCATTGTTACCTTGTTCTGATCATCCGGTGAATCCTTTACGACCACCTCAACTTTTGCGCCGCCTCGTGCGCTTACCGCCTGAAATTCATTCTTCCCGCTCACTCGCCACTCAACTGTATCACCGTCAAGCGCGTCCGCTGACGAATCGCACATAAGCGACAGCGTCTTTATTCCGCCATCGTTCGAAACAGTAACCGGAGTTTCCAGCGTGAAGATGTAAGACCCGTCCGATGTTGGATTTACCTCGTACGGTCCGGTCATAAGAGCATTCGGCCCATCAAACAGCCCGCAGTTTATGGGGTTCGCTCGACCGACATCGGTCTCAAGATTGAACTGTGCAGAAATAAGGCGTATTTCCTCCGGCGCCTCTTTATTGGCCCACAGGAGCACATTAGCAAAGACCTCCCGTTTGGTGCCGATCACAACATCGTGTGGTGCCGGCTTCTCCCCTAATGAGGCGGCGAGAGTCATCTGGTTCTCCATGATGGAAAAAGTGGCATCGCTTTCGTCGTGCACCACCGCTCCGCCGAGTGCCGTCTTCACAACAAGACGATAGGTGTCGTTCGGAACATTCGTGGGGACGGAAATGGACTCGGAGCCGTCGTTCGCCGTTTCAATAAGCGCATAGTCAGTATCTATGCCGGCCTTGTCGGTATGCCGCAAGGCAAGAGACAACAAAGAGCTTGAGGGAATATTTTCTGTTTTCCACCTCATCACCACTTGCTGGCCCTTCGTCCACGTCTCGCCTCCATTCGGCGAAATAACGGTGATCACGGGTACCGCATTTGGCTTCGGCGGGGTCTTTGCAAGTTTAAGCGCTTTCTTAAGATTAAGCAGCCCCGCACCCTGCTCTGTTTTTGGAACCCCAAGGTCAGTAGCGGTACTTGTTAGAATAAGTTTTATCTGCTGGGGCGTTAATTTGGGATTTATCTGCAAAAGACGCGCTGCCGCTCCCGAAACCTGTGGAGCCGCCATGCTGGTACCGGCAAGCTTTATCCGGCTGTTCCCCGCCTGGTTTGTAACACCAAAGTACGCCCATGCCCTACTTGATTCTGGTCCCTCTACGCCACCGGGAAACTGCATTGCGATGTGGTCGCCATCAGCGTCCTCCCACATTGGATCATCGCCCCCAACCGCAACGAGGTCCGGTTTTTCAACACCTTCGGCCGTCGGCCCCCTGCTTGAATATTCCGTAACCGCATAGGGCTTGCTTGTCCCCACAGCGCCAACCGCTATCACCTCCGGAACACAGGCGGGCCACCCCATCGGTGACCAGCTCCCGTCATTTCCTGCGGCAACAACAACCGTAATATTTTTCTGAAGCATGACATCGCGCACATATCTACTTAAAAGGAAGTCATCGCATGCATTTTCGGCAGGATCGTACCAACCTCCCAAGCTAAGATTGATCACTCGAGCTCCATTCTGGATGGCACCATCAATACCGTCAATGATGGAACTTTCATATGCTCCAACCCCCTGCGCACAAAGCACCGATCCATTCTCCCCGATCGCCGATGCGCAATACGCAAACCCAAATCCGGAACCGAACACTTTAGAAGAATATATGGACGCATTTGGAGCGATACTATGCGCGATCCCGGCTACGTGGGTCCCGTGCGCAAGAAAATCCTCGGTTGAATCGCGGGGACCATACGCATCGCTTGCCGTATCCCATGTTGAGAAACTTGCAACTGATGCGTTGAGCGAAGACAGATAATTGATCCGGTCATTAAATTCTTTTCCGTCAAAAATGCCCTTCGTCACATAGAAGCTAGAGTAGTTCCCATCAAGATAGTACGTGGTATTGCCCAAAAACACGGATGGGGCGATGGGGTATTGATATCCTTGTCCGTTATCATAACACTTTGTCGCCCCCACCTGATCGGAATAGTCACCATCACCAGTCGTATCAATAGATACCGCGTCATACCCGACGAACATCTTTAACTTTTGTACGGTCTTATTCCCCATCTTATCGTCATATACGTACTTCCCGCAGACCGCTTCGGGGTTTGCGTCACTCATGATAAGTCCATATTTTTTCCCCAAAAGCGTGAACGAGCCCTTTTTCCACTTCCCGTTATAAGAAGGCAGGGCGCCTTTCGGCTGAGCAGGCACCTCTCCGGCGTCAAGCACCACATCAAGTCGCTGTGGGTAGCGCCCCGCCTCAACGGTAGGCGTAAAAGCGGGCCACGGAGCGCTCGCCTTTGCTATGTCAAAATACTGGTATGCCAGGCGCGGAGTTCCGTTCTTTACGGTAATGATCGCCGTCCATGTTTTACCGCGCGATTTTTTAGGAATTTTAATTTCTACCCGCTCGGATTGAGGAACGGATCCTTGTATCGCAGAACTTCCAACGATAGCGCCGCTCTCATTCCGAACGGTAAGATCAAGATCAGAGGGGGATGGCATAAGACCGAAGACCGCGGGAAAATATATCGTAACATTCAACCAATCACCAGCCGCCGGGATCTGAATGGGAAATGTGTGCTTATTGCGCCATGCTTGAAAAAAAGTATTGTACCTAGTAACCTCACTGCCAAGGCTATAGTTCTTTGCACCAGCGATGCTGAACGGCAAGGCCTTCACATCAACACCGGTATCCACAATGCCAATGATAACCTTTTTTTTACTTACTGATTCTTCCGGAAGCGATGCCTCGCTCTCAAGAATCCCGGTAATGGGTCCGGCAACTGCCTGATTGGCACCATCAGCGACAGCATTGGCTCTCAAAAACACTAAGCGGTCCTCAATAATCTCTTCCACGGCCGGATCCATCCAAAGTTTTGCGATATCCGTTCCGCTTTTTGCCTGGAAAGAAATGGCGCCGCGAAGATTCTTTGCCTTTTTCACGCCACTTCCTCCGATCGCCACGATCTTCTTCTCAAGTTTTAAACTTTCAACAGATGACAGCGGCCGCTTTGGGATAACTGCATACCGTTTCATTTTTAAGGATAGCGAGAGCTTCTGTTCTTCGGTAAGAAACTGCAAAGGATTTGTCTGAATACTCGCAAGAACTGTTTCTGCGTCCCCCGGTACGGCCTGTGGGTGTATGAATTCTTCAAGGCCGCCGGGTCCCCGAAAAACACCACTGATAAGCTGGCGCGGAGTAGGCGCTCCGGCCGCCCGCGACATATCGGTCTCTCCAGAACGATTTGCAACCAATACGATTCCAAATGCAATGCCCGTAATAATGCCAATAGCAAGCCAGGCCTTCCACCCGACAATATGGGCCTTACCGACAACAACATAATTACGCCGCAAAGCGGCAAGCGCGCCGCCCGCTACTACATCCACCTTTTGAGCATCAGTATCCATATAGAGAAATTACCGATTAGCTAATAATGCCGTATGCTGATAAATAGTATAACAAAAAAACTACGTCTGCACACCGCTACTTTGGATGAGTTGACTGCCCTCAACGCGATCCTATCTGCCAGGAATATCTCTGTGAGCCTCCGCCAGGGATAGTGAAAAGAACTCGACGGTTGGTTCCATCAAGATTGGTTGCACCGACGCCCATGGGCTCGGGTGTCTTTCCATAAGTAGGAGCTGTTGGATGTAAAACCATTGTACTGTCCGGAGACCAGGCCGGTTCATCCCCTTGCGTCAGCATGCGTTTGTTCGTACCGTCAGCGTTCATTACCCAGATATGCCATGTCGCGATGATTGCACGGTCGCGCGTTGTCGGCTGACTAGTCCCCCTTCGCATACCCTCGCTTAATTCAAACATCTCAACCCCATTCCAGTAGGCGATGTAGTTTCCGTCCGGCGACCAGGCAGGAACTTTTTGCTCCACCGGCGCACCAATGGAGTTATCATACGACGACTCGGTTAATACAACTGGATTTTTACCGTCAGAATCCATAACCCAAATACGAAATTTGCCGCCATCACGGTCTGAAGCGAATGCAATTTTTTTCCCATCGGGCGACCAGCTCGGAACTGCATCGGAATGGTCTCCGAAAGTAATTTGCTTTTTATTCGAGCCGTCCGCGTTCATAACCCATATCTTCACGTTCAATTCCGCCATCGGGTCTTTGTCCCCCGGCGCAATTCTCTCTGCGATCTCCGGCGTCATCGTACCCGCAGTGTATGCGATACGTTGTCCGTCTGGAGACCAATCGGGAAGCAAGCTCATGACACTAGACCGTTTTTCGGTGATGGCTTTGGTGTTCGAGCCGTCCGCGTTCATCACATATATGACAATGCCGTTCTGGACCTCGGACTGCGTCATGTATGCGATTTTCTTTCCATCAGGAGACCACTTAGGCGCCACATTGCCGTTTCCATCGTTCGTCAGTTGTTTTCGGTTCGAGCCATCGGAAGAAACCGTAAAAATTTGAAAATGCCCTTTTGCATCTTGATAGGAAACTGCAATGAGGCCGTTGGTAACTGCACCGCCGATTGGCGGAGGAGGAGTAACCGATAAATCCCCGCGTAAGAATTTTTTGTACGCTTTGATCGCCTCTTTACTTTTGGTTGCCTTCCCATATGGGCTTCCTGAATCCGCCGGCTCCTGCCACGCAAAAATGTTAACAAGTGTGGCGCCATTATTAAACATACCCTTCAGATAGTCGTTCCAGGAAATATTTGACTGCGGTTTTCCGGGCTCCGTGTTCGTCCCTTCGGAAGACGCCCAGTGAGGGTTCCCTTTCTTTGCCCGTTCCGCAAGAATAGCCGAGAGCACGGCGTCCTGCCCATTTTTATTGAACCCGCCGGGATATGTTGAAAACCCCGGACGCGATGCGATGCTAAAAGCGGAAGAGAAGGGCGCATGGTTCCCAATGGCGGACAACGTCGCTTTAAACCCGAGATCACGGGTGAACGTATCAAGAATTGAGTCAGGATTTTCAAAAACAGGAAACGCAATGTGTGTGTAAATCCGCTCTTTTGAAATTCCGGCTAAGGAGAGTTGCTGGGCCCAAAATTTCGCCCAATTTTTGACTACTTGATTGAGTGCGGCATCCATATCCGCCGGAGGATTCGCGGCGTTATAGCCAAGATTGGAAAGTGCACAGTAGCCCTGTTGCACCCGGGGAATATTGAGACGATCCGCATCGGGGTTTTCCGGTCCAAGGTATCGGTAATCCGCAAGATGTGTTTCCCATCCGGCAATAACACCGGCAAATAAATGTTCCTTGCCGTTTGTCTTGAGCATCGCAACCCCTTTTGTGATCTCGTCCCCTATCACATCTTTGGCGATACGCCCAACTTCCGCACGGATCGCGGGACTGTTGTAGCACATCTGCGGCGCAAGAGGTACGGGAATCCAGCCGACAAAGCGATGCGGCACCACGGTTTTCTTCCAATCACTCCACTCGACATTATTCGGATCGCCCCAAAGGTCCTTTCGACGCATCCAAAACATTGAGTCGTCAATATGAATGGCAACCGCAACGTTTTTCTGGAGTGCGATGTTAAAGGATTTCCTGATCACAGTGCGAAGCTCCTCGTCGGTGTGATCAAGCGCCAAAGGCCCCACCGCAAAACCGATTTGCTGGTGGACCCCGTCACCGCGATTATTCCCTACCGCCGTAAGAATTTCGTCAACGGTTTTTTTGACCAAGCCCGCATCAAACGGCTGGATCATGCCCTCGGCATTGGGACCGTAAGTAAAAAGCTGGAAAAGAAGATACTGCGTCTCATCGCTTGGCGTTGGCGGAGGAGAAACAACATTTACCGGCTGCCACGAGGCACCTTCAAAATTCCCTTTTGTTCTGAAAAGCACCCGTTTGTTTGACCCGTCTGGGCTTACGGCCCCAACCGCAATGGCATCCCCCGGTTTTGCGCCGCAGTCCCGAGAAGCAATATTCCCCGATGCGTCGGCACAGCCAGAGTGTATGATCGTTTTTCCGTCAGGAGACCATGCGGGGTCGTCACCCGCATCAAGTTTTTTCTGATTACTTCCATCAGAGTTCATAATCCAGACATCGCGTGGAAGGTTTGGCCGCGAGTCGGTCGCTTCAACCCCCGCCCAATAGGAAATATACTTTCCATCCGGAGACCACGAAGGAACTTTTTGTTCGATATCCGCTTTCAAAGCGTTGTCGTAGTAGGCCTCGGTAAGAGCGCGCAGTCCACCGCCGTCAGTGTTCATAACCCAAATTTGATATCTGCCGCCATCGCGGTTGGAGGTAAAAGCGATCTTGGCGCCGTCCGGCGACCAGGTTGGAATGTTGTCATCTGAATTCCCCGTGGTAAGTTGGATGCGGTTTGACCCATCGGAATTCATGACCCATATCTTCAGAGATTGCGTACCGACGTTACTGGCGTGCGCTATTTTCTTACCGTCAGGCGACCATGCGGGCGCAAGCGCGCCAACACCATTAGACATTTCCGTCAGTTGCTTTTTGTTGTTCCCGTTAGCATCCATAGTCCAAATCTGCATGCCGCCGGACTTGCGAGAGACATAGGCGATCTTTTTTCCATCCGGAGACCACGCCGGCATCCAGTTATGATTATCGTCATCTGTGAGCTGTGTCCATGTCGTACCGTCTTGAGATACGGCGAATATCTGGACACGGCCTTGGTCGTCGTTATCGGCGATAGCGATTAGCCCATTTTGGATATTGCCTTCGGCAATACCACTAATGCCGCCGGCCGAACTTGCATCGCTCGGCTCCACCTTTCCATCCCGATTCGCAATCAAAAAAACACCGGCAACAAGACCTGCGACGAGCCCAAGAACGAGAAATCCATGCCAAGTTTTAATGTATATATTTCCGACAAGCATATAATTTTGGCGGAGACCGTTCAAGACGCCATTAACTTTGGCGTCGGGAGATTTTTGCTTGGGCGGGTTTTCAGGTTGCGGTTCACTCATAAACTTATTCTATGGTATTAATCGGCGCTGAACAATTCACAGTTCACAGCCATTCAAAATCTCATCCTTTCCTAGCTATAACTTTTTTGACAGCCGTCTTAATGTGCGAAACACCCATCCCGAAGTGCTCAAGTAATTCGTTTGGATTTCCTGATTCTCCGAACCGGTCTTGAACACCGATAAATTCAATCGGGACAGGGTATGTTTTCACAAGAAGCTCGGCGACGGCGGAGCCCATGCCTCCTGCTACTTGGTGTTCTTCAACGGTAACAACGGCACCTGCATCTTT
>MHQW01000006.1:0-6049 GCA_001820785.1 Candidatus Sungbacteria bacterium RIFCSPLOWO2_02_FULL_51_17
CGTTCAGATGTTTTTCTATGTCACGGTTTGCGATCCGCCCCCGCTCCCGCGCAAACACAACGATCTTTTCCAGGCGTGATTCTATGTTCTTCCTTTTTGCCGCTCTCACAATCTCTCTAAAATCCTTTTCCGGTGTACTTGGCGTTGATGCGCCCGGTGTCGGCTCCATGGCGGAAGGCGCGGGCCTTTCGGGTTCTGCCGCGACCGGAGTACTTGTTTCCGATAGGACCGCGGGAGTCGTTGGGGGCTCCATTGGCGTAATCACCGCGGGATCGGGTGAAGTAGGCCCGCTTTCGGGCATCTGGCTCGGCACATCTTTCGGAGTAGCGGGCGGCACTATTTCTGGTTGCTGTTGCTCATCCATGCCTTACTTTACCAAGAATTGGCTCAAAATGCCAAAAATTAATTGGCTCATTTCAAAGAAATGAGCCAATTAACGGAGCGCCGTCGTGAGCAAGTTCCTGGGGCAGGTGGGAACATATTTGAACCACCCACTCCCCTGTGGGTAGATCTGCGTATCCGAGTATAAATACCATTAGCTCTAACTTGCTGATTCCCCCGGTAGCAGGAACAAGCAAGCTATTGGTGCCTGTTTTTTGATAAAAAATACCGCCATGATGGCGGCGTGTAGCGCTTCGGCTAACAGACAGAATAAAAAGTTTTAATTATCACCTTCATTTCCTCTTGCAATCCGGTCATCAAACTCTTTAATACGTTTTTCTCTCATCGCATCCAACACCGCATCAATTTTTTTCCAATCATCTGCGGTCAATATGGAGCAACAGTCGTATTCTAACCCAGAAGTTACCGGCCTTTTCTGCCTAGGTCCTGGACATTTTTTGTCTTTTTCTTCCGGGTATTGAACCTCAACATCGGAGTGGCATATTACACAGTGACCCCAACCATGGCCGAAGCAGTTAAAGCTATGCTGAAAACCAGCGGCTCGTAATCTATCATTTAAATCATTGCTCCGCTCATTCATTGCCGCCCCGCGTTTGTCATGTCAATGTACTAACCGTTTTATAGCAAGATGGGGAATGAGAGTCAAGATCAAAAAAGCTTGAATTTGAAAACAAGCCAAAAGCCCTATGTAAGAGAAAAAAGAGGGGGGAACAGACTTGGTGTTAATTTCTTGCCAAAACTTAGCGAAGACAATCCGTCTATTCTCTCATTTCCGCCACAGGCGAGCATGCGCGGGAATTAGAGAATAGAGCAAAGACCTACATGAAAAATATTTTTAGCTCTTATGCTTCAACAACCTCACAAAACACACGGGCAAGATCTGCAGCAAAGCGTTTTGTGGCAAAAAGCGAAAGTGCTTTTGCCTGGGCGTGTTTCCCAAACGCCTGCGCCTCACCCGGGTTTAGAAGAAGACGCACTATCGCCTGCTTCAAGGCCGCCGCGTCCTCGGGAGGAACGGTAATGCCATCTTCTCCGCTCGTAAAATAATCGGGAAGCGTTGTGCGGGCGGAAGTTACCACCGCGCGGGCCGACACCATGGACTCAAGAAGCACGTACTGCCCGGAGCAATCCGACCCTTTCAGTTTTTCCTCGGCGATGGTGGGAATAACGGACAGTTCCGCGTTCGCGTACAAGTTCGGCATGGAACTTGCCGGAAAATAATTGATGAGCACGTTTTTCGGCATATGCGGAATGTCTTGGAAGCTCCGCGGGGGCGCCGCGATGACAACTTTTGCGGGAAGATCGTCAGCGATCGCAAGAAGCGTTTTATAATCACGACCGACATCGCGCCCCGCGCTGAAAATATACCGCTCGGGAATAAGCCGCTCCGGACGATCCGCCGCCCCGCTCAAATAAAAATTGCCGTCAACGCCGTATGGCACATAAAAATTTTTGCGTTCGGGAAGTCCTGCCGCGCGCAAATACTCCGCTTGCGCGCGCGAGGGCGAGACGATGGCGTCAGCCGCAAAGACGGCTTTCCTCACAAACCACCCCTTTAGCGCGCTGGCGTTTCTCTGAAGAACATTTGATAGGTACGTATTATACATGACCCACCTTGGCCGCTTCCACCGCAACACATATTTCACAAGAAAGAGAGTCGCAAGTCCCGCGCCGGAAAACACGAGGTCATACCGCCGGAATTGAAAAAGCCCCGGCAATTGGGTCAGATTGAATGATATGCGGCGAAAAAATTCGGTGGACCTATTCTCAAGAAATCTGGCATCAATGCCGTTCTCTCCCATATAGTTAAGCCCGATGAGCTGGGTGTCCGGCTCAAGCCCCTTTTTCCAAAGGTCATATACTTTTTTCCTGGGACCGGCGTAGAGGTAGAGAACCTTCATATGAATTATATAAGCCTGCTCTTCCACGTGTCCGGAGTTTTGTCGTTGACGATCTCAAGCGGCAGATGATACTCAAATGGCTTCGGGCCACGCGCCTGAATCCAGGAAACTGTTTCTGCGATGCCGTCTTTCAGCGAGACGGTCGTTTTATATCCAAGAAGCGAACGTGCTTTTTCTGCCGAACATCCGGCGTATTTTACCTCCTGGGGACGTGGCGGAACATAGATAGGTTGAAGCTTGAAGTTCAGTATGTCGGCAATGGTGCGAGCAATGTGATTCACGGTGACAAACTCCTCATCGGGCCCGATATTTACCGTGTGTCCCGCAGCATGTTTTTCAAATCCAAGTTTTTCCAAGGGTTGAATGGCATCAGCCACGAACGTAAAACTCCGCTTCTGCTCGCCATCTCCGTAAATAATCGGCTGTTTTCCCTGGAGCATCCGGTTTATCATGATGGATACAACGTTTCGGTATGGATCGTCATACTTTTGGCGCGGGCCGAAAATATTGTGGGGTACGGCGTGCGCGAATTCAAATCCGTGCGAGCGCGCCATGATCTCAATGTACATTTCCGATGCATACTTTGCCACGCCATATGGGTCCACGGGGCGCGCCGGCATGTCCTCGCTGAAAACCCCGCCCTCGCCGCCCTGGTGGCCGTAGCGCGCCATGCTGGAACAAAAAACGACACGCTTGACATCGTTTAACACGGCCGCGGCAACCGTTGCCACTGTTGAGTTGTAAGTATGCTGCGTGATGAGATTCGGAGAAAACACCGAAAGCCCCTCGTGCGGGGCGGCGGCGCAGTGATAGAGCACATCAACTCCCGCGAGGGCTTTTTTCATCTTCTCAAAATCGCGCGCGTCCGTTTCGTCAAATTCAACACCATCGGGAACGTTGTCGCGGTACCCGCCGAGCATGTTGTCGCACCCCGAAACCCGGTGCCCCAGCGCCAACACGCGGTCAGCCACATGGCTTCCGAGAAATCCCGCAACCCCCGTTATGAATACATGTGATGCCATAAAGTAAAAACGGCTAAGATGCGCTATTCCTACAGTAAAATGAATGGCACACCAAGTCAAACCACGCCCCTATGCCGCTTCAGTGTAGCGCGGCACAGCAACTATTTTGACTATATACATACTAAGAGATTTTATCATGCTAGCAGGCAGAGCAGGGCGGATGGGGGCGTGGTCAACGTGGCCCCGCACACGCGGTACACCATTACGCATCTTTCTGTTGCATGCGCATGACGAAATTTGCGGCGCGAAGAAGCGAATCAAAGGTCCCGGCGTCGTTCCACTCCCCCTTGATAATGTCATACGTCATGTCTTTCCTCTTAATGTAGGCGTTATTCACATCGGTGATCTCAAGCTCCCCTCTTCGTGAGGGCTTAAGCGTGCGGATAATATCAAACACCGAACCGTCAAACATGTACAACCCAGTCACGGCAAAATGCGATTTCGGCCATTTCGGTTTTTCTTCAATGGCAACAATGCGCTTCCCCGCAAACACCGCGGCCCCGAACCGATGGACGTCGGGAACCTCTTTCAAAAATATTTTTGCGCCATGCCGCTTACGGGAAAATGCCTTTGCGGCGGCCGCGACCGAGCCCTCAAAAATGTTATCCCCCAAAATAACCATTGTTTTTCCGCCATCGGCAAAATCCTCGGCAAGCGAGAGGGCCTGCGCAATACCGCCCGCCTCCTCCTGCACCTCATAGGAAAGCCGAATGCCGTGCTCTTTGCCGGAGCCCAACAGATTCAAAAAATGCCCCGCGTGTTCCGGTCCTGTGACGATAAGCACATCTTTTATGCCCGCACCCACAAGCGTACCCAACGGATAATAGATCATCGGCTTGTTATACACAGCAAGTAGATGCTTGTTCGTAACTTTCGTGATGGGCAAAAGCCGCGTGCCGCGGCCTCCGGCCAAAATAATTCCTTTCATAGCAAGTGCCTTCGTATTCATGCGCATATGTTATTTTTTCTTCGCGTATACCTCCATCTCGTCAAAAAGATTTACCGGTACGATGAGCCAGTGCAAAAACCCGGGACCCCCGCGGCCGAATATCCGGTGAAAAATATACTGCAGAGAAAAAAATCGCCAGTAGCTTCGCGCGGATGCTACGTGAAATCCGTTCTTCTCAAGATACGCCTTCAAAACAGGAAGTGTAAAGTAGGTGATGTGCGAAGGAAGCAGGGCCTCCCAGTGCTCACCCAGCATGCGCGCGGCAATACTATCAAAGCGCGGCGCGGAAAGCGCAAGGATTCCACCCGACTGCAACTTGGCGCCGGCCACCCGCAAAAATTCCATGGGCCCGCCAAGATGCTCAATCACGTCCCATGCGGTGATAACAGAAATAGTGCCGTCGGGCATTGCGGCAAGATGTTCAAGTCCTCCCCGCGTGACAGTTGAAAGACCCAGATGCGTTCGCGCAAATCGCGCGGGCGCCTCTCCCATTTCTATCCCATGCGCGTCCCACCCGATGCGCCGCGCCTCATCAACAAAAAATCCTGGGCCGCACCCGACATCCAAAAGCATGCCCGAATGACCGCCGAAAGCCCGCGAAATTTTTTTCAGAAGGTGTGCGGCCGTACGACGCCGCCCACGACCCTCGCGCACATACTCATCATCAAGCGGTTGGCTTCCATATAATACCGCAAGATCGGGAAGTGTTGAGCGTGGCACGAACGAAAGAGAGCAGGCAGTGCACCGTACGATCGCGCCATGCCCGTTTCCCCCTTCGGTGATGCGGTACGCCTCGCGGTTCTCCCGGAACCGATGAAAATGTTCCGTCTCGGCACGCAGTAGTTGGTGCCGCCTCTCGCCGCATCCGGGGCACGGGTCGTCTACGGATGCGACCCACCGGAACACATCGCGCGACACACCAAGTTTGGACACAAGGTAGTAAAGAAGCACCGACAGGAACGAGAATCCGTATTGAACGCTCTTCCAAAATCCTATCATGGATGCCTCGGGAAAATATCGCGTCGTGATGGGAATTTCTCCGATGCGAAACCCCGCCATCCGCACCTGCGCGATGATCTCGGTGTCAAAAACAAAATTATCGGAGTTCAATTCAAACGGAATACGCCCGAGCACCACCCGCGAATACGCGCGAAATCCTGAATGATACTCGCTTAAACGAAGTCCCAGTATGGCATTTCCGATCTTCGTAAGCACGATATTGGCGATGTATTTCCAGAGTGGCATGCCTCCTTTTCTTGCGCCCCCCGGTATCAGCATGCGCGACCCGAACATGGCGTCAGCCGCGCCCTCTGCGATCGGACGGATAAGTTCGGGAATGAACGCGGGGTCGTACTGAAAATCTGGATGCACCATGACCACGATGTCGGCGCCCGCCGCCAGCGCCTCGCGATAGCACGTTTTTTGGTTCCCGCCGTACCCGCGGTTTTTTGGATGCACGACCGTTTTGATACCCAAAGAGCGCGCATGTGCCGCGGTGTCATCGGATGATGCGTCATCAACGAGTATGACCTCATCAACCCACGCCGTCGGTATTGCATCAACGGTTTTTTTAAGCGTCCGCACCGCGCGATAGGCGGGCATGACGGCAACAACTTTATATGTTCGCATATCGTTCGTAGAGCAGAGTAACACCCCCGCTTACAAGAATGAAATAGAGCGGAAGAATGACGACTCGCATGCGGGCATCAATACTTAACGCAACCGGCAGAGTGGCAAGCGCGAATGACACGATGAGCACGCCGAGAAAGATGACG
>MHQW01000006.1:6065-54724 GCA_001820785.1 Candidatus Sungbacteria bacterium RIFCSPLOWO2_02_FULL_51_17
GACGCAGGAGAACCAAAAAACCGAGGACCGCCAAAAGCGCATAGACAAGCCAAAGCGCACGCCCGAAAAGATTCAGCATGTATCCGCCGGACCAAGAAGAAGTGCCGGAGCCCCCGCCAACCAGAGCCGAAATATCGGTCTTGTGAGCGCCAAGCGGAAGACCCGCGCGATCAATAAAAATATATGACATCGTATCATACGTGAAGTAGTTTACCAAAGAAATTGCCTCCAGTTTCAGAAACGGCACAGGGTTTTCCCGAATGATGTTTTTTGTCTCACTCCAAAAGTATGAGTTAAAGCGGACGTTATAGAGATCATTCTCAACAAGCGGCCGCCCGAGCGCAAGTTCACTCCCATGCGTCCTATCAAAATCAGTGACAAAACGGCCAAGCACCTGCTTCCACGGAACGCCGTCGCGAACGGTGATGACGGAAGCGCCAAGCCGCGTGTAGATGTTCACGGGGCCGATGGCGGAAAATGACGCAACGCCGAACACCTCTCTGTTCCGCCAATACCACGGTGCCACCGATCCGGCAAATACCAGCACAAAAAGAACCGCCGCAACGAACGCCCGCCCGAAAAAAAACTCCTGCCGCATGCGCACCAGAAAAAATAATCCGGCAAACACCGCGGCAATACATGCAACATATAAAAACACCGGCCGCGTGAGCGCCGCTACACCGAAAAGCGCTCCAGCTCCAGCCGCGTACGCCACGCGCTGCGGAGACGAAAGCCATCGCACCATGAAAAACATTCCTCCCAAAAATACCGGCACGAATAATCCCTCAGTCCCGATGAGTACGGTGTAAAACCGAAGGTGCGGATCTATCGTCATAAGGACCGCCGCCACCCGCAACACGCCCTCGCCGATGTGGGGCCGTGCCAGAAGATATATCAAAAGAGGAACGAACGCCATCGCAAGCGCCTGCGCGATCACCGCGGGAACGAACGAGCCGGAAAGTGCGTATGAAAACAACAGATAGAATGGGTACCCGGGAGTCCGCAAACTATCGGGAACAAACGGCGCGTTGGCATCCACCGAAAACCCGTTCCCCAAAAAAAGGTTCCTCGCAATGCCGGTATACTCCGAGGCATCGGTCTGCATAATGCCTTGCGACGTAAAAAAATAAAAATACGCCACCGTGGCAAGATTCAGTAGTATATTGATGGCGACAATGCGCGCCCAAAACGGGTGCCGGCGGCATGCCGCACCAACGGCGCGCACACAAGAAAAAAAATTCTCTGTCATATCAATAGCTTTTACCGGCGCTCTTGCGCACAAGCGAGCACCGGAACCCGGCTGGCACCCTAACGCACGAACGGCACCGCTAAAACATCTTGCGAAATATTTCTACGACCTCGCCGATATCAAACTTTCTTACCCACCGCTCCTCAAACTCTTTTATCCGCATGATCGTCTCGGGAGAAGCAAGTAGGATCTTTTTCATCGCGGCGATAAATGCCGGCACATCCCCCACCGGAATAACGTATTCGGAAAGTTCCGGCGGTACGATCCCCGCAACTCCTCCAGCGCCCGCGTTAAAAGCAACGAACGGAGTTTTCGTCGCCATCGCCTCAAGAAGCACCCGAGGAAATCCCTCCTCCTCTGACGGCATGATGAAAAGATCCGCCATGCCGTAATAACTCGGAAGCCCCGCATTTGGAACCTCGCCAAGAACGATGACGGCGTCCTCAAGATGTTTTTCCCGAAGCGCTATGTGGAGCGCGCTCCGTTCAGGCCCGTCGCCCACGACCAAAAATTTCACCGGGTCATCGCGAAACGCCTCGGCAATCGCCGGCAGAAGATCGGCGCCCTTCCGTTTTGACAGGCGGTGCACGAACAGCACCACCGCGTCATGTTCACGAATGCGTGCCGCCTGACGGACATTGCGAACGGCGGCGATGTTCACGTTGCTGAAACGCCCGCAGTCAATCCAGTTCGGCATCACCCGTATCTTCTCGGGGCGTATGTCATAAACGCGCGCGTATTCTTTTTTAAGCGCCTCGGTTCCGGTGACAAGAACGGTGACCGCGCGATACACTTTCCGCTCAAACATTTCACGAAACCATCCCTTCTTGTATTTCCACGGCTCGCCAGCATTCCAGTAAAACACCTTCCCGCCAAAAAAACGGAACACGCATACGGCGGCATACGCCCCAACAAAAGAGTAGTGGACATACACATTTTTTTTCTCAACAAGCCGCCCAAAAAATATCCGCGCCATAAGCTCCAGAAACCGAAGCGGCGTAAACGAGAACGTAAGAAGCAGCACTTTTTTGCATCCCCAATCCTCCGCGGGCGCCTCACCTTTTTCTATGAGCAGTGTGACATCAAAATAGGCAGAGATCCGCCGAATGAAGTCGTGAATGTGGGCAAAGTGCGTCGCAGACGTCTTTGAGTATTCTGGCAGAATATAGGTCAGCTGGGGTTTCATACTGGAATGATACCGTATATACGGGCTTTTTTGAAGCGCCCTCAAGGATGCGCTGCCCGCGGGCCCATGCCCTTCAAAAAACATGCAAAAGGTGGTACGGATGACACAGGAACCGATCCTTTACACCCCATGAGCAAAGAAAGAAAGTTCGCGACAAATCTTCAGCACGGCGGATACGACCCCGTGGAGCACCGGGGACATCGCGGAGAGCCCCTGTATCTTGACGTCGCGGTAGTACAACCCAACTGCACGACCGCGGCAGAGCGTTTTTCCGGCGTTCAGGAGGGTCAGATCTACTACCGCTTCGGCGGCGAGGATGACAAGATACTTGAGAAGCGCTTGGCACTTCTTGAGGGAGGCGACCGCGCCAAAGCGTTCGCGTCTGGCCTTGCGGCAATTCAGGTAACGCTTTTGGCGCTCACCGAACCCGGAGACCACATCGTCTCGGCAAGCGCCATCTACGGCGGCACCTATCATATCTTCACGGGAACCATGACGAAGGATTACGGACGAACCGTCACGTTTGTTCATGACATCAATAACATTGACGAGGTACGTGCGGCCCTACGGCCTAACACAAAAATGGTGTTTGCCGAAAGCATTTCAAATCCCACAAACAGCGTCCTTGATATTGAGCCGCTTGCGGCATTCGCGAAGGAAAAGCGCTTGCTCCTCGTTATAGATAATACATTTGCAACCCCGCATCTGTTCCGCCCCATTAAATACGGCGCGGACCTTTCCATCCACTCAACGACGAAATTCCTAACGCTCGGCGGAACGAACGGCGGGGGCGCTGTTATCGGGTCAGAAGCGCTCATGGCGCGCGTCCGCGAACGCGCGAACAGCTTCGGCGCCGCCATGTCAGAATTTGACGCATGGTGCACCATCAAAGGCCTCCAGTTCCTCGCCGTGCGCGTAGACCGGCAGTCGGCAAGCGCGCTTACCGTCGCCCGATACCTCGCCAAGCACCCGCGGGTGCGCGCCGTTCATTACCCGGGCATACCGAATTCCAAGAATTATTTTCTTGCGAAAAAATATCTGCCAGCCGGATGCGGCGCCATCGTAGCGCTGGAACTTGAGGGCGCGAAGCAAGACACCGTGAGATTTATGGAGGCGCTGGAGCTCTTCTCACACGTCATCAATCTTGGCGACGTGCACTCGCTGGCAACACATCCGGCATCCACCACGCACTCAAAGGTTCCGGCGGAAGAACTTGCACGCTCCGGCATCTCCGAAACGTTCGTGCGCCTCTCCATCGGCCTTGAGGATGTGGACGATCTTCTTGAAGACCTTGAGCAGGCGCTTCGCAAAAATTGCTAGCATCATCGGCCCGATACGGGCCGCTTTTTTTATTGGTCATGCGCATTAAAAATACACGCTCATAACGCGCGCGTCTCTATATAAAAAGCCCGCACACCGTGCGAGCGCTTATGAAATGGGTTTTTTGGCATTGATATTCGCCCACTCCTCTACCGCATATGTTGCAACGAGCGTCAACAGTAACGCGCTGTATTTCCGCAAAGACATGAGCAGCCGCCACTCCGCGATTACGAGTCGTAGGATCCACGGCCAGCCGAATATAAAAACAATGGCTATACAGGTCGTTATCAATTCACGGGGTATCACGATGACGCGTGGATCGCGTGATAGTTCCATGAAACGCTCAGCGTCAAAACCGAGATCGCTGACATCGGTCACCACCCGCGTATCAATGGGCCTGCCAAGCTTGAACGCCGCCCTGCGCAACACGTCTATGTCTTCCACGATGCGACGGCGCTCTTTTGCGATGTAAAAGTTTGCCCAGGCGACTATCATGCCGCAAAGGAGATACAACGCCAGAAACCCCATGAGAACGACAAATGGCAAGGGCATAACGCCTCCCATACCGACAAAAAAGAACGTGGAAAAACAGTATCACATTTCTCCCCAAAACAAAAGCCGACACACGTCGGCTATCGCTTCATTCGGGAGCGCATCTCTTCGCGCAATTTCATCCATATCTTACCGAGATGATTTTCACCCTTCCAGTCGGGCCCCCTGCCCCAAAACGAGTCCGTCGGCGAGTCCTCTATAATTTCCCTGTCGCCCGTCTCAAGAAGTTTTTTCTGGATGTACGGATGCTGGGAGAGTTTTGCGTGAACAATCTCCTCCATGATCGCCAACTTTTTTTCGCCCCAATCGGCAACAATATGCTCGGCATGCGTTTGCGCCAATTTCTTCGCCTCATATCCGGACCGGGCACATCGTATCGCATCCGTAATACACAGGTCATCAAACTTTGCGGCCATGTAGGCGTGTTCGCTCGTCATCCAATCAACGCCCCGCCAGCGCACCCTGAACGCCGCCATGTTGGAAAAACACCCCCATCGTCCGCCAAAGAAAAGAACTTTCTCCATCGGAGCCCCTCATTACCAAAGAACTGGTAAAAGAGTGATAACATATCTATACACGTGATATAAAGAAAAACCGCCCACGCAAGGGCGGCGTATCAAATGTGCGGGGCTATCCAGCGCCAGTAGAGCGTGAACCCCGCCATATCGGCTAGCATGTCAAAGAGCGGGTCTCCGAGAATGTACCACAGCGTTATGCGAGGGCTCCACTCCATATACAACTGAAATACCTCCCACGCGCATCCGATGCCAAGCACGATGCCGCCGACAAGAAAGGCGCCCCGCAAAAAGGTGGAAAAGAAAAGCGCGAGAAACACGCCCATGGCGATGTGGAATATCTTGTCTATCCCGAACCGCTCAATGGTGTGCCCCAATATATAGGTCGCAAAAAAAAGAAAAACCGTCCCCGACACGGCAACACCGATGCGCGCCACCGCCCCCTCCGCTTGAGAGCTCGTACTAATGCTATACTATATAGTAGGGTAGTTGTCAACTGCTCCTTCGGCACGCACAACCCCAAAGGCCCCAAAACCCTCTCTACAACCGCTCAAGAATACGATCAAGATTTCGTAGTGCATCAAAAATGGCATTAAGCGAAAGAACTCCGAACGACAGGAGAAGCGGCCGCTCAAAGAATGTGCCATATCTCAAAAGATACGCCGCATAGTATCCCGCGAAAAGCGCAAAGAACGGATACACGGGGTAGCGATAGCGGGTCTCAACAATAAGGAACACGATGGCAAGCGGCGTGAGCACCAGCATTGCTACAACCGATATCACCCGTTTTTTTGTCTCGCCCGTCGCGTCACGTAGCGCCTGCCAAATACCTGCGATGCCAAGCGTCAGCACGACGACCGAATAGAGCCCTGACAACACCACAACGACAAAGCGGTCATACGGCAGGTCCTGAAGATATATCCACCACCCGGTCGGCCGCGCGAAACTGAAATATATTGATGTGCGATAGAGCGTAAGTTTTATGAAATGAAGGGGGTGCGCGGCATTGTACCGAAGAGCCGCCTTAAAGACCCGCTCATTCGCCACCACCGGCCCGTAGGTGCGGTAATCAGATGACGGAAAAAATTCATACCGTGTCTCATCAAGTTCACCCGACGCCTTCGGGTGATTTCCCGCCGAAAAATTGTCCTGATAGGTAAGATTTGACGGAATGAATGCGTGATACACGTTCCAATTTCTCCATGCCCAGGGAAATATAACGGCGGCCGAGAGAACCACAAAAAGAAGTGCGTGAACTAATTTCTTTTTTTGATAAAAAACAGCGACCATCGGAAGAAGCAGTACGCCAATGGGCGTTCGCACAAGTAATGCGACGCCGAACACCGCGCCCGACCAAAGGACCGTCCACAACGACGTGCGCTCCATGTAACGAAAGAAACCATAGAGAAACCACAGCATCAGAAAAATTGCGATCGTCTCGGTAAGAAGCATGGAACTGCCAATAATAAGATCAGGAGAAAAGGCGATGAGTGCCGCCCCGATAAGTCCTGCCGCCGGGTACCACATCTCGCGAAATACCATGCGCGAAATATGGAACATGAAAAGAACCGAGAGTGCGTGCGCCACCGCCTGAATGAACCATATCAGCGTGATGTGATGCCCGAAGACGCCGTACACCGCGGCAAGGAACAACTGGTACCCGGGCACAACACGCCCCACGGCGCGATCCATGCCAAGAGGGATCTCGGGGCCGTCCAAACGAAACCCGCGCCCTTCTACGACATTCATCGCGATCTCGTCATAGGTTGCAGCATCTACCGTTGGAGGAATGCGGTAATAGAACGAGTGCAAAAGCGATATAATGAAGGCGCCCGAGACGATCGCCCACAACAATCGTTTTTGATATATGCTGAAAAATTCCATGATCATGCGCCAAGTATATCAGCCGTGAAAGTAAAATTCAATAACGTTTTTGTCAAATTGCGCCCTGCAGTACCCGCATGGTACGGTCAAGAAAGTTCACTTGAAAAATAAAAACATGAAGCTGATCAAAGGCATCGCTCCGGAGTTCATTGACGCGCGAGGCGCTATCACGATGGTGCTTGATGAGAACGATATGCCCGTCAAAAGCGTGCTTCTCATCACCTGCACAAAGGGTGCTGTTCGCGCCAACCACTTTCACAAAGAGGATTCTCACTGGGCGTTCATGCTTACGGGAAAAATGAGATACACCGAGGCGCCGGTTGGCGCCGGGGACGACAAAAAGGAAGTTGCCATCGTTGAGGCCGGAGACATGGTGTACTCCCCGCCGATGGTCATGCACGCGATGGAATTCCTTGAGGACTCGGTCTTTCTGGCGTTCGCGACAAAATCACGAAAGGATGGGGCGTATGAGGACGACACGGTCAGAGTCAACCTTGTGTAAGAACAAGACATTCTGCCGCGTCTGTGGCGGCCGGCGCCTTGAAACCGTCATCTCGCTTGGCGCGATGCCGCCAGCTAACGCCTTCACCAAAAAAGAGAAGCAAAACGTACCGGAGCTCCTCTTTCCTTTAGCATGCACGTTCTGCCACGCCTGCGGGTTTGTGGGCCTCTTGGATATCGTATCGCCGGAACTTCTTTTCGGAAATTACGTTTACGTCTCATCAACATCCCCGACATTCGTCGCTCACTTTGAAGAGTTCGCAGGATCGGTATCACAGCGCTTCGCATTCCCCGCGGGCTCCCTCATTCTTGATATCGGCTCAAATGACGGCATCCTTCTTCGCCCGTTCAAGGGGCGCGGATGGCGCGTTCTCGGAGTTGATCCCGCAACGGCGATCGCCGCACAGGCGAACGAAAACGGCATCACGACCATTCCGGCATTTTTCACGCCGGGACTTGCGCACACCGTCCGGGTTACAAGCGGAAAAGCTCATGTCATAAGCGCTACCAGCGTCTTCCCGCATATTGACGATCTGGATTCGGTCATCGCGGGCGTGAAAGACCTGTTGCATGACAATGGCGTCTTTATCATTGAGGCGTATTACCTTCCCGACATCGTGGAAAAACGCCTCTTTGATACGATCTATCATGAGCACCTTTCGTATTTCACGGTGAAAACGCTAGCGACGCTTCTTGCGCGTCTCGGCATGGAAATGTTTGATGCTGAAAAGACCGATACGCACGGCGGCTCGCTTCGCGCCTTCATCCAGAAAAAGAATGGGCCGCATACCATATGCGCCGCCGTTGCTCAATTCATCGCGAATGAAAATCGCGCGCGCATGGGCGACATTGAAACGTTCCGTGCGTTTGCGCGAACCATTGAGGAGAACAAGCGGAATCTGACCGGACTGTTGTCAGACCTGAAGCGCCAAGAAAAACGCATCGCCGCGTACGGCGCGGCCGCAAAAGGCAACACGCTATTAAACTACTTCGGCATTGGAGCCGACGTCATTTCCTACGTGGTAGACGATAGTCCCTGGAAGCAAGGGCTTTACACCCCGGGCATGAAGATCCCGGTGGTCGCAGCCGAAGCGCTTGAAAGCATGCCTCCCGACTATCTCCTTATCCTTGCATGGAACTTTGCCGAACCAATTATGAGGAAATGTTCGGCATTCAGAGAACGCGGCGGAAAATTCATCATACCAGTACCGGAACCGCGGATCGCATAACACCGCCAGAAAGGAGGCAATCCACATGAAAGAAAAAGGCGCACATACCGATCCGCACGCCGATATCATTCAGGATGATATTCTCACCATAGCGAACGCCTTGTACGAAGAAGCGGGGGCGCTGGAAGGGTCATCAGTCCTCATCACGGGAGGTGCCGGGTTTCTCGGCAGTTACATGGTTGCGACACTCCTTCATCTCAACACAACGCGCCTGCGGCGGCCATGCACAGTGACCGTAGTTGATAACTTCATCACCGGCTCCAAGAAAAACGTCATCACCGACGTTGACAAGAAACAGTTCCGGTTCGTTGAACACGACATCCGAAAACCCCTGCCGAAAGACATCACGGCTGACTACATTATTCATGCCGCAGGACTTGCCTCACCGTTTTACTACCGGAAGTATCCGCTTGAGACAATTGAGGTTGCGGTGCAGGGAACGAAACATTGCCTGGAACTTGCTCGTGAAAACAAGGTCAAAGGATTGCTGTATTTCAGCTCAAGCGAGATCTACGGCGATCCGCATCCCGATTTCATTCCCACGCCGGAAGAATACTGGGGCAACGTTTCCCCCATCGGGCCGCGTGCCTGCTACGACGAATCAAAGCGCCTCGGGGAAACATTGTGCATGACCTACTTCCAGCTCTACGACCTTGCGGTAAAGATCGTGCGGCCCTTTAACGTCTACGGACCAGGGATGAAAACGAATGACTACCGCGTGGTGCCGACCTTCATGACGAAGGCGCTCAAAGGCGAGGCCCTGCCCGTGCATGACACGGGAATGCAGACGCGGACGTTTTGCTACATTACGGACGCCGTCACGGGCTTTCTCAAAGTGCTTATCGCGGGAAGCCGTGGCGGAGTGTACAACGTCGGAACGTGCGATGAGGAGATCAGCATGACCGACCTTGCACGCCTGATCGCGCGGATCTCTCCGGCATCGGTGCCGGTAGAATGTATTGCGTATCCCGAGTCGTATCCTGCGGGCGAGCCGCGACGCCGCTGTCCCGATATTTCAAAAATATGCCGCGAGCTCACCTACCGCCCACGAGTGGATCTGGAAACCGGCATGAAGCGAACGCTTGCGTGGTTCCAGGGCATTCTTGAAGAAGAGGCGCGCGAAACACGCACGCGATAGAGCAGGTCCGTCGCCACATGCGCGAACCCAAACACAAAAACTCCCACACCGGGAGTTTTTTATATTGCCGCACGCAGGGGCGGTACGAAAATATCATTTTGCATTTCCGAAAAAAAGGTACCTGACACCTATCTCCCTCTTTTCTATTCTTGACTTTGGTCTCTAAAAGATTTTCTTTCAACATAATAATGAAATGCTTCTTGAATCGTTTGGGGATATAACGATTTATATTCTCCGCGATCTGTTATGCTCGGTTTCTTTTCCGATTCGTAATAATCGTCAATAAGATCTTGTTCTTTTTCTAAATCAATAAGATTCCTTTCAAATATACGCACAAAATCGATAATCTTTTTCCAAATCAACTCGCCATTAGGAAGCTCCTTTAATTTCTCCAATATATATTTCCGATAATCTATAATGCTGCCAACTGAGATACCAGTAAATGGCCGGGCCAAACTGAGCCATTCAAACTCTGACATTTCAGAAACACTACTTTTATCTTGCGCCGCTTTATTGATAAGCTTATCAAGAATCTCACGACTTATTGGAAAAACTCCAATATTTGAAAATGGCACATTCAATCTGCTATCGGTTAGCCAGTTAAAATCCGCCTCAATTCCAAGCCATCTTTCATCGTTTTGATTCCTATCTTCTACAAAAAGCGTTATATCAATATCGCTTAAAGGCGTCGCGTAACCTTTTGTCATTGAACCGTATACATGCGCAGAAAGAACTTCCGGATATTTTTCCTTTAAAGTTTCGAACACCCCCCGAAAAGCATTTAACCGCTCTTTGGAAAACTTTTCGGGAGACAAGATAAATCGCCTGGTTTCAAGCAAACTCTTCACTTCTGCTGGAATTTCTCTCTTCTTTTCCATAATTATTACTTCCTAATGTTACCTAGTGTGGCTAAGGGTGTCAGATACCTCTTCCGTCGCTTCACACACCGCATGTGCTACCGGCCCTCTCCCCCGGCGGTCTTTCATTTTCGCATCGTAAAGCGGCATCGGATAACCGTCCATAAAATAAGAAAACCGTGCCGCCAGTTTATTTTCTTCCCTTCATTATAATTCCGTGGGTGATAACGGATGGGCACATCCACCGTGGCGTACCCGGCCTTAAGCACCTTACACATGAGTTCGTTATCAAAATCAAAGTTATTCGTCTCAATATCTATCGCGTCAATGACTTTTTTTGAGAACGCCTTATAGCACGCCTCGTACTCGCGGATATCAGCCCAAAAAAGAATGTTCGTCGTCCAGGTGATGAGGTGATTGCCGAACCAGCTTAACCAATAGAGCGATTTATGGCGCCGCCCGTCGGAATCCGGCTGAATGCGAAAACCGACCGCAACATCCGCCGCACCCGAAAGAATAGGCGCGATCATGGCCGGATAATCCTTTGGGTCATACTCAAGATCGGCATCCTGAATAATGACAATATCCCCCGTCACTTTTCTAAACCCCGTTTTCACCGCACCCCCTTTACCGAGATTTTTTTCGTGAAATACGTAGGTGATATCGGGAATTTTTTTGAGTATTTCGCGCGTGCGGTCCCGCGAGCCGTCATCCACCACGATGATCTCGCGGGTAACGGCGCCAAGATCAACCGCCCTAATGCGGCGGATAATCTCCTCAATGGTCTTTTCTTCATTGTATGCGGGAATGACAATAGAAAGTTTCATGCTACTCGCTTGTTATCTGATATATCTCAACATACGGCCCGGGGCGCCGAACAACACGGAGCATCTCTTCCGGGTCGGTGGGGTTATTAACCAGATCGCGAATATCGCGCACATCGGAGGCGGGCCAGAACGACACCACAAGGGTTTTGGGCACGCGAGCAAAACGCTCTTCTTTTTCCATTCGCTGTGCGCTGTGCCAGTACGAATACACTATGAACCCTTCGTGAATTTGCGCAACATCAAAATCGGTTCCGAGAAGTCGGTTCATTTCATACACCCGCCATCCAGAGCCTGACACGCCTCGCTCCGGATGCGCCAGGATCTCTTTTCGCCGTGTATCCATCCCGCCAGCATTGTATCGCGCAAGATCACGAACGCTCTCGGCACTCATGGACACATACACCGAGTAGTCATCAAGCACAATCGTGGAACCAGGAGCTGCGTGTTCTTCTATCCACCGGACAGCAAGCGTTCTCGTATCTGATCGCTGAAGAAGCGCTGTGTACGAAAGCGTCGGCCATACCGCATACACCAAAAGTCCTGTCGCGTAACAGGCGTACAAAGCCATTCGTGATATGGTGCCACTCCACCTGTCACGCACAATAAAAAATGCGTGCGCGGCGCCAAGCGCCAAAAACGGCACGACCGGAAGAACAAACCGCCAGTCAATCCGATGAAATCCGAACACAATACCAAGGCCATAGAGTGCGGGAAGCGCCAGAAAGAGTGATGAGATGAGGCGTTTTCTGCGGTACACACGCGCATAACCGATGAGTCCTGCAATGCCTGCAATAAGCAGGAGCGGGCTTTCGGACCAAAGATTATAGATGAACAGGCCTGCGTTTTGCAGAACATCGGTCCCCACCGCTTTTTGGGTCAGACGCGAAAGTTCAATGCCGAAGACACTTGCCGCCCCTGCCGTAAGCCATCCAAATTGGCGCGCGAACGCATAGGGGTTTGCAAAAGAGAACACGGCGACAAGAAACACAATAATGCCTGCACCGTACAGGAATTTTCTATCGCCGAAAAACCGCACCATGCTTTTTGCGTCCCGCGGAACACCTCCGCACACCCCCGCATGCGAAAGGAAAAACCATGGCAGGAGAATAAGCGGCACGTACCCGATGCCGAACCCAAGCCCGATGGCAAGTGCCGAAAGAATATACCACTTGAAAGACCGCTCTTCGCGCATGCGAATAAGCGCGTACGCGCCGGCCACGATAAAAAACGTCGCCGGAACCCAAAATCGGCCGATCTGCGACTCGTGCACGTGCATGAACGAAAATGCGAGAAAAAGTGCCGCAAAAAAGCCGACCCGCTCCGATATCACGCGCTGCCCGATGAGATACACGAACGCCACGGTACCCGCACCGAACAGGGCCGAAATGACGCGCACCACCCAAAGAAAATTCTCATAGTGAAAAATGACATACTCCCGAAATCCGGCGATACCGGAAAACATGCCGAATATCATTCCAAAAACACCGAACGCCCCAAAGAATGGCGTGAGTATGTATGAAAACAGTGGCGGAAGGTAGACGAGATCAGTGCCAAACAAATGCCCCCGCTCAAGTATCGTGAAAGCGCCAAGCACCGAGACAAGTTCGTCTGCGCCGAAACTTTGCGGAAGTCCGTACATAACGGCGCCAAGACGCAGAAGAAATGCTATGGCGATAATAGCGATGACCGGTCTTTTCATATTAGGCAATGACCTTTAAGAGGCGCAAAAGGGTATACCGCACGATGAGCAAGCCGCCGACCACCACAACGCTTGAAATAACGGTCGGTATGCGAAGAACGTCAATGAACACCCAAAGGAAAAAAACTTGCGCCACCATGAGCGTGCCGCCCGTCCACAGATAATGAAAAAAAGAGCGGTCAAAAAAATAGCGGACGAGCGCGGAGGTCTTCGCTAAAGGTTCTTCAGGATATGATGATGTTCCGTCTGTCATGGTCATATGCGTATCTCGCGGGTATAGACGACCTCGTTCTCTTTTTTTTCTATG
Organism: Candidatus Sungbacteria bacterium RIFCSPLOWO2_02_FULL_51_17; assembly: GCA_001820785.1. GTDB lineage: Bacteria > Patescibacteriota > Minisyncoccia > Sungbacterales > GWA2-42-14 > 2-01-FULL-51-34. The sequence continues at coordinate 19,330 of MHQW01000006.1, forward strand.
ATCTCCTGATGCCGGATCCGAAGCGGCGACCCCTCCTGCCGCTGATAATAGCGGGAACTCGGGATAAACGAGTACGATGATTTCTCCCCATAAAAAATTTCTGCATCCTCCGGCCGCACGCCAATGCGATCCCGTACAATAACGCCATCGTCCATGATGCGAAATGACCGTTCAAACGGCACCCGCGTGCGGGGCGGCGCGGTGATAAGATATTTCCTAAGAATTTTTTTCAGCAATGCCCGCACTCCGTCGAAGCGGCCGACGAGCATCTGAAATCCTTTGAAAGCGATCATCGTCCATGTCTTCATGAGGGGTTCCGACACCGATTTCAAAAAGCCCCTGCATGAAAAATTCTTTTCAAGCGCATTGGAACACATCACTGTGTTGGCGAGATCAAGCGCGTTTGATGTCATGGCGCTCCCCTTCACGATAGCATCAACCCCCGAATCAAGATAGGCGCGTCCGCCCGTATACAGGCGAAAGGGCCCGCCTTTGTAAAGATTTGTCACGAAGTAGAAGCGCCCGGTATCAATAACGCGAATACCGCATCGCGGAAAATAGCGGTCAATTCTCCGCTCACGCAAAAAATCCTCTATCGTTTTTCCCGGCAATTCTTTATACGCGAGACCGGCCTGCAGCCAATTATATAAAATATATGACAGATACCGGTCATCAAGATTCTGCGGCGTAATGCCGGAACCCCTCTCAAGAGATACGCGGCAAAATTCGCCGATAAGACGCGCCCGGTCGTGATGCGCGGCAAAAAGAGTGAACCCAGACGGGATCAGATATTCGGTGTTGCGAGAACCGTATTCCCCGCCCGCCGTGTAATTCGGGTGAAGAAAGTTCATTATGAAGTCGGTCGCGCGCGTGATGGCGCCGACCACCGCTTCATCCCCGCTTTTTGCGTGATACTTTACAAGATAATCCACGGTTAACGAAAGATAGCCGATGTCAGGCCCGCCGTATTCGCTCCACCACCCCTCGCTATCCTCTGCGCCAACAAGATCGCGGGCCTTCTTGTGCGCTCCATCTTTATATCGCGCATCCCCAGTTAGCATCCACATATTGATAAGCGCCAGAAGGCACCCGGCCTCCTGGTTCCGCACAAGCGACTCATTGTGCGACAATAACCAGTCGGCGGCGCGGGAAAGAGCATGCACGGCTTGCTCATACGAACGCACCACATCCTTCCCCAAGAGCAGAAGCGCTTCGGAAAGTGCGGCGGTAACGAACGCCGTTGCGACAAACGACCCTTCGTACGGATACCATTCGGAAAACGAGCCATCGGTATCCTGGATTGAAAGAGAGAAGGCGAGCGAGGCATCGCACCAGGCGCGTATCCGCTTGTCGCCCGCATACGGGTTCCCCTCAACATCGGACGCATAGAGAAGCGCTAGCGTCAGCGCGGCCTCCTGGTGCCGGGCACAACTGATATCGGACGTGCGATAATGCCAATAGGCGCGATCAAACGATCCGTACGAACGCGACATGCGGTAGCGATCCAGCTGTCCTAAAAGACGCGGAACTTCGGCAATCGCGGACCGGAGGAATATATTGTTTTTTATTTTTTGCATCGGATGACAACGACCGAGCCGCACACGCCCGCGCGAAGAAACCCTTGAAACGCAAGCAGTCGCGAAAGAAGGCGGCTTATGACCGTTGAACGGATCTCACGGTGAAGATAACTTGACCCCTCGCTTTTACGATACTGAAGGAACATCTGGCACACCTGCTCGTAAAAAGTCGGTATGGGGAAATATCCGGACCACGCAATGGTTGAAAATCCCGCCCGCCGCAACTCGCCGACCGTTTGGAAAATGCGTATGGGCCGATAGGGTCCAAAAAACGCATAGATGCCGGTGGTGCGGACATCGGGACCGAAATACCACTTCACGGCCGTGAAGAAAATTTTGAGAAACACGTTCGCATGCCGCGCAATAATGATAAGCTCGCCTCCCCGCTCAAGTGTCGCGTATGTTTTCGTAAAAAGCGCTTTTCGCACATCCGATGGCAAACGTTCAAGCCGGTAGATCATCGTAACCGTTTGTACCGCACCCGGAAACAGCCGCGGCGCATGCTCATCGTAGACGGTATTCGTCAGAAGCGGTAGTGTATGGGGCGCCTGCTGTTCAACGGCGGCCAGGGTGTATGCGGCCGTCTCCTCCGTCAGGTCAACGGTATGAAGGGGGCCGTGGGGAAATTCGCGGATAAAACTGCCGTCGTAGGAACATAGGTCAAGCGCGGGAAATCGCATTCCGGAAAGCTCGCGCTTCACCAGGACGCGTTCGTGTCCGCTCATAATGTCCATCTCCTTCCCGAGCGATGTTTTACGGCAATAGTATCGCTGGTGATACCGAAGTGTTTCCAACGTCCACCGATCGGGATCATACACAAACGGCGGCCGCCGCGAATGCCCGAACGCTCCCTCATGAAGCGCTTCCGCAAGCGGTTTTCTCGGAACCTTTGTCGCTTTTTCCGCGCGCGTATCCGGATACCCCAAAAGAACGAAACAGCATATCCGTTCGGTATCGGGAATTCCGAGGATGTATTTTACGCCGCTGTCCGCGCCGTAACTGTTCATCGGAAGCGCCCCCAGTCCGTAATATTCCGCGGCAAGAAGCATGTGCCCCACGGCAAGAGACGCCCCCTGGATCGCCTCCTTAAAATTCCATCCGTCATATGTGACGACAACGACGACCGGCGCCCTGCGAATATTCGTGTTTGAAGCCGCCTCGGTAACAAGGCGCTCTTTTGTCGCGGCATCGGTAACAACGATAAAATTCCACGCCTGCTGGTTGCAGTTCGTAGGCGCATTCGTCGCAAGTTCAAGGATGCGCCGAACAACCGAAGGATCAACCCCGTCGGGCCCGAAACTTCGTATGCTTTTCCTGTTCCGCACAACATCAAGAAATGTTTTTTGAGGATCCATGATAGAGCGAGATCACTGAAGAATCGTCTTTTCGCGAATGATATAGCGGCCCATATGAGCGCCGTGCGTCCGGCTAATGATAAGATCGCCCAAAAGTCCAAGAGAAAAGAATTGCAGACCGACAAGCACCAAAAGAACGCCGAGCGTCAGCAAGGGTCGCGAGCCGATACTTATGCCATACGCGAGTCGAATAATGGCAAGATAGGCGAGAATACCGCCACCGATAAAAAAAGAGGTGATGCCGACAGACCCAAAAAGATGCATGGGCCGATCAAGAAAGCGCCTTAAAAAATACAGTGTCATAAAATCAAAGAAGCCGCTTGCAAGGCGCATGACGCCGTATTTTGACTCACCGTACAAGCGCTTGCGATGATTCACCTTGATCTCCCGCACGACATAGCCGTCGGAGGCCGCAAGCGCCGGAATGTAGCGGTAGAGATCTCCATGAAGCCGGAGATTTTTTGCGACAAGTGCCCGGTATCCCTTAAACCCGCAATTCATGTCGTGCACGGCAACTCCCGTTGCCAGGCGCGTCATAGTGTTGGCGATGCGCGAGAAAAAAACCTTAGAAGCAGGATCAAGACGGTTGTATTTCCACCCGCATACAAGGTCCGCTCCCCGGTCAAGCATCTCAACAAACCGCGGAATTTCGCGCGGGTCATCCTGCAGGTCGCCATCAAGCGTTATGACATACTCGCCGGATGCCTCCGCAAATCCTGCCTGAAGCGCCTGCGATTTCCCGAAGTTTCGCGAGAACGAAAGCACCGTTGCCGGCAGCAATTTTTTAAGTTCGGCAAGCGTGCCGTCACGCGAACCATCGTCAACGAAAATAATCTCATACGGACGGTTGAGAGCGTTCATCACAGCGAGAAGTTCCTGGTGCAGTATCGCTGCGTTCTTTTCTTCATTGAGCACTGGAATGACAATAGAGATCATATGATAGGAGATGCGGGCATTCATGCAGCGCGCCCCCCCCTCGCAGGGTCACAAGTGGCGACCGCCAGCGGGGAGCCGCATTGAAATTATGCTACCATATTTCTGAAATTTTTCAATACCTCCCACATTTCGTGATGCCATCCTTAAATGTCGCAAGATACTCCTCTTTGGTCGGAAACACGGCGGTTTTCAAGGCATCGCTGATCTTTATTCGCATAAGCGCAAGCGTTTGACGCTCAAGTAGGACGCTCAAAAGTGCCGCCTTCACCGCGCCCTCATCGCCGACAGGAACGATCCGGCCCGTCTCGCCATCTTGTATCACCTCGCGCGCGACCCCAACATCGGTGGCGCATATCGGAACTCCCGCGGCATGCGCCTCAACGAGCGTCCGTCCGTATCCCTCATAGTTTGAGGTGAGAAGAAAGAGATCCGCCGTTTTGTAATACGAGATAAGTTCCTCGCGAGATACCGCCGGCTCAAACCGAATGGGAGGAGGCGCCACCTGCTTTTGATCAAATTCGGCAAACTGAAACTCCTTTCGCGCCTCATCGCTCGCGCCATGGGCGCGCACAAGTCCCGCCTTTTCCGGCCCGTCACCAATGATAAGTAAAAGCGTTCGCGGAAATTTCTCCGCGATGTCTCGCACGGCACGGCACGCACTACCGATGTTCTTCTCCTTCGTCACGCGTGACGCCATGAGAATGATAAAATCGTACTCCGAATATTTTTTATGAAGATCAGTCATGATGGGCGCGCGCCGCACGCATTCGGTATCAACAAATATCGGCAGTACTGTGATCTTCCGCTCCGGCATGCGGTAACGCGCCATAAGTGCATCCTTCAGGCGCCGCGAAACCACCCGAATGCCGTCGGCTCGTTTTACGGAATACGCGTACAAAAAATACCGCAGGCGATTCTTCAAGGACTCGCGCACAAATGCGGCGCTCATAAAATCGGTGTGTACCTGGACTTGTAACGGAATGCCGAGTCGCCAGCGCGTTACAAAAGCTGCAATATTCGTGAACGCATCCTGCGATGTTATGACCATATCGCGTGCGCCCGCCGCATTATTACGGATTATCTCGCAGGCAATGCGCGTGGCGCCGTAAAAATAGAACGGCCGAAAGGAGGTGTTCGTCGGATATAGAACAATGTTCGCGCCGATGGTCGTACGCGAAAACCCCGGGGGCGTGTACACAATAATGTGAAGCTCGTCAAAAAGCGCCCCGTACTCGCGCATGCGCCCAGAGGCCTCAGAATCGGGCTGCATAAGCGACCCGTCAATTGAAAACATGAGCACCCTCATAATATAACTATACCGTTTTCCCGGCGCCCCTGCCATGCCGGTACCGCGTGTGCGCGATGAGTGCTATTTGACAAAATGACAATATCTATGGTATTTTGCATACAGGCCCCTAACACACATCGGAACGACATGGCCGAAGCAAAACTGGTCCTGCACCACGACGATCCACCGTGCTCTACTCGCCTGAACAATGGGGTTTGCCCCGCATGCAAATTTGTCCCCGACATGCAAAGCACCTGCTTCTACTTCTACTGCCCATCATGCGATTGTCTTCTGGAAAAGTTCGCATGTCCCAAGTGCGGCCAAACGTATAAACGCTTCGCCATATAGCCCTCCGGGGCTTTTTCATTATCAGCCCTTTCAATCACGGCGTTTCATACATTACCCACACACATTGACTTTCTATTTGACTGTGCTACGAATACCACATCATTGACAACACAATGATCATCATGTTCGTCGGCCTCCTGTGGGGTAAGAAGGCAGTTTTCTGGGATCAGGGCGAGGCCCCTACCCTAAAAGACGTGCGAGAGGCGGCAATGCAAGAATTTCCAGACATTCCGAGAGACCAATTGGATGACCAGATCATCATCACAGCCGACATCTATGATGATGGTCGGAGTTCCGGCGCCTCCATCGTTCTTCTTCGCAAAAGACCATAAAATGGTCTTTTTTGTGTTACTTCAGATTAAAAGTCATGAAGTACACACTGATATCCAGCTACTATTTTGAACCCAAGGCAGCGAGCTTGACAAATAATTACTAATTTGTTATAGTTGTAACTACTGACACTTCATCGAAGAGATAAAAATGAGAATTGTTCTTTCCGTCCTTTGTGCGTGTTTGCTGCTAATTGCCTGTGACTCTACATCCGTAAAACCTGGTAGAGAACGTCCAGAAAACCTGAGCTCCGAATCAGTGTCGGCCGGCGTCATTATACACGGATATACGTCCCCCGGGTGGATTCAGAACACAAATTCCTTTCCGGTGCGAATCAAACAGGTTTGGATTTTCCGTGGAGAAACCACGGACTGGCTAGATGTATTTCAGCCGGGAGAGAAAAGGCCGCAATATATCTCTCATCAACACGGTTTCCACATCTACTCACTTGAGGGCGCAGAAATTGGGTGGATCCGTCCCGAAAGGAACGGACGCTAGGAGGCCGAGTGACTAACTAGCTCATGCTGGAGCTAGTTTTTTCTTACTCTTCTCCGCAACAATTGGCCATCTCCATCAACATATTTTTACAAGCTCGGTTCCCCCGGGCTTTTCTTATTCCTCATGCCCCATGACACCTTTTATACTTCTTCCCCGATCCGCACGGACATGGCATGTTCAGTGCCGCGTCCTTTACAAGCCACGAACTTGATTGCACCTTGCCGCCGCGGCCGACACCGTACGCCATGCCGCATCCGATCAAAGCGCACGCCTCTGCCTCGGGGGTGTTGTGTGCTTTTCTATCCCCACCATTTGCAAAGATGTGCGGACGAATTTTCAGAAGCTCGCGGGAGACGCTCATATCAGAGGGATCTGCCTTGTGAGACGTGAGCACGACGCGGCTAACTCCCTCTATCGCCGAAAGAACCTCTCGGCGTTCGCGCTGTGGCATGAAGATAAATCCCTTCTTTTTTTTAAGCCAGTTGTCATTATTGACGATCACCACCAGCTCATCTCCCAAGCGTGCGGCTTCCTGTATCAGGCGAACATGCCCGACATGAAGTGGGTCAAACCCCCCGCTTACCGCAACAACCGTCTTCTTCTGTGCTTTTTTTCTCATATGCATATATCCGCATGCCGCACCCAAGGCGTACTATAATAACGCCCAACTGCAACCCACCGTTACACCATTACCGTCCCCGCTGGCGTTTTGTGACCGCATCCTGCACAAGCCGAAGATGAACGTCCGTGACATGTTCCCATGTGTCGGCAAGAGGAAGGGTCCGAACGGTCTCAATCGCCTTTTTGTACTCTTCAGGTTGCAACAATACTTCCATCTTTTGTGAAATTTCCCGCTCATCCTCCGGATCAAACAGCCATTGGTCGGGCAACGGAACGGATAATCCATTACCCCTGCTCAATAATGCCGGCTTCCCGAATGAAAGTGCTTCCAAAATAAAGTTTGGATTGAATTCGGAGAGCGCCGGGCCGATAGCGACTGCGGCCGTTCGTATCTTTTCAAATAGTTTTTCCTGCGGCATCGGCGCCATAAAAAGAATGTGCTCGCGGGCCGCAAGCGTATCGGCATATCTGCGAAGCTCTTCTTCGTCCGGTCCCCGCCCGACAAGAAGTAGCGCCCCCTTGCCGATGGTCCTTCGCAGTGCGTCAAACGCGCGCATAACGCGCGGGAGATTTTTGTACGCCACGAGGCGCCCCGCGAACATGATAATGGGATCATTGGAAAATTTCCCACTCGCGTTCTCGCGTCTGAAGACCGGGTTTTTGACGATGACAATGCGCCCTTCCGGCACCGAGTAGTGCCGCACATAAAAGTCCTTAAAGAATCGCGAGTAGACAACGATGACGGCAACATGCGCGAGCATTGTCCGTAGTGCCGAAAAAAGCCGAGGACGATCTTTCAGATGCAATTCCTTTTCGTAATATGCGGTAATCGGCATGAGCCGCCTTCCCATTTCCGCCTCCCGCTCCCAGATGGGATCGCCGCCTATCCGAAGAATGCAGGGCTTACGGAACACCCATGAGAAAAAGCATGCGGGCATGCCCGCGGCGGTAAGATCAAACGCATACACCGCATCCGCCCACAGTGACCACCTCATGCAATGCCACACGTACAATGCCCATTGCAGAATTTTGGGAAGTGCCCGCGATACGCGTATCACGCGGAACGGGAATGCTTTCCGGCTTGCGTCATCGCCATACGCCAGCACGACGCACGCCATTCCCTCACGCGAAAACCGCTCCGCGATCTTTTCCGCGTGCGTTGCCGGCCCTCCCACATCGGGATAAAAAATTCCTGCGGCAAAAAATATGTTCATATAAAAATAGCACGTAGCAAACACTATGCCTCCCTCACATCCGCAAGAGCCGGATCGCTCACGATTCGCGCAACCTCTTCGGCCGCCTGAACGCTATTTCCAAGCTTCCCTGAAAATACATTGATAATATTTCCCCGCGTCCGCGACACGATGGTCGGCCGCGCATCCGTGCTGTCAACGTTCGGAAGCACGGTGCGGATGGTATACATGGAACCGACGTGTTCTGCGCGCCGAATATCGGGCATAAAATGCGCCGCCGCCTCAATGAATTTGTTAATAGTGGTCACGCGCGGGTTTTTTACGATGCCCCGGTTGAGAACGCTGACGTACTCCTTCGGAATGATCGGGAAAAGACCGGTGTTGGAGGCGTGTATCGCGTGCACCACGTTTCCCATCACATGAAGGTCGGTATCCGCGTACGGATCAATGCAAAAAAACGGACCATCCATGACGACAATGCTTACACCGCGAAAGTGTTCTGGCAATTTCAATACGGGCTTTTCACACAATTCAAATTGATAGGCCCGCCGCGCCTCCGGATGATCCTCAAGAATGGCGTTCAGATTCGCGTAAGCGCAGTTCACCACTGCGTCATACCCGCGAATATCTTTTGCGCCAACCTCGCGCCCAAGCGCAAGGCGTACGCGCACATCCGTAAGCCGCCCGCGCACGATGCTCCGAAGTTTTGCCGGGTCAACCAGAAACTCCCGCCCCTCTATCGCGACCTCTATCGCCTCGCCTCGCACATGGGGAAGATCGGCCGTTCTATGCTCAAGCCCGCTTTCGCCGCAGAAGTTCAAAAAACGCTCGCCCGACACTCTGCTTTTCTCCCGCGCGATGCAGTAGTAGTGTTTATTTTTATCGCTCACGGCATCACCATATTCGCGCAAAAACGTAGGCACCGCCCCGCGCGATGAACTGCCCGTCTCGGCACTTCTCGGATAATGATACCCGCGATGAAGCCGGTATTGATTGATGCCGGATGCCGCCTGCAAAATATCGCGCTCCCGCTCAAACAGATCAACAGAAAAACCGCTCCGCGCAAGCGCTATCGCGGCGGTCGTTCCATAAATACCGGCGCCAACCACGGCTATGTTCTTTACACGAGTGCCTGTCGCCATACTCGGATACCCTATACCATCTCATCCTGCCCCTCAAGAGTGCGCCCGGCGAACATCAATGACAGGAAGAAGTTTCTCCATCATAGCGTTCGGCGTCAATTTCAATACGCTCATCTGCCCTTGATAGGCGATCTTGTTCCGGAGGCGCGTGTCGGAAAGCAGAAGCCGCATCGCATCCTCAAGTTCCCCCACGTCGTTGTAGGAGACCAACAAACCAGTTTCGCGATCGGTGATGATCTCGCTGTTACCTCCCGTAGACGTAGTAATGACCGGGGTGCCAAGCGCCATTGCCTCAAGAAGCTGATGCGAAAATCCTTCATATCCGGTATTCAGCACGAACGCATCGGCCGCCCGTATATATAAAAATAACGTTTCCCGCCCGACACTGCCGAGAAGCACCACCTTTCCGACAAGATTACGAGCGCCGATCTCTTCTTCCAATATATGGCGTTCCGGTCCGCTTCCGGCTATATACAAGCGGGCGGCGGAATGCGCCACGCGAGCATCGGCAAATGCACCTATCAGCGCGCGAAACCCCTTCCACGGAACAAGGCGCCCGGCAGAAAGAAAAAGTTCCGCCTTATCATCAAGACCAAGTTCGCCTCGGGCCTCGCGCGCGTCGGGAAAACGCTCGGGAACACTGATGCTGTTATGTACGACCGTGATGCGCTCCGGCGGCACCCCCCACCCCACCACCAACGTTTTTAAATATTCGCATGGCGTTATAACGCTGTCCGCGCGGCGGGACACGAACGACCGGCATATGCGGAGCAACCCGACACGAACCCCATACGACCCTTTTTGAAAATCATCAAGAAGATCGCGCACGCCGAATCGCTGAACTCCCCGCTCCCACGCGTAATCCCCCGTTATCTTCACGATGAATGCCTTGCCAAGAAGCCGTGCAGCCAGCCACGCCGGAAAGCCCGCGGGAACGGCGTCCTGCGCGTATACGACATCGGCATGAAGCGTTGCAAAAAAAACATGAATACAATACCATGCGTGCCGCAATCCCTTCGGGAGCGCACGCGAAATTCGGAAAACATCGGCATGGCGCACTCGCTCCGTGATCTCGCCAAGCGTCCGCTCCCTGACATCTTCCGGATCGGCGTATGTAACAACAGAGACCTTAAAGGCGCGCCGTGACAACTCCTCCTCAAGAAGGGCCGATGCGGTCGCGGGCCCGCCGATATCGGGCGGAAAGATGCCGGTCGCAAGGACCACTGCGGTCTTTGACGCTTTTTCCAACTCCCGATCAAACACGCCGCCAAATTCTTCCGCGATGCGTCCCCAATCATAGCGCGTTGCGATAAAACGCTTGGCTCCCGCGATGATGCGCCGCCGAAGATCATCGTCGGAAAGCACTAGGCGGATCTTCTCGGCGATATCGCCGACATCGTCAACACCGACCTCAAGACCGGTCTTTCTATCCTCAAGAAAATCCGGAATGCCCCCCACCGGAGTTCCGATAATGGGAACTCCCGCCGCCATCGCCTCAAGAAAAGAATTTCCCAAACCTTCTGATCGCGAAGGGCGGACAAATACATCGGCTATAGCAAGGAACTTCGGCAACTCATCGTGTAACACGGTCCCAACAAAAAGCACATGATCGGAAATGGCAAGACCAGCGGCAAGCTCGCGCAAGCGCGGCGCCTCCGGCCCCGTACCGAGAACGAGAAGCCGCACCCGCCGTCCGTCATGCATACGTACGCGCTCAAGAGCGCGCACAATCATGTCAACGGCGTTCTTTTTTACGAGGCGCGATGTGGTAATGACCACGCGCTCGCCCGATATAAGTCCGAGGGAGCGACGAAGCGTTAAAAGTTCGTCCTCCGGGTACTGCTTCGTAAAATGCGCTATGTCTACGCCATTCGGTATGACGGTGCCCCATTTTCCGTATCCGAATTTCCAGGCGACATGAAGAAGATACCGCGAGATCGCCGTCACCTGATCGGCGCAAAAAAGATCAAAACGCATCGTAAGATTGATAAGTCCGAGCCGCGACGTGCGCAGGTGTTCTTCCGGGTCTCCCTCCTGAAGTGTGAGAATAAGCGGAATGCGGCCGAATATAGTTCGTAGAGCGCTTGCGGCAAGCGAGCCATAGGAGGCCATGACCGCCCATAAAATTTTTTTCCGCCCGCGCGACCGAACTATGATGGCAAGACACGCAAAAAACGCGAAAAAAGGAAGAAAGAACTTGTCGTGGCGGTGCCCGATGCCAAGGCGTACGATGTGCATTCCCGCGCGCTCCTCGCGGAACGGAAGCCGGCGTTCAAAGCGGCTCGTAAGAATATAAAAATCAAAACGATCGGCAAGCCGCGATGCGATCTCGCGTATCGCGATCTCAGCGCCCCCGACAAAGGGGTCGTAGGCCGTTGTAAAAACAATGATGATCGGTTTTTGAGAATGTTTGTTCACTGGCAAAAAATATATAGCGCATGCACACCACGCAATTATATCATGGCGTATCGCGTATTTAAAGCGCGTGACCGACCACCGAACATGAGGGTATGTGCATAAATCAAGCGGCCGAATGTTCTTTCTCTCTTGGTAAGAAAAAACCCGGAAGATCCGGGTTTTATGCGAGCTCAAATACGGCGACGACCTCGTTCTCTTTCTTCTCCCATATGCGGTAGATAAGGATATATCGCCGTCCGGGAATAATGGCAGTAAGCGCCGCATGATGCTGAAAGATCCCCGAGAGACGCGCTCTCGCATAGGCGGTTTCTTCTTCTGCTGCAACGCGCCACGTGCCATCACGGCACCGCGAACACTCGCGAATGACACCCGCAAGATACCACACCCTGCTTGCGTTCTTCTTTCTGCACATGATCACTACCTCCTTTTGGCAAGCGCCCGGTTCGTAAACGCCGGGTCTTCCGTCACGTCAGTAACGGTCCCCATAAAGCCCGGAATATCTATCCGATCATTTTTGTCGGTAAGTTCTATTTCCAGCAAGGTGAGTCCGCAAAGCCGCGCCGGCTCCAGGAATACATCAAGTTCAAAATATTGTGAGTTCCACAAAAAGCAGTACCGCTTTTTCCTGATGGTTTCGCGCGAGACATCGCATTCGTCTCGAACAAAGTAGTAATACTGCAAAGGGGTGATCCCCCGCTCAAGCTCAATGCGAACGCTCGGCTCAACATCATACTTTTTCGTAAGATAGTACACATCGCGCCCGTTCTGCCCCCGCTTCCGGACCCGCCGCCCAAACTTCCCGTCAGCGGTAAGATAGATCTGCTCAATATCTATTTCGGCGATATGGATGTCGGAACGCACAAGAAGCTGGTCAAGCACGGGATTGTGGACCAAGAACTTGCGCTCTATCTCAAGAGGAACCGGGATGCCGACCACACGGCAAATGCTTGCAAGAAGCCGCTTCAGCTTTCCCTCAAAATCGGTGCTGTTATCAATGAGGCGCACATGCGGATGCCCTACCCACGCCGCGCGCGTTTTCATATCGGCGAGCGCCGCCTTTTCCAAGGTGTCCTCAACTCGGCACTTGTTGGTATCAAGCGTGTAGAATTTTTCAGCGCCTATGGCCGCAGTCACAAGATGGTTCACGGACGCGTAGCGGTCCCATAACTGCGGGACGCTATATCCTAGGGTCTCGGCCATGGCATTGAACTCAGCGGGATCCATATACGCCCTGCCGTCCATCGTTCCGCGGTCGCAGAAAAGCACCAGCTTGCCGCCGTGCATGTGCTTGATGATCTTTCTGAAACGGTCTTCCTTCTCTATTTGCGCAAGAAATATCTGCTTCTGGAATTGCTTTGCGGAAAGTCCGTTCCCGCCTATCGTAACTCCGGCGGAAAAGAGCTCCGTCGGCGTCTCCGGAACCACGAGGCACGACACCCCGTATTCAGAAAGTTTTTCCGGGATACGCTGAAGAGCCGTTGTTTTTCCTCCGCACGGCCCCCCGGTAAGCACGATGACCGGAATATCGCGCGCCATATCATTCCCCTTGTTGGCAAAGAAGCTATGATAAAACTATCACGCAAAGACGGCGGGCACAATACGCGCCGCGTGCTCGCGTCGGCGGGAACGCCGTGTTTTGCAAATGAAAAAGTCCGCCGCGCGGCGAACCTTATTTTTTCTTCATGCTATCAGGATGCCTGAAGGTGAGGAGAAATCCTGTTTTTCTCCGTACCCACGCGCGACCCTTCCCGAACCACCGCCGGCATCGTGGAAATTTCATGAAAAATTTCGCCATCATCATACGGAAAAACATGAATTCACGGAGAATAATGATAAGACCAGGGCCGAGAAACAACAGGCCGGGAAGAAGCGGCAGTACCAACCCGACGAGACCCACGACGATCATAACGATTCCCGTGACAAGACGGACAGGCCTCCACGCCCACAATGTTTTTATATATCCTCCGTGCATCCGCATACCATTGCAAGATCTACCATATAGGTTGCATGATACACTACTGACGTCAAAGCGGCAAAACATGGGAATGAATATCGGCATGGGCTTGACAGAATAAATAAAATTATTTAAAATATACCAGCACTGCCGTACCTTTACATATACATACGCGGAAGGAGAGGGCTTTGAATATCCGGCTTCTGATGAGGCCGCACACACCCCCAATTTTATGGGAAGAATTCTGTAGAGTGACGGGTCCATATGCCATCGCAATAGACGGAAGTGTCTCCGCGGGTCCGCGGTTTGATCCGTCAGGGCCGCGGCTCAACCTTAATCACCACGAAGAGGTGGACCGGCTCGCAACGCGCGCCACATGCGGACAGGCGCTTGTCGCCATTCGGCAGGGATTGTTTGAACTTTTCAGAGACGTGGAGGGGCCGCGTGCCGATGTATACGCAAATGACTGCGATGAGGATGTGTGCATGACCTGGTACCTTCTTAAAAATCCGCACCTTTCGGAGCACGCGCTGAATCCCATATTAAACCGTCTCGTCTGGACGGTTGATATATTGGATACGACCGCCGGCACCTATCCGTTCCCCGCCGACATTGACCTTCTTCAAGAACTCGCCTGGATATTTGAACCGTACCGGCGCTTCCGCATCTCGGGAGGGCTTGGGAAAAAAGATCCCGATGCATATGCCAGCGTCGTAACCGATGTAACGCACCGTATTGAAAAATATGTTGCCGGCAGAGGAAAGACACTGCCGCTTGATACGCGCTACACGCGGATCGGCGGCGGTACGCGCTGGGCGCTGATAGAAGAGGTCGGACGAGAAGCACGAACGGGAGCATTCGCGGACGGCATTCGTGCGTTCGTATCGGTGCGGCCGCGATCTGCGAATCGCTACGACTATACGATCGGAAGAATGTCTCTCTTCATCCCGTTTGATATACCGGCGATTATTGCCCGCCTCAACGAGATAGAGCGAACCACGAACGACCGTTGGGGAGGAGGAGACACCATTGGCGGCTCACCACGCGTCGGCGGAAGCGCCATCACGCCGGCAGAACTTGAACGCATCATCAATGAGATCATGGCAAGATCGGCATAACAACTCCCGGGCATCCCTCGGGTTTTTTTATATGGCGATGTACGCCAAAACGTGCCACACGATATATGCATGGCGCCTACGCGCAAAAACAAAAAGCACGATTGTACGTGCTTACAAGCGCATACCTTACACCATGGAAAGGCGGCTCCTAAATTCGGCAATTGAATATCCCGTCGGTGTTGAGGCGAGAAGCAGATGCCCACAAAGATCGGGGGGGAGCGAATCAAAATCAGGCGTGTCAACAAAGACCTCAATGGGAACACCGTCCCAGACAGAAGCACTCCCCACTACTTCATACATGCCGCACAAAAGCTCGCGCCGCTCAGTCACCGTAAGAAGGAACCATGCGTTACCGCATGCACCGCAGATACTCATGCCGCCCTCTAAAATTGCTTCGCTGGTTCAGTGCAATAATTAGCATGCAAATATATATATGTCAAATTCCCGTACCCCCGCCGATCATACGCGAAGAAAAAAATCCAATGAACACGCTCAAACAAAACGCCCCCTGCGTAGGGGGCGGACCATCAACTGCTACTCTTCAGGCCGGGCGCGGACAGTATGCTTTCTTTGACTCCTCAAGTGTGGGTGCCTTATCGGGCACATCCGAAGGCGCTACAAGCCCCGCCTCAAAGTTGTTCTTGAGGCGCGCGTTGTAATCGGCCCACATCCTAGCATAGTTCTGCTCGTAGGCCATCAACTGCGAACGCCGCTGAGCGGCCTCATTGTCGGTCGTTGCCGCAGCAACCGCCTTCTCGGCAATACAGACCTGCACGGCCCCCATCTTCAACTTCTCTGAATACTCATAGGCGAATGCCCACTGCTTGCGAACATTCTCGGGCGAATACACCTCGGTCGGCACCAGCGCCCATCGGACAAGAAAGATGCCGATAGCAAAGACTAGCACAATACCAAGGGCCCAAAAGCCCCAACCGATCACCGACTTCGTGTCTTCCTTATCCGGATAGTTCGCCACGGCTTGCTCCTCCTTGTCGTTGTGTGTGTGGGGGGGTTACTTGCGTAACTTTCCGATCGCGTCGGAAAGGATCTTATCGGCTACAGCCGGATCATTCTTAGCAAGCGCTTCGCGTGCGCGCTTATGCGCCTCAAGAAGTGCCGGATCCCTTT
Organism: Candidatus Sungbacteria bacterium RIFCSPLOWO2_02_FULL_51_17; assembly: GCA_001820785.1. Classification (GTDB taxonomy): domain Bacteria; phylum Patescibacteriota; class Minisyncoccia; order Sungbacterales; family GWA2-42-14; genus 2-01-FULL-51-34. The sequence continues at coordinate 35,236 of MHQW01000006.1, forward strand.
CCATCACAATAACCGTTGACTCCCTCTGCCATACCGTCGGCTCATCCGTACAAAACGTCGGCATCCCGTAGTAATCAACATACACATCGGCGGGAGTAAAACCGTAGCGATACTCACCCGACGACCCATACATCGCGTCATTTCCCGGAAGCTCCGGTGAGTAGTAGTTCACATTCGCCACGTGCTGGGAGGTCGGGTATGGCCTCTTATTTCCGGACGTGAGCTTCCCCACCACCGGGACGGTAAAGATGGGACTTGAGGGAATGGGAAACGCGGTTGTGCACCAGATGATCGCCGTAGGATCATCAGCCCGCTGCTGACGCTTGTTATAGTTCTTGCCTTCAACATCGTTCCTCGGAACATAATTGTCGCGTGTATACGACCGTTCAACGGCCTTTTTCTGTGCACTCGGGGGCTCTCCCACACACCCGCCAAGCATAACTGAGGCAATAAGAAGAGTCGGCACGACACGAAAGCGCATCATGGTCTCATTTCTCCTTTCAAGGAACGGCTCGCCACCGCATTCTGCGGGGCACGTATCTGCTGAATTAGCGTACTATATAGAAAATTTTTTGTCAAGCTAGGCCCGGAGAAGTAAAAACCCGGCAGAACCGATAAAACCAAGCAGGATGCTTGCCGCCAGAAAAAGTTTTTCCGGCGGAAACGGCGAAGAAAACCCTCCAATGCGAAACCCTCCCGCATCGGCATCCAGAGCATACTCTTCGCCGATATCGTTCTTCTCACCCGCAACCAATGAGTTAGGCGCGGCATTCTGTGGTTCACTGTTTACTGTTTCTTTTCCCTGAAGGGCCCTGGCATGATCTTCCGTTCCGGCTCCAAGTACCGTCGGTTTTGCGGCAACCGCCAAAAGCGGCACCAACGGGGCCTGCGCTTTACTACCAGCACTCGCACCGCTATCTGCAACGGCAAGACCTGATGCAAGTTTTCCACGCTCAACACTCCCCGGCGTTGGCACTTCGGCATATACTAATACCTCCCCAATGCGAACGAAACTACCATGAGAGATCGTGCCCGCAGGAAGCGTGACCAAATCAACTTGCGCGCCGTTTTTGGTAGATACCATGAGTGAGTCCCCGTCGCCTAAAAGCGCCGTCACCTTATTTGAAAACGCGATAGCCACTCCCGCTCCAATAAACGTTCCTTTGGGAATAACAAATATTTTTGCTCCTTCCGTTATCAACAAACTTCCAAGATCAACGCGCTCGGACCCTTTATTATAGATCTCAATAAATCCCCCCATCCCTTTTTGCACCTCGGTTACCACTATCTGCGGGGCAAGAACGGTTACCATAAGATAGTCCGTCACACTGTCTTCGTCTGAAACAACATTCACCTGCGCTGAATAAGTTCCCGGGAAAAAATAGGTGTGCGAAATTGCGCGACCCTTGCCGGTTGAACCATCGCCGAAGTTCCATGAAAAATTCAAACCATTCGCGGACTTGCCGCTGACAGTAGCGCTTCCGAGAAATTCCACCACGGCTCCAGCAAGAACGGTCCGATCATCTCCGGCAAATGCTCTAATGCGCGTTTCGGAAAGATCACTGGTCGTTGAGCGAGCAGACGTAGCCGGCGCCGAAGATACTGGAGAGGCGGGTGCGGGAGCCGGGGATACCGTTGCCTTATTGTACGCGCTGTTCTCTGATCTTGGAGTACCGTGCACCGAATTTCCTGCGGCATCTTTACCGTTCATTATTACACCATCATTTGAAAGCCAGTTGGTCGCACTTGAACCGGATACGGCGGGGTCTATCCGTTCCATTGAGAAGTAGTCGGGACCCGCGGTTCCTGCAGGCCAACCGGGTGCAAAATGCACACTATCAACCACCGCGCCACCGTCATCAATGAGATCAATATCCTCGCCGGAATTTGAAACGCTTCCATACTGCCCGAAAGATCCGACATAATCACCGGCAACATCAGAAATAACCGTATCGGCGGTTCGTTCAACCAAATAAAAACCACCGGCAGGTATAGAGCCGGAAAGTGAGATCATGGGTTTTGCATCCAGCGCCTTAAGTGCCCATCCGTCCAGTGATATCGTGGCACCCGTAGTATTCTTAAGCTCAACCCACTCATCCGTGTCATCCGCCGCAGTGCCCGCCCACGCAACCTCATTTATAACGACCGCAGGACTTGCGTATGCAAAAAATGGAAGAAATATTACTACTGCCACACACAAAAAATAAAACATGCCACACTTGTGGCATATCTACCGACGAATTTCAAGACATGGCGCGGATATCCCCACCGGCAATTCCGCGGGCTATTCGGCCCGCCAGGAAACTCTTACCACGCACACCTGCCAGTAGCACACCATTACATACCCGCCCTCTTTCCTCCTCTCATACGCCAGAATAGGTCATTTCCTCACATACGCGCGACCGCTGGTATATGAGGAATTGGTTTTTGTATCATCATGATGCAGCGGTAAAATACGGAACCACTCTTACAACATGTATTAAAAAACCGGAGGGGGTGTTCTCCCTCCGGCCCGTGCGTTCCGGCGATCTCACGCCCTGGAGCACGGCTCTCCTTTGTGCTTCCGACCAAGCACTACTCCGAATCTGGACGCGCCGGATACGCCACCCGGTGCTCCACAAGGAACCGCACCGGATCGGTGATTTTTACGAGATAACAGCTCCCGGGCGTCAACTCCTTAATCGCCTCAAGCCGAACCTCGCCATCTCCGTCACGATAATTGCCGAACATCTCGCGGGCAAGAATGTACTTCTTCCCACCCCGGTAGCACACCCATTGTGCCTCGTTTGTCTTCGGGTGGTAGGCGCGCTTGAGCGTTGCCTTGAAGTACTGATGAGGATGCCGCCGCGCGCGCTCGTCAAACGCGACAACGCCAGCATCCACTCGGCCAAGCTCCCACAACTCCAACTGGCGCGTGCGCTCTTCCTTGCGCTCGCCGGGCGTTTTCACGCCAAGCCTGCGCGCAACGTCTGCCAGCCACAGATCCATGTCGGCATCCGCCAGCACAAGCGCCCCGTCGTCGGTAACGGAGAACCGCGCTTGCGCCGGAATCGTCTTCTGAAGCGCCTCGGCCACCCGAGCGTTCCAGCGCTTCACCCCGAGTAGCTCCTTGATCTGCTCGCGAGGAAGCATGATCCTAACGCGCGCGGAGACCGGAAACGTAAACACAAGCACGAGAGACGGGCGCCGGGTATATCCGAATCCCGGCTCGTAACACCCGCTGTCGTTCGTGACGGAAGGATCGGTCAGGGGGACCGCAATGTCCCCCAGCGCGCGCTCCTTTAGAACCTCAAGGGCGAGCCGCTCCTCTTCCCTGCGCCGCCCCTTCTCACGATTCATTTCCTTATACCACTCGCCGATCGCGCGCTCTATCTCCTGGATATCGGCGATAGTCGCCTCTCGCGGAAGTTCCGCCCGCCGCGGATACTCATCCAAAATGACTAGATACGCCACCGCAAGCCGATCCTTCAGCCGATACTTCTTATTCGCCTTGTAGTAGGCGACCAATGCCTCTGCCGCCTCCACGGACGACGCATATCCTACGGCCTCCACCATGGAAAGCTCGGGCTGCAACTCCGCGGGCAAGTCCTTCGCGGCCTTGAGCCAGGCCGCGACCGAACTCGTGATGTTCCGCTTCACATACTGCTTCATCCGCTTGATGTGCGGACGAAGCTCCCGCAGTTTCGCCGAATCAATCTCCTTCGTCACGACCGCCTGCTGCACTATCTCATAGCAGTCGTGACCGATGTCGCGATGCGGCACGCCTTTCGGTGAAGAACAGCGAATCCGAACATAGTACCTAATCGGCGTGTGACAAAAATCACAGTGCTTCTCCTCATTCGCAACGCCAAGCCGCTCCATGCTCCAGAGCGGAGCCGCCTCCGCAAGTGTCGTTACTGCGGAGGCAAGGATCAACTCCTTCTCAAGCTTCACGTGCTTCGGTGCCTTCTTCTCGCGCGTCGTCATGTGCCCTCCTTAGGCAAGTGGGTGAGGGGTGGAATATATACACTAGCGTGTAAATGAACAGACCCCGTGCGGGGCATATTGTCTTATATGATAGCATTATATCATATCACAAGCATTATGTCAATCTATATATCATAAAAGGCAAGTAAATCCAATGTTTTTTATGATTGACTTTTTATTAAATATATGCTATAATTAAAGAACAGCGCAGTAAACATATCACACAACCAGGAGGTGCCTTTTGCTCGCACGAGTAGTATTCGTGTACGGCCCGTGGATCTACTTCGGGTTCTGTACATTTCTATGGCTCCTCGGCTGGGCGCTCGGATTCAGGGGCAGCGGCCCCGAGATGCTGTGGAAGACGCTTGAGGCGTTATGGATGTCATCGGGGGACGCAACACTTATCTTCGTATGGGACGGCATCCTTCTTGTCCTCTGGGCGTTCTTCGCCATCGGAGTCGCGATAGTCGGCGTCTGCATGATCGGCGTTCTTCTGCCGCTCATAGCGGTCGCGGGAATCGGCGGCACGGGTCCGTTCGGACTTCTGGTGGCGATCGCCATCGTTGTCCTTGCCGGATGGCTCGGGTACCGAAAACTCCAGAAAATGCCCTGGTAGAAAAAACCGGATAGCGGGAGAGCCCGCCGTCCGGTGTTGTTTTTTATAAAGAGTAGCCGCTCCCCCAACTGTGCGCATGATGCCGTGCATCATCACGGTGTAACGTACACATATGTCATAGCCCTTCAACCACGGACGTGTCATCGGTCACCACATTTCTCCCATTTTCATCAAACACCACCGCATCAAGCGTTGCCGTTGTGTGATCGGCGGCAAGAAGCGCTATGGCGTTTTCCGGCACGATATGATGTCTGAATGTTGTCCGCGAAATAGCGGCATCGGAAGAGATAAGCCATAGACCGATACCTTTGTTATATTCAAAAATTGAATCCTCAACGGTTATAGGAACGCCGGAAATTTTAAGCGCAAACGGCGAAAAACGGAGTCCCCCGCCATATCGTATGAGAGCCCCCGAAATAACAGAGTCGCCGCTCGTCGGCCCAAACGCCATAGCATTCCAAAGGCCGGAAGAACCCGCGGTCACGCCGTCCCCGCTCGTATCACCCCCATACTCATCATCGGCAAGGGCTGTGAACACCACGGGAGCTTCAGGCGTTCCAGCGACATGAAATTCTCCATCCACCACAAGACCCGACGCCCGCGTACCGAACTTTATCACAACCCCCGCCTCGGCGCGAAATACATGTCCATCCGCAAGGCGCAATGTTCCATCTTGTACAACATATGGAATGCCGCCGTCAGAAAATACATAATCCCCGTTGAGGATTCCAGAAAGCAGAATGCCGTTCACACCGGCGCCGGAGGACTGGTTGCCGGAAAACGCGGCGAATGATTCGTGTGAGTCAATTGCCTGGGTATTTTCAGTGAATGTATTTCCCCGCACCTCGCCCGCCTCCGTACCGGAAAGCATCAGTCCTGTCGCGTTATGATCAAATAGAGAGTCGCGGATTATTGGAGTTCCGTGCGCCACAAGAAGCGCATCGGCACCCGCCGCATTGTTATATCTGAACGTGGAATTACTGACCTCAAGGTCCGTATCAATGCTGTACAACCCATGGTTAAATGAATATTCAAACATGCCGTGATCAAAAACCGCCGGCGCCTCCTCTACCGCGATCATGGTCCGAAAGTCCTGACCGCTAAACCAGCGCCCGCCATAACGAAATGCCGTATGGGTAAACGCTGCGCCGGGCGATTCCGCATGTACATGGATACGCTTCCACTCGCCGGGTAAAGGGCACTGGGCCGCGGCATCAGTTCCGCACGCGCCATCACCGTTCGTATCACCCCCATAGGTGTCGTCAAATATGGATGTAAATGCTACCGACTCCTCGGCCGTTCCGTTCGCCGTTATCTTTCCATACACGTCAAACGAGGGCTCATTCGTTGAGACAAATTTTATGACCACCCCGGGATCAATGGTAAGCACGGCACCGAATTCAAGTTTCAGACCATCGGCCGAAATAATATACGGTGAGCGATTTTTTACAAGCGTCATCTCCCCCGTTATCCGACCCGATGGCGTCACAAGATAATTGACGCTGTTTCGCGCGCGCGGAGTACCGTTGATACCACCCCCCTCGCGGTTATGGGCCTGTGCCATCTCCAAAAATTGCCATGTTTCCCAATTCGCCTGACCGTCCCCGCTTGCTTCTTTACGTATCCGCTCCATCGTGTATCTCCCGGCAATTGCGCCTTCGCACCACCCATTACGACACAGCGCCGGAGTGACATCAACTAGGGCGCTATGCGCATCGCGAAGCACAAGGGTCATGCCGCCATCCGACAATCCTTCGCCGAATGACGAGATGAGATCCGCCGAAACAGATGCTATGGCACCATCATCGCTTTCAATCAAAAAGTATCCTTCGGGCGCAAGCGCACCCGCAAGAGGCAGTGTGTGTATGGGCGTTGTGGTGCCGAGAGGGACAAATTCAAGTTTCCATCCGTCTAAAGAAATGATGTGAGACGATGTGTTCGCAAGTTCCAGCCACTCGTCTCCCGCCAAAGCGCCCGCGCCCGTTCCCGCCCAGGCGATCTCGTTAATAACAACCGGGCGCGAAACGACGGTAACGCTTTTTTTAACTGCCTCCGACCGATTTCCCGCAGTATCGGCCGCAAGAACAGAAAAGGTGAGCGTAGTATCACCGGCGACACTCATGAAAAGCGTGGTACTTGCCGTCGTTGTACCGAGTTGCGCGCACTCCTCATTTGCCGCTTCCGATTCGCATGCGACCGTAAACGATGCAATATCATCCGCCGATAAATGCCACGACACGTGAAGCGTGCCGGGCATTACCGCGCAAAGTTCCAGAGAGATGCTTTCGCCGCACTCCTGAATAACCAACTCCACATCGGGTGCGGTTGTGTCGGGTGCCAGAGGGGGTGGAGTCGGCTCTGACGGAGTTGGAGCGGCACTTGCCGCCTGCTCCCCGCCTGATGCGGGAGAAGGGGCCGGAGAATCGCTACCGGCGCCAAAAACGCCCCCCACGCCACTGCTTTGAGTATCTGCTGGTGCTACGACAATGGGGACTTGCTGTGTCCCCCCTTCGGCGCTTGCGCCAAGAACAATCCCCGGAGGAGGTAGAGCGGGCATTTCGACGGGCCGTGGATCGGTGGAAAGGGGCGGAGCGGAAGGAGTTTGTTCATGAGCGCCGGCAGTGTTGTTAGATGCCTGTTCATCGCTCACTGCGGCAAGAAGTGAGGCGTACTGCGGCCCCGTATTGGCAACGTCTATGGGCCCCGCAAACGGTGAGAGTTCCGAAAACCAGTCCCAGGCGCGCTGTCCCCAAGAACGGTTCTTTTTCCATAATACTTTCGTCTCTTTTTCCTTTTCCACCTCTTTGAAAAAAAGATCAATAACTCCAGCGCCATTCAGTACCGCTTCTCGCGAAAGAAGATTCCAGTAGTCGGCAACGATCAGGTGATTTTCGTCATCCAACTTGTACTCATTTCTATAAACCTCCCCCAGAAGCTTCCACTCTGGCAAATTTGGCATTTTTACTAATTTGTATTCCTGATTTTTAATTTTACCGAATCCGTATTTAGTCGGGAGACCAGCATCATCCCACTCTATCCTAGAAAAAGAAACGGTGGGCCCAGTGTACTCACTGGTTAAAATAGAATCTTTACTAAAAAAATTACTGTTTGAATACACTGCCATAAAATCAAAATATGCACCCAAATCGGTGAATGATCTCATTGGTTCCGTTGTGCCAATCGCGTCAGCAATGTGAACATTGTCCGGAGTGAACCTCTTCGTCCAGCTCTCGTACGGACTTCCGAAATGAAAAATATCGGGATGCGCGTCATTCCGGGTATGATCGGGCACTCCCGCGTCCTCTAAAAGATGCAGAACGTGCCCAAGCGCCTCAAGCCCCCGCTCCTTATCACTCCACGCGTAGCCGTATACCGCCCGATCCCACGAGTAGTCGTGGTCGGAGGAAAACAAAGAAAATAGCGAGCCATACGCCCTGCTTTTGAACGCTCCGCCGGATTGTGCCTGCGCAAGAGTATCTTGTGCCCACGCCCTTGAGTCCTGCCATTCGCGCCCCGCGGCCGTAGTAAAGCCACGACCGTATACCGGGTCGTAAAAATGCTTCATCCAGCGCGTTCCCCCATCTTCGTCCATAGCCCCTTTTTTGAGCAACTCACTATCGCCATCACTCAACGCTGTTGCGGGATGCAGGGCGTTAAATACTTTTGCCATTTCCTGCGTGAGTGCGGCGTGCGCAGTAGTCGGATCGTAAGCATAAACAAAAAGAGGGATGCTCAAAAGCGCCCCTCCTATATACAAGCAGAAAAGAATTTTTATAAGTCGGTCATTTTCCATAACTTGTTTGGGAGCTGTCCAAAAGATATAGTTAAGATAAGCTCTTTCTTATCATTTCTTACATCAAAAGAAACGTAGTCATCGAAGGTAGTATATTTTCTCTTTTCACGAGAAAGGTCGCCCACCATAAGATTAATTTGCCGACCCTCCTTTATCTTTTGTAATTTATCCCGCCACTCCTCCTGTTTATCAAAAACAAAATACTTCACAGCAAGATCAATGTCCTCTTTTTTGAGCGCGGCAATAAAAAGCTCAAGCGTCTCCTCGGGTGTTTTCCCGCCATAGGTGTCTTCGGCATAGCGTTTTTGGAGCGCCTTCAGGTCCTGTTCGGCGCGATACTCCGGACTTTTTGCATACTGATAGACGGACACGGCATAACTTGCGGCAACGCCAACAATGGCAATACCTACGATCCCAAAAAAATATTTTACTACCGCCGTGTTAAAAAAACTCATAGTAGCAGGTGAAATGCATTTACACAGCTATCCCATTAAAATCTTACGCGGTTCAACCTCGTAAACTTCATATATGCTGAATCAATCTCATATTCACGGCAGATGTTTTCACACAATAACCAATGCCGGGCAAAAAGTCAATCATTCTGCACTCATTAACCACATTATAGGAGGTTCAACCTCCTATAATTTATGTGACATCTAACCTAACGCGCCTTCAGACGCGAAATCTCCGCTTGTATCGGCTTATTGTCGGGGTCTAGTTTTAGGGCTTTTTCATAATTCTCAATGGCCTTTGCCGTATCGCCTTTTTCCGTCCAGTAGCCACCGAGGTAAATGGTGAAGTTCAGATCATCGTCGCTTGCCGTCATCCCCTCCTCCATAAGCGGCACGATGTTCCCCTCTTTTTCTTTGTAGGAATACCGGTATAACGAGGCAAGTTCTAAATACCCGGACGAGTCGGCAGGATTGTTTATTATCGCCTGACGGTAATTTTTTTCGGCGCGCGGATAGTCCTTAAGATACGACCCGTACAACCCTCCGAGATTCAAAAATGAAACAACATTTGCCGGACGAATAATGCTTGCGTATTCCCAGGCATCACGTGCCCCTTCATAATCGCCAAAAAACTTCTTTATGACGCCGATACGAAGCCATGCGTCAAGCGTAGTTGGATCTTTCTCAACGCGCGCCGCAAGCGTTGCGAGCTCCTCTCTCATTTTCTTCTTTACGTCTTCGGGATATGCCTTTATCAGGGAGGAGTTCTCTCGCGCAACGCTGGCATCAGCTCCCGTGTATAACGGCACCTGCAAAGCCCCGGAGCCGGCTTTCGGCGCCTCGGCCGAAGAACCCTCGTCGCTTACAGGAACTACCGCCGATGGCGCCGGTTGTGTTGGTACAGGTGAGACCCGCGGAGAAAATGTCATGATGTTGACATACATGACCCAGGCAAGAAGCCCGATCCCAATGGCCACCCCAGTGACGAGAAAAAATTTCTTTAGGTCCATAAAATAGCTATTAGCGCAACTATGTTGCATTATTGCTCATTTTCGGCAAAAAATCAAGAAACGCAGACGGGTGCTCGTCTGCGCCCTCAATATAAGATAGTCCGGCACACAAAAACCACCGACCATAAGGCCGATGGTTTTTGTGTAACACAAAGTCCCCCTTTCGGGGGACTGTGTTTTACCTGACCCAGGTCCACAAGCCCTAGATCAAAGCGAGGTTACTTCGTCAACACTTCAGCGGAGATGTTCGTTGATGGGAGCCCGGGCACACGGGTGCCGTTCGTCCAATCAACATGACCCACCAAAGCAGTTGTCGTCGCGTTCGCAGACCAGATGAAGTCATCTTCCTGCCATGCATCAACTCCGCTTGCACTAGATGTGGCGATAAATGCCGCATCACCCAAGAGTGAGGTTGATACCGATGACCCGGCGACAGCGCTTGCTACGGTTCCTACTACATCAAAGTAGCGGGTCTGACCGGCAGGCACTTGAATACCTGCGTTCGTGCTATCTTGTGTGGCCGGATCAAAGTACATGTCCATTGCTGTGCTTCCATCCTGTCCCGCGTTCCAAAGCTTGCCACCGTTATCGTAGGCGGGCAGCGAGAATGCTGAATCGCTGTAGCCATAGATTGCGATAGCAGTGACTGTCGCGGTTGAGGTCGCAATGTTCAGCGTGAACTTGTAGAGTCCCACATCACCTTTCGGATCAGCAGTGACTTTAAAGCGAAGGAGAGACATTGAGCCGTTGTTCAAGCTGTTCGTCGGGAGCGCCACTTTGGCAACCGTCGGAATGGACTTGAACATGCGATGCACCGCAGCTGTTGGGTCGGCCGATCCCACGGTCTGATTGACGGTTGCACCTGACGAGGCGCCAGTTCCCTGGGTTCCCGTGGTGTCGTTCGTGTCAATAAGAATGGAGAAGAGCGCACCCTGACCGCCGGTCTGTGCTGTTCCAACCGCGGCAAGATCAACCTTTACGGTGAGATCTTTGTCAGCATCTTTCGGAATCAACACTGGGGTGGAAAGGGTCGTAGATGCGATCTTAAGACCAGCCGCAGTGGTTGTTGAGAACACACCGGAGCCAACCTGTGTTGCACCATCCCAAATCGTGAACTGCACGATGTCCTGAGCGGTGTTCGTTCCATTGCCCATCTGAATCGAGATCTTATCAAGATTGACCGCCTCATTTGTTGCATGGAACCGGAAGATTCCAGCGACAACATCCGTTGTATCAGCCACGACAAGTTTTGCCGCAGGAGATGACGGAGCAACTGCTGTGGTAAGCGAACCGCTTGTCGCAATCGTCATCAAAGGACCTGCCTGTGAGGGCGTGTACGAGATGGTCGCCGACTGTCCTGATGTAACACCGGTTCCTGTGATGTCGCCGGCCGCATCAGGAGTATCTATGCGAATCGTGCTTCCGCTCGTAAGTCCGCCCGGAAGATCACACGCAAAGTTGATGACCTTGATGGATGATTTCGTGATGATCAAGTGTTGATCAAGCGTGAACGTCTTATCGCCATCGGTGGTCGGGGTTACCGTGTTACCACCCGTGTTCAGCGCGGTCGCGCCATCCCACAATTGGCAGTTCGTCGGGTAATCGGCGTTTGTCGGGGTGTTGACGTCAAACTGCAATGTGGAGAAGCGAACATCTTCACCGGAATTTGACGCGTCAAAGGTAATCTTGGCGAAGACAAAGTCCTGAACTCCCGCGACAATGCTTTGCGCCGTCGGGTTGTTCGCGTTCGTAGAAATCGCCACGGTTGCCGCTTTGGCGGTCATCGTGTTTGCCGTGATGATGGATGCCGAAGGCGTGATGGTCGTTCCGGTCGTCTGACCAGTGACCGTTGTCCAATCGGCTGACGGGGTTGTTGAAGCAACGACAGTATCGTTGTTCTCAAAGTTCGTGGAAAGCTTGCCCTTCAGGGTGTAGATGCTCTTTCCTACGGGGAAGGTGATGCTATCAGTGAATGTTACCTTTCCGCCGAGGGTCGTAACGTTGGCACCATCCTTGGGACCCGCTACCACTTTGCCCGTGGAGTCAATGAGTGAAAGCGCTGTGATATCGTCACCGGACGCTTCCGCTCCTGCATCGCTATCGGTCAATTGGTACCAGAAGACAGATTGGGAAACCGATACCGGCTCACCCTTTACCTCAACCTCAAACCCACCCAAAACCTGGCTGGAAAGGTTGATAGCAACATTCTGTGCCGCAGGCGTTGTCGCCTTTGAAACAGTCAAGGAGCCAGCATTTACGGTTACCTGGAAGGCATCATAGTTCGGGTTTGCCGCATGGAAGTTTCCATCATCGGCCGATGCCGCAACCTGGGTTGCCGTCGGGGTTACGCCGTAGCTATAGGTAGAACCAACAAGATACAGGTCGGTATAGCGGTAGAGATCAAAGTCAGCCGTTCGGCCGGATCCTCCAGTTACATCTCCCTTGATATATACCTCTTTGTTGTTTCCTTTTCCGATCAAGATACCTGCCGGGCCAAAATTTGACGTGTAGTATTTTCCGTCAGAGCTGACGACAACATCGTATGATGTTCCATCAACCACGGTCTTCATGTTTGCAAGGTCAGAGGTAGCAACGGAGCCGGATTGGTTCCAGCTGATTGACTTGACCCATATATCTTCAGCTGAACCCGCGGTGACGCGAATAGAGGAGAAGGTGTAGCCAGTCGTTCCAACTTCTTTGGAGTTTGATGCTCCCGGATCCATCGGACCGCGAGTCAATGTTGCGGTTCCGATAGTAAGCGAGGTGTTCATCGTCTGTCCTGTTCCCGTGATCGGGAGACCGGTAACAGATGCTGTTCCCGCATCAACTGCGACGACGGCCAATTTAATGACCTGTCCTGCCGTTGATGTGGTCTCGGTTGTCGGCCTGTTTCCTGCAACAGTGATCTTCTTTGAGGTTCCCGCTTTTACGGTGAATGCCTCACTCATAAGCGCCCGATGGTCAGAATTGAGGGTCTTTGAAAGACCGATCTGCAATCCCATTTCATCAAGAAGCACAATGCCGGAAAGCGCCGCATCGGCGCCGAGGCTTTGCCGCTCAATGGTGACACCGTTTACCTTCACATCGCCGTCAAGACCCGCCGTAAAGACGAGTTCTGTGAACGGAACGCGTGCGGCTCCCAAGGGGGCGAGCGTTTCAGCCGGCTGTACGCCCGCTGATACCATCAAGCCCGTTCCGGTCGCCGGAGGAGGTGTTCCTGGAGTCGGGGTTGGTGTCGGAGTCGGGGTTGGGGTCGGAGCGGGTGTTGCTGATGCAAGCGAGGAGTACTTTGCCTGTGAAAGAGAACCAAAGTATCCCGCCGCCGGCGCAACGCCGTTGGCCGCCTGCCATGCCGCAACTGCCGACTGGGTTACTGAACCAAAGTATCCGGTCGCGCCACCCGAAAAGGTGAAGTGTCCGGTTGATGTCAAATAATTCTGCAAGCACGTTACATCATCACCCCTTGCTCCCGATGTGAGAGCGCGGGTAAAGGCACATGCCGCAGATGATCCACCGGGGGCCGCTTGTCCGTGAAGCGTGGAGTTGACGTTCGCCACGGTTGCCTGATCAGCGCCAAAGGACTGAAGAAGCGAGATGATGGATGCGATCTGCGCTTCTGTGAGTGCCGCGCTTGCTACAAGCGGCATCGCGATAGATGCGCCCGAGAGCGACAACACGGTCGTCACAGAAAGAAGAGCGCTCGCTATTCTTCCTGTTGTTGATTTGCGAATCTTATTCATAGTTTTAACGAATACGTTATTTTAATCACCGCAACAGCAATGTGGATTGCTATCGGGGCGACTTGCCGTTTGCGGCGGACCTTTTCGACACTAGCGTTGTTCGGAACATTCCGAAACGCTAGCAAGGTGCCTGACGCAAACTAATTTGTAACACACGTAATGGTAATCAGATCGGAGTCAAGTCATGACAGAAGAGAGGGAAACGTATTTTTCAATCCGCCCCCAAAATTCTTCCATCGTCGACCGGACTTTGAAACTCCGGAACGATCAGAATGCACATGAAGGATGTCTGTTCTTATCTATCTCTTTCCTTGCTGTGTGGTTTTTAATTTTTCAATGTACTATCCTGGCATTCGGACATACCGGGCTTCATCCGCATGGGAATGTCATTCGTACGGGATATTCTTTGCCCTCTCTTGCGCCGCAGAAGTCCGGGACAAGAGAGGATAAAAAATAGTTTTCACCAGAACCAAGTTATTGTATCAATTTTTTTTTGGTTTGCAAATAGGCGCTATGTGGAAAAGTATAACTCACTTACTCCAAAAGCTGGCCAATGCGTGGCTCGTATAGCGGTTGCACATTCGTGCGAAACACATAGGTATCACTACATCCATTATAATTTCGCAGGAAACTCCTTGCAAACAGGTATTGTGGATAAGTTTATGGCATATTTACTTGCTAATTTCAATCAAAAAGTAAGCAAAACGTGTGGTATTGGATTTTTGGCAATATACGGAGTGTAAGCAAAGGGCAAGGAATGTCAATAATCACACAGGCCCGAAACGTGTATTCAGCAGATTTCCTCACATTAGTCAAATTTGACTACGTTCAAAGCTTCTATATATAAGGGTTACTGGGAAACTACTGGGGCAGCATATCAACAGTGCCCATCCATGCCCCATTGTGTGACGAGCCCAATAAGGAAATCTTATAAAAACTCATGTTTTTTACTCATCATTTCACTACTCCTACATTTTAACTGTTCGTAAATGCTTTCTTAGCCCCGAACCAAGCTCCGGGTGGCGCAATCCGTAATCAACCACCGCCTTCAGAAGACCGAGCTTATCACCGCAATCGTATCTGACACCGGAAAATTCAAACCCATGCACCCCCTCCCCCCGCGTGATAACCGACTGCAGGGCATCAGTAAGATAGAGTTCCTGATTTTTTTGCGGCTTGATCCTTTTTAACGCCTCAAAGACGCTTGGCGTTAAGATGTATTTCCCAACGACAGAAAGATTGGATGGCGCGTCTGCGACAGAGGGTTTTTCTACGATCTTGCTTATGCTATACGTCTTATGAGCGACTTTCTTTCCGTCTATAACGCCGTATCGTGAAACAAGCTTTTTTGGAACACGCTCAAGAGCGATGATCGGGTTACGATATTTTTCAAAGACATTCATGAGTTGTTTCAGGCATGGCGTTTTAGAATAAACGACGTCATCGCCAAAAAGGACAGCGACCGGCTCATTGCCGATAAGATGGAATGCCTGAAGAAGCGCATCGCCAACTCCATGGGGTTCTTTTTGGCGTACGAAAGCAAACCTGGCAAGGCCCGCGATATCACGAACGGTACGGGCAAGTTCGTGCTTTCCTCTGCGCTCCAGATAATATTCAAGTTCTCCGGCGTTATCAAAATGATCCTCAATCGCGCGCTTCCCCCGCCCCGTAACAAAAATAACCTCGGTAATGCCCGATGCCACCGCCTCCTCAACCAAATACTGAATAACCGGCTTATCAACAATGGGAAGCATCTCCTTTGGTTGGGCCTTCGTCGCCGGAAGGAAGCGGGTACCAAACCCTGCGACGGGAATAATGACTTTTTTAATCTGGTGTTCCATGCGTTGTCTTTGATGCCAGCGCTAGAGATATGTTGAGAAAAAAGAATTGGTATGAAATGACGATATGAAATTCTTTCTTCTCGGAGATACTTGATAAAGCAAGATGATACAATCACTTCAAAATATGATATGTGTCGTTTTCTAACAAGAGAAAATAGAATGTCTTTTATGTCGCTTAAAGAGCATAGTCAGTATACTTTTTCTAGACATGCAGCTTGTAGACGGCCCAGCGCTTATCACCTTCGCGGTGAATGATACGCCGCTCCATAAGAAAGGCAAGGTCGCGCTGTAACGTTTTGATGCTGAACCTGTTTGAAAAAATAGTAGAAAGATCAGTTGATTTCACACTTTGATTTGCTTTGATGTGGTTAATAATTGATCTTTGGCGTTCATTGTAAGCATCAATGCCTGCTTTCTGGATATTCTCAGGCACTTTCTCGCGCTCATGCTGGTGCTCCGCTTCATTACCATTGCCGTTGACCGATATGCGCTCGCTAAACGTGATACTTTTTTCCACAAATGCCTTTTTAGGACCGGGAACAGAATGGTCTTGCACAGGAGAAACCGCTTCAACCGTACCCTTGGTATCGGCAATAACGCATTGCTCCTCATTCGCGGCATGTGACATGTCGCTTATAATCGGCATGTCTTTTTGAACTGTCGCTTTATTTTCACGGCTTTTATGCGACATTTCGCCCTCACGCTCAAAGTACCCATAAAAGAAGCTGTACTCCCTATCAAGCACCTCAATATTGATCGCTTTTACGAAATCATTAAGTTTTGCAACCCCAAGAAGGGAGCGTAGGGTCTGAATCTCCGCCTGAATAGTTCTAGTGCGGGCAATGTCTCCGGGAAAAAAATCATATTCTATCACACCGGCCATAATGTCATTCGCGGCCCTTCGCAACTGCTGTTTTATCGCCTCTTCCCGGGGGAAGTGGTCGGTAACGCGATACACGGCGACCGATAATTCAAATATTTTTCTTTTCATGAAAAAGGCACTATTCTACTACATTTGATACACACCATATCAATGTATAAGCAACGCGCATGAGTGTCAACCGAAAAATCGCTATCTACACTATAAAACCGCTCCGCGTAATGCGGAGCGGTTTTCGTTATGTCGTTTTTATTGCCTCCCGTTTTTTCACTCGTTCACCGCCAAGGCCCTTGCCGTTCTTCAGAAACACAGCGGCGCCGTCTTTGATGTCGGCAAGCATATGATCGCCCGCCCTTATGCTCCCGCCGACAAGTTCCTGCGCTATTGGATTCAAGATAACGGTCTGTATCGTCCTTTTTATCGGACGCGCTCCATAGTGCTCGTCAAATCCAACCTTCATAATGTGTTCCCGAAGGGCAGTCGTAAACGAAACACCAATATGTTTTTCTTTCAGACGAGCGGTAAGGCGGGTAAGCTGCATATCAACTATCTTTTCTATCACGGGTCGCGTCAGCGTGTTAAAGATAACGATCTCATCAAGCCGGTTCAAAAACTCGGGCCGGAAACTCCGCTCAAGAGCCCGCCTGATCTTGTCTTTGAGCATATCCTCTTTTTTCGCGCTCGTGTCCTCAACATCGGACATAAACCCAAGATGCGCCATTTCTTTCACATACTCCCCGCCGGCATTGGACGTCATGATAATAATGCAGTTGCGAAAATTGACTGTTCTTCCCTTAGAATCAGTGAGACGCCCATTATCAAGGATTTGAAGCATGATGTTGAAGATCTCCGGGTGCGCTTTTTCTATCTCGTCAAAAAGAATAATAGAATACGGCCGATGTTTTACCTTCTCCGTAAGAATACCACCCTCTTCGTACCCGACATACCCTGCAGGAGACCCGATAAACTTCGCAACGGAGTGGCGCTCCATGAACTCCGACATATCAAACCGGATAAGGGCTTTTTCATCATTAAAGAGAAAAGCGGCTAATGTTCTGGCAAGTTCGGTCTTCCCTACTCCCGTGGGGCCCAAGAACATAAACGATGCTGTCGGGCGGTCTTCATCCTGAATACCTGCACGAGAACGTCGCACCGCGTGCGCAACTTTTGAGATCGCCTCTTCTTGGCCGATAACCCGCTCGCGTAACACATCTTCCAGACGCAGAAGTTTTGCGGTTTCCGCCTCAAGCATGCGGGTGACGGGAATGCTCGTCCACCGCGCGACCACCTCGGCAACCTCCTCATTTCCAACCTCCTCTCTCAAAAGACGTCGTGATGACTGGATTTTTTTTAGCTTTGCCTCGGCATCCGCCAGCTTCTTCTCAAGTGCAGGTATCTTGCCGTAACGAATCTCCGCCACCCGCTCAAACGCCGAACCGCGTTCGGCGATATCCGACTCCTGGCGAAGCGTTTCAAGCTCTTTTTTTGCGCCCCCTATCTCCTTTATAAGCTGTCGCTCATCGTTCCAGACGGCAAACACCTTGTCGTTCTTCTTCTTTTTTTCCGCTAATGTCTTTTCTACCGCCTTGAGGCGGGTTTTCGCGGTTGCCGTCTTTTCCTTTTTCAGCGCCTCTTTTTCTATTTCAAGACGCGAAAGTTCACGACGGGCATCCTCAAGTTCGCCGGGCATTGATTCCATTTCAAGACGCAGAGATGACGCGGCTTCATCTATAAGATCAACCGCCTTGTCCGGAAGGAACCGGTCAGTGATATAACGCGAGGAAAGTTCTACGGCAGAGACGATCGCGTCATCGGTGATGCGCACGCCATGATGAACCGCATATTTTTGCTTGAGACCGCGTAAAATAGCAACGGCGTCTTCCGCGGACGGTTCGTCAACATAGATCGGCTGGAACCTTCGGGCAAGCGCCGGGTCTTTTTCTATGTGCTTGTGATATTCACGAGGGGTCGTAGCGCCCACCGCCCGAAGTTCACCCCGAGCAAGCGCCGGTTTTAACATGTTTGAAGCGTCTATCGCGCCCTCGGCGGCTCCGGCCCCAACAATAGTATGTAATTCATCAATAAATACGATGAATTTTCCTTTAGACCGGTCAAGCTCTTTTAAGATCGCTTTGATGCGGTCCTCAAACTCCCCGCGATATTTCGTCCCGGCAACAATAGAACCAAGGTCAAGAGAAATAAGCTCTTTGTCGCGCAAAAAATCGGGAACCTCGCCCGAAACAATGCGCTGGGCAAGCCCCTCCGCGATAGCCGTCTTTCCAACCCCCGCCTCACCGATAAGGACCGGGTTGTTCTTTGTGCGGCGCGATAAAATCTGAATGATGCGGCGAATCTCCGAATCACGCCCGATGACTGGATCAAGCTGTTCTTGGCGGGCCATATTCGTAAGGTTCCTGGCGTATTTTTCCAGCACGTTGTACTTCCCCTCCGACTCCTGATCCACCACCCGTTGAGACCCGCGAAGTTCCGACACCACCTTTACGATCTGCTCGTGCGTAAGTCCGCTCTCCTGGACCATCTCACGTGCTTTTGAGGGAACAAGGGAAAGCGCCAAAAATAAGTGTTCAGTTGAGATGAACTCATCTTGAAGTTGCTTTGCCTCCTTCATCGCCTCCTCCATGATGCGCGCAAGATCCTGCGATAAATAAAGGGAAATAACCGGGTTTAGGGCGTTTACCCGCGACAATTTATCAAGAGACCCAAGCAGACGGTCAACCAGCGCCGGGGTATTTATCTCAAGCTTATCTAAAACCGCCTGCACAATACCCTCCTCCTGCAAAATGAGGGCGGTGAGAAGATGGAGGGGCTCAATTTGCTGATGCGAGCGCTCAATGGCAAGATCATGGGCTCTTTTTAAGACCTCCTGGGCTTTTATGGTGAAATTGTTGAAAGGCGTCATGGACATGTTCTTATGCCGTGCACAGTTCAGATGCGGGATGGACGCTCCTGGGGCCATCCTGCGAAACCGAAGCACCGTTTTTCATTAGTACTGAATGTATACGCGCTTTACGGAATATTGGATACGCTCCGTTCCTTGACTGCTTTCCTAGTGTGTGTGGTTATAGTATATCAGTTTTCAGAGAAAATGCAACTCTCTGTATAATGCAACCCAATTCTGGACTCCAGGGGCATTTTTACGACATTCGCCTCCGACCATTGTAACAGAAATT
>MHQW01000007.1:0-8800 GCA_001820785.1 Candidatus Sungbacteria bacterium RIFCSPLOWO2_02_FULL_51_17
GATTAAAAAACTCCATAAGCTCAGGGCTTCATGGAGTCCAGAATGTATCTTGCATTATGCACTCTCCTTGTACATACCCAACATTATTTGCCACCCTCCGGACCGACTCGGCGCATATCGGCCTTCTCTATGATGCTTTTATATATAAGCGCCGATGGTCTAATGCTCCGCTCCTGTGTCAGATAGTCAATGGCGACAAGCCCGAACCGGGGCCAAAACCCATCGCTCCACTCAAAGTTATCCAGAAGCGACCAGTAGAAGTATCCGCGGACGTCAGCTCCATCGGCTATCGCCTTTTTTAACCAGAAAATATGCTCATCTATGAACTGTGCGCGTTTCTCATCTTTTGCGTCAGCCAAACCATTTTCGGTGATGTAGATGGGTTTACGATATTTCTTAAGACGCGTGAGCATAAGATATATGCCCTTTGGATAGATAGCCCATCCCATGTCAGTCGTTTGCTCGGTCTTTACCTTATCAAAATTTAAGTTGACCACATAACTGGAGTAATAATTAAAACCGATAAAGTCCTGATAATCGGCAATCGCATTAAGAAATCCAAAATTTTTTCTCCACTCGCCGAACCACTTCAGAAACCCATTAATAACATGGCTTTTATCCGCTTCAAAAAAGCTCATGTTGTGGGCAATGCCAACTTGCGATGCCGGCTGTAAGCGCTTTATAACGCCAAACGCCTTTTTGTGGGCTTTAATAAGGTTCCTGGAAACACGCAGGTAAGAAATGTAGCTCTTTTCTTGCGGAGGCCATCGCCCCTCAAGATACGAGATCTTTGTGTACACCAATGGCTCATTGAGCGTGATCCAAAAAGTGACATCTGGACCAAGCGCCGAGACGGCCTTTTCAACATACCGAACGAAATACCTGACATTATCAGCATTCTTCCAACCGCCCTTGTCACGAAGCCAGAGCGGCAATGGCCAATGCCACAGAGTCACAAACGGCTCAATGCCCCGCGCGCGAAGCGCTTGCACAACCTCGCGATAATGCCCGATCGCCTCCTCGTTAAACACTCCCTCTTCGGGTTCTATCCGCGACCATTCAAGGGAAAGCCGATGTGCATTATGGCCGAGGTTTTTTGCGATGTCAAAATCCTCCGAAAACCGCGTATAGTGTTCGCACGCGCGTCCGGATACATAATTGCTCCGCTCAAGCGGCGATGGGCTCCCTTCGCTTAAGTGGCGAGGCCACTGTCTTTTCTGCGCATCATTAGCAAGGCGGTCAGCGTTCGCCTTCTCCCACTCGCTCCAGTCATTGTGATTATTCCCTTCTACCTGGTGCGAGCTTGTTGCGGCTCCCCAATAAAATGACTCATTGTTCATATGTGAAGTATAGCAAAGCCCCCCGCACCTGCAAAAAAACACAGCCCCGCGTAAAGCGGGACTGTGTTTTCGCTGTCAACTTTACATCTCCGCGATAAGCGCGCGGGTCTTTGGTCCGATGCGGCCCCATCCGGTCGTAGAAGGAGAACCGGCACAGACGATCTTCTTGTCACACTGAAGTTTCTTTATGGCGCCTTCCGTGCGGCCACCAAAATATGTCGTCTCGTTGCCGGGCGATCCGGCACCAGAAATAGAAATAATGAAGCCCCGCGCGTTCAGAAACTTTTGCAAAGAGAGCACATCATCACCCTGCGACCCGATGCCCATGCTCCGTAGCAAGAGAAGCTTTGGAGAAGGAGGGGGCGTGGGACTTGGTACGGGAATCGGAGCGGGTTCCGGCACTGGTGCGGGAACGGGTTCGGGAACAAGTGCTGGTGCGGGCTCCGGGGCGGGCGGTGGAGGAAGAACCGCCGCGGCGACGGGTTCATTATACAACTCGGCAACTTCCGCAGGGGAAAGGGCCCGATGATAGATGCGCACCTCGTCAATTGCGCCGGGGAACGAAGAAAGTCCCTTTGAATAGTCGTAACTCATGCGAAGGGGTTTCGCACTATTTTTGCTGGTCCCGGTAAACGGTGGATTGTTCTTCTGTAAAACGCCATTCTGGTACAGGAATAGTTTTTCCCCGTTATATATACCGACCACATGATTCCACTTCGTATTTCCGAGCGCTTGATCAGCGGATGCTTTTTCGGCGATATTACCAATATTTGAAACACGAAAGTAGACATCGTTTCCGTCATACAACTGGTCAATGCCGATATTGAACGCCGATCTGTCCAGGTCGTTCATAATACCAATAACGCCGCGCGCCTGGGTGGTGGACGCCTCAGTCGGCTTGAACCACACGCTTACCGAGAAAGCATACACGGCCTCCGTAAGATTATTATCGGGAACCGTTACATACTGATCCGTGCCATTAAACTTCATCGCTTTTCCCATGACGCCATCAACCCACTCGGGCCCGAACTCAGTTGTGCCGTTATACTTATTGCCCGAAGAATCGGCAACGACAGTTCCCGTTCCCTCATCAAATTTCCAATGGGCAACAACGTCCGTTGGGGGCGCCGCATGCGCTCCGTAAAAAGAGCTCGCCAAGACCATACCCGCTACCGCGATGCCATACACATATGCGCTCTCTACGTGATGTTTCATATGCAAAAAATTAGATACCTCTTATATTATACCACGTCTTAAAAAAGAAAAAAGCGCCAGTGGCGCTTACTTTGTCTCTTCTCCCAGATCCTTTGCGCGAAGACGACTGATGAGTTCGTCAAAGGAATCCTGCTGGATGACCCGGTTGAACTGTGCCCGGTAACTTGATACTAAACTTATGCCCTCAACCAAAATGTCATGCACCAGCCACTGGTTTCCCGCCCGATGGAGACGGAACCCGACGGAGATCTCCCCTCCACGCCCCATCACGAGTTTTGATTCAACCGTTGCAAGATCGCCGTCAAGCCGCTCACGTTCAAACTCTATCTTCGCTCCGGCGATGCCACTTGCCCGATTCATCCAATTCTTTTCAATAAGTCCGCCAAAAAGACGAACAAATTCCGGAAAGCGATCCTTATGCGCCGCATAATGCTTGCCAAGCGTCCGCCTGGAGACATCGGCCATATCAATGCGTTCAAAAATAAGCTGGCGAACCGCGCTCTTCTGCGCCTCAGTAATCGTTGGCGCCCCGCCAATAACTTTCTGAATATCACTAACGGTCTTCTGCAGTTGTGCCGCGGGCCCCGTGGACGCATCAGCAACAGACACAAGAGAAAGTAGACCCACAAACACGCTCAAGCAAAAAGCAGTAAAAACGGCCTTCTTCATTGGATGGGCATGATGAAAGGAACGTTGTAAGCACACTACTAAAACAAAGGCGGTGTGTCAAGATACCGCCTTCGGCTTTTGTGACGCTGCCCGCCACGCATCTATTTTTGCGTGATCCCCGGAGAGAAGGACTTTCGGGACACGGAACACCCTTTTTTTATACATGAAAATTTCAGGCCGCGAGTAGGAGGGAAGACCTGGGCCATAACGTTCCTCTTCGCGTGATTCCTGCTTGCCCAAAAACCCAGGAATGTGGCGTGACACGGCATCCATGACGACCATGGATGGAAGTTCTCCGCCGGTGAGCACATACGGCCCGATGGAAAGTTCTGCCACGGCAAACCCGCACGACCGAAGAATTCGCGCGACGCGCTCATCAACGCCCTCGTAGTGACCCGCGATCATAACGATACGTGTATATTTTTTTGAGAACGCCCGCGCGCGTTCAGCAGTAAACAGTTCGCCACCAGCGGAAAAAAGTGCGACAAGCGTTTCTTTCGGTTTTGCTTTCAGTGTTGCCATCATCTTCACGATCGGCCCCACTTGCAACACCATGCCGGGCCCGCCGCCGTACGGGCGCTCATCCACTTTGCGGTGTGGCCCCACGCCAAAATCACGTACATCGTGAATATAAATGCTGATGAGTTTTTTTGCGATACCGCGCTTTATCATGGAAGCGCCGATGTACGACCCAAACATGTCGGGGAAAATTGTGAGGATGTCATACCGTAATGTTGACATTTTTATAAATTTATAATAAAATACTTCCAGTACTACTGCTGTGAGTACGCAGGGGCCGACATGCTACAACGAGCATTCTTCATTCCATTAATTCTGGGCATTCTTCTTCTCGGATGCTCTTCCAAATATACCGTGGAAGAAGAGATAATGAAAGCGGAAATCGTACAGATAAACCCACCAAACAGTGCTCGCGTTCTGTCAATCATGGTCAGAAAATCTGATCTTACATATGGCAAAACATATGTCTTTGACATCCCGCTCACATGCGATCAGGACGCGCTACACATTGGTGACCAGGGAACGGCAGTGGTGAAGTACCGGCGCTACACCGATGGGAGCAGAGCCATGGAACATTTTTATGTCACCATTGGAGAAACCTGTACATTCGTCTATAACTACTAACACCACGCCCCGGACACGGGGCTTTTGCATACAGCAATAGTTAGTAAAAAACAAAAATCCCACTTGCGCAGGATTTTGATCGCTCATGTGAGCGCTTGTAGTACGATCTTTTTTATTAACACAAAAGCCCCTTGCGGGGCTTTTGTCAGTTTCAAACTTTAAAGCTTCAGATCGTCAACGACTTCGTCTACAGACGACCGGCGCTCCATGCGCGGGGCTCTGCCGCCCTCCGGCTCTTCAATCTTCAAATTGACGCGGGCATTGTTTTTGATGCCAACGACACGAAGAAGCGAGCGGATGGCTTTTGCAGTGTTCCCGTTCCGTCCGATGACCTGCCCCATATCCTGGGGCGAGACCTTGAGGGTCAAAAGAACCCCCATTTCGTCAACCTTGCGGTCAACTTTTACATCGTCCGGGTTGTCAACCAGTGATTTGACAACGTATTCCAAAAAATCTGCATCTTGATAGCCACTTCCTTTTGCCATGCGTGTGCTCCGGCGGATCACAAACCTCTCCCGATCATTTTTTGAAAACCATCGCGATCGGTTCAGGATGCCGGACATTCCATGCTGTCAGTAGTTCGACCGTTTCACCATTTAGGCCATGAGCCAAAAAAGCGTTTTTTAGAGCCATATCCGGGGAATTTCCTCCAGCGCACTCCCCTTCGGCATTAACTACCGTATGTATACATTATATACAATTTAAAGAAAAAAGCAAGGGGTTACCTTGTTTTCTTCATAAAACGGTCAAAAAACCGCTCATTGGACGACTTCACACCAAAACCCTACTGTGACCCGAAAACCTCGTAGATATTATCAGAGTCGTAGATGTGCTGTCCCACACCATTCGGCCCAAAAGAACCGACGACCGCCGCCCAGGTCTCACCGGCCCCAGGGTCAATGTCATAGTCGGGATCAAAAAAATACTTATTCCCCCACGGGTCCTTTGGTAGCGCCTTCATGTAGGGCCCCTGCCATTTGTAGAACAGTCCGTCGGTTTGCACGATGCCAGCGATAGGAAGAGAAAGATCCCATATCTCATTTCCCGACGTTCCCGACTGAATATCATTTACCGTGATGTGCGACGGCCACTGGTATGAGTCGTTCTCAAGGAACCCAATCGCATTTCGCAGTTCTTTTACATCGGCTCGTGCCTTTGAAAAGCGTGCATTCCCGCGCGCTTGGTTCAATGACGCAAGAACGGCGGCCGCAAGCACGCCCACGATCGCTATCACGACAAGCATTTCAAGCAGGGTGAAGCCCTGCTCGGAGGATAGGTGTTTCCGAAAAAATGTTGAAGAAAAAAGCATTGTGAATGGTGGAACCGATTGGGCCGATAACGGGCTATTTTAGAAACTGACTTTTGGATTCGCCTTCTCCCCTTCATCCATGTCAAAAAATTCACGTTTCATAAAGTGGAACACGGAAGCGACTATGCTGGAAGGAAACGACTCAATCATAATGTTGAAATCCCGCACATTACCGTTGTAAAAACGGCGTGCGGCCTGAATCTTGTTCTCGGTATCGGATAACTCGCGCTGAAGTTCCAAAAAGTTCGTGTTCGCTTTCAGATCGGGATATGCCTCGGCAACCGCAAAAAGCGACTTCAAGGTGCTTGAAAGCATGTTCTCGGCTTTTGCGTGTTCCTCGGCGGTTCGCGCACCCATCGCCTGGGTTCGCGCCTTCGTTACGTTTTCAAAAAGATTATTTTCATGCGCCGCATAGCCCTTGACCGCCGCAACCAAATTCGGAATAAGATCATATCGGCGTTTTAACTGCACCTCAATATCGGACCATGCCTCCTTGATGCGCTGACGCCCCCGAATAAGCCCGTTATAGACAAACACCAACCACAACACGATTACTGCCACAATACCGACAAAAATATATGTCATAGAGTAATATGCTAACGATCTCTAAAGATATCCACAGGCGACACCGCGCCACCCATAGTATACCGCGCCGGCCGCCCCATGGCAACCACTGCTACGCGTTTGCCTGTTCTTCCACAAGTTTTCGCTGTACCCGCACCCGTTCTACCTGCTGGGCGCTCGCCTCCTCCACGCGAAACACCAAGTCCTCAAATTCATAGACATCGCCCGCCTTGGGAATATGGCCCAGCTTTTCCTGTAAAAATCCATTGAGGGTCTTGCGCGATTTGAGCGTCGTGTTAAAAAAGTGATTCATAAGCGACACCCTCGTCTGGCCGTGCGCGATGATCTCGTGCTTTGCCACGCGTTTGATAAGTTCTGGTTGCACATCTTTTTCGTCAATGATCTCGCCGACCAGTTCTTCCAACACATCTTCCAGCCCAACGACACCGACCACATTCCCATATTCGCTTACGACAACCGCAAGATGCGTGCGGCGCGCCTGAAAATCGCGAAGGAGATCGTCGCCCAGGCGCCCTTCCGGCACGATCATGGCTTCCCGTGCGTATTCGGATACCTTGCGCCCGGCCTCTCCTTCGACGAACGCACGCAAAATATCGCGCGCGTACACCATGCCGGTGATGCTATTCTCATGCGTCGTATAGACCGGAAAACGAGACCACTTCGCATTTTTCACCACGCCAACCGCATCGGCGACCGTTGTGTCCCCGTTCATAAGAGATACAAAGGGTTTGGGCGTCATCATGTCGCCCGCTGTCACATCGTTCAGGCGAAACACACGCCTAATCATTTCTGCCTCGTAGGGCTCTATGGAGCCCGCCCGCGCCCCCTCACCGGCAAGAAGCGCGATCTCCTCTTCAGAGGTCGTAAATGGTGAAACGCCTGACGTGAACGGACGCGTGATGGCCTCAAGCACCACAACCAGCGGCGTCATAAAAAACGAAAGCCACAAGAGCGGTCCCGCGGCGATGGGAAACAACATTTGGTTCCAGCGCTCGCCTATGTTTTTGGGAATGATCTCGGCAAGAATGATCGTACAAAACGTAAAAATCGCGGAAAACATACCGATGCCCCGGCTTGAAAACAGGAACGCGGCATATGACCCGATGGCGATACTGCCAACCACGTTGATAGTGGATGACAAGATGACAAATGTCGCGATAGCACGAAAGGGTCTGGCGCGTATTTCAAGGGCGGCTTTTGCCCCCCACGCCCCGCGAGCCGCGCGAAGGCGCGCGGTCGTAAGAGAATAGGAGAAAAGAGAGGCCTCCACCATGGAAAGGATGCCGGATGCGCACACGACAAACGCGGCTAAAACAAGAAGAATGATCATACAGTTTCCTACTATACCATAAAGTATTTTTTGAATCAATATTGCCAACGCTCACGGGGTCTGGAACAATCTATGCGAGGTCATTTACACACCACCACCCAATGTGGATCATCAACATCATCCTTCTCGGGCTCATGATATTCTTTACCGTTTCTAACTTCCTTGCGGGGCGCATGGTGTTGGCCTCGTGCTTTGCCCTGCTCGTCGGTTCTTTTTTGTGACAGGCATTCCGAGTCTTGTCATATCTTTTGCGGGAGTCGCCCTGGTATGGGGCGCGGTTCTCTTTGGCGGGGAAACAAAAAGGACGAAAAATGACGAAACACCAAAAGACCCACGCGACTCATAGTCGCGTTTTTTTATTATCGCACGACATTTCGGGGATGTTGCAAAAACAATGCGCGCGTGCTAGGAACAAAATAGCTCTCCCAGTAAAAACTACATGGAACTCGGCATCCTCTTCATATGTGCCCTGCTTGGCGGCCTTTCCGTCATCTACATGATCGCCGGATACCCGATCGCCGGGATCGGTGCGGCCCTTATGATGCTGTCCTTTTTTATTACCGCCGGAGCGATCTCAATCGTTCTTATGTGGGGCGGATTTGCGCTCGTCCTCATCGTGCGGATCCCCGCGATCATCAAGAGTTTCAAAAACGATAAAAAATAATGCGGGGACACCCGCGTTTTTGTTTTTTTGTGATGACATTGACGCGCCCGCACATAGGCGGTACGATCTACGCGAAACTTGTACCGATCTTTTCAATGAGCTACTGGTTCCTCCTGCTTGTGGTCATTGCACTTGCGCTTGGATATGCTTGGTCAAAACTCGTCGGTAAGATTGCCGGCATATCGCTTGCCATCACGATAGGATCTTTTGCGTTTTTGACAGATCCGTACAGCGGATGGGGATCACTCGTGAGCTATCTTGCGTTTTTGGTGTTTGGGTTTTCTTCGATCTATGCGATCTTGAACGGCATCAGAGAAAATAACACGCGAAGATATGAAGAGGAGCGGCGGGCCCTTATTGAAGATATTTCGGAAGAGGTGAAAAATAAGCTCACGGTAGAAAAACCAAAAGATACGGACCGACAGTAATTTTTCAAGCCCATCGCGGGCTTTTTCATTAATAAAAAATACAAAACCGGTCTTGCAGAACGCAAAACCGGTTTTTCGCCGCATTGCTCTAGTAATCCCCCATCCCACCCTGTGGCA
>MHQW01000007.1:8828-12682 GCA_001820785.1 Candidatus Sungbacteria bacterium RIFCSPLOWO2_02_FULL_51_17
TGGCGGGCGCTGATGATTCTTTTTTCGGAAGTTCCGTCACCGCGGCCTCGGTGGTAAGAAACATCGCGGCAATTGAAACGGCGTTTTGCAACGCAAGCCGCGTTACCTTCACCGGATCAATGATGCCAGCTTTTACCATGTCGGGGAGAAGCTCGTCGGCAAGCGCATCGTATCCTGCAAGCGACTTCGGATCTGCGGCAAGTTTCTCCTTTACCTTTGAAACAATTTCACCGGTTCGTTTGCCCGCATTTGCGGCGATCTGCGCCATCGGTTCCTCCAACGCGCGAAGCAAGATTGCGTGCGCCGCGCGCTCCTCCTCCGAGGACTTTGTACTTTTTGCCTGCTCGTTCCAGTTTTTTTCAAGCACTACCGCGACTTTGAGAAGCGCCGTTCCTCCTCCCGGAACAATTCCTTCGGCAAGTGCCGCTTTGGTTGCGGCAACCGCGTCCTCAATTTTCAACTTCACATATTTCATTTCGGTCTCGGTCGCGGCCCCCACCTTAATGATGGCAACGCCTCCG
Organism: Candidatus Sungbacteria bacterium RIFCSPLOWO2_02_FULL_51_17; assembly: GCA_001820785.1. Classification (GTDB taxonomy): domain Bacteria; phylum Patescibacteriota; class Minisyncoccia; order Sungbacterales; family GWA2-42-14; genus 2-01-FULL-51-34. The sequence continues at coordinate 9,350 of MHQW01000007.1, forward strand.
GAAAGTTTCGCCAAACGCTCCTGAAGTTTTTCCTTATCAAATTCCGAGGTAGTCCGTTCAAGCTGGGCTCGTATTTGTTTTACCCGCTTATCAATATCGGGCTTCTTGCCCTTGCCGCCGACGATCGTGGTGTTTTCCTTATCCGCGATCACGCGCTTTGCCTGACCCAAAACCGCAAGATCCGCGCTTGCAAGCTTCAATCCGACGTCTTCCGATACCACGGTAGCGCCCGTTACCGCCGCGATGTCTTCCAGCATTTCCTTCCTGCGATCCCCAAATCCGGGCGCTTTGACGGCAAGTGCTGAAAAGCCACCGCGAAGGCGGTTTACCACCAGAGTAGAAAGCGCTTCTCCATCAACATCATCCGCGATAATAACGAGCTCTTTTTTGCCCATTTTTGCGAATTTTTCCAAAAACGGGAGAATATCCTGAATGGATGAGATCTTTTTGTCGGTAATAAGGATCGGCGCGTCCTCAACAACCGCCTCCATTCGCTCCGCGTTCGTTATCATATAGGAAGAAACGTACCCGCGATCAAACTGCAGACCTTCAACCACCTCTTTTTCAATACCGGTTCCCTGCGACTCTTCAACGGTCACCGCGCCATCTTTCCCGACCTTCTCAATGGCTTCCGCAATGATCTTTCCCAATTCCTCGGATTCTGCAGAAATGGTTGCGAGCTGAATGATCTCGTCCTTGGATTTTACGGGCTTTGCGATCTTATGCAGTTCCTCGGTAAGTTTTTTTGATGCCGCCTCAAGAGCGTTGCGAAGGCCCACCGTGTTCACGCCGGCGGCCGCGTATTTCAGACCGGCAGTAACAACCGCTTGCGCCAACACCGTTGCCGTCGTCGTACCGTCGCCCACCTTATCGTTCGTTTTGGAAGACACCTCACGAATAAGCTCCGCTCCCATGTTCTCAAATTTATCTTCCACCTCTATTTCTTTGGCGATAGTGACCCCATCGTTCGTTATCTGCGGAGCGCCGTACCCGCGATCAAGAACAACATTGCGCCCTTTCGGGCCAAGCGTTATTTTTACCGCATTCGCAAGCGTATCCATGCCACGCTTTAAGGCCTGGCGCGCTTTTTCATCAAACAATATTTGTTTTGCCATTTTTACCAAACGACCTAAAAAGTTAGATGTAAGACGTAAGAATACTCCTTACATCATAAATCTTAGATCATGAGTATTATCTATTCAAGAACAGCGAGGATATCTTCTTCTTTCGCAACTAAATATTCCTTCCCGTCCATCTTAAACTCGCTCGGCCCGTATTTTGAGAAAAGCACGACATCGCCCTTTTTGACATTCATCGGCGCGCGCTTACCCGTCTCCAGCATCTTGCCGGGACCTACCGCAAGCACCTTTCCTTTGATCGGGCGTTCTTTGTCTACCGTATCGGGAAGAAAAATGCCTGTCTTTGTCTTCTCCTTCTGCTCGTCCAGGGGCTCTAACACTACCCTATCCCCGAGGGGTCTCATATTTTTCATGTGTGATCGCGCATGCATGCGAAACGCCGAAACATACCGTTTCAGCATCCATCATCTATGCGCCATAATTGCTTTTAGCAGTCAGACCTTTAGAGTGCTAAACCTATTGTAACCATGCCCCACATCTTGTCAATACAAAACACAACCCGTTCGGAATGCTTGACAAAATGCCATTTCCAGAGTATTTTTGCCAATACGCACCTTGATATACAAGGCACACCGTGGATCAGCTTGCCAAAAAATACGCGAGACGCGACCGCCTATTGCGGTTGCGGCGACGGATCAACCGCCGCCTGCAAAAGCTCGGCGTGCGCGATGTTCTCACCGCAAACGAGCTTCGCAGACGAGACGCGCTTCTTCAGACCCTGTTCTTCATTCCATTTCTTCGCCGCCTGGGAGTGCGCGCCAACCACATCAGCTACCTCGGATTTATCCTGGTGACACTCTTCAATGTTCTTATGGTCATGGGATATTTCAAGCTTGCGTTCCTTGCGGGCGGCCTAGGCATTCTGACGGATGCGCTGGACGGCCCCACCGCACGATGGAAAGACCCCGAGACGGGGCGGGACGACGTGACCGGATGGGGAACATTTCTTGACCATTCGCGCGATTTCTTTTTTGCGTTCTCGTTCGGATGGGAGGCGTTCTTCCGTTTCGGAAGTATCTCCATCATTGAGGCGGCACTTGCCTGCATGGTGTTTCTCTCCTATTTTCTTATCATGGTCGCGATCTGTATCAAATACCAGATACTCACGCCGCCGTTTTTTGCTCCCGTAGCGGTCAGGTTCACGGCACCATATTGGCGCGGCATCATCACCCGCTTCTCCGCGTTCGCACTGCGGGAACTCCAGACGGATTTTTGGGGACGATCGCAGTTCCTGCTCCTTGTCGTGGGTGTAATACTTTTATTTGCTGGAAAATTCATGGAAGTCGCCCCGCTCATACATGCGGCATACGTCATCCTGGGAGGAGAGCTCGCTTTCGGATTCCGAAATATCATCAGTGCGTATCGCGCGGAAGAGGATGCCGAAGATGAGTAGGGCGGTACCGAACCTGCTCTCTATTCTTCGGGCGCTCTTGGCCCTTCCCATCATCCTCGCGCTCCCACAGCACCCAACCCTCGCCCTGCTTATCTTCATCGGAGCGGCGCTTCTTGATTGGGTAGACGGGTTTTGCGCGCGAGCGTTGGGAGCGGAAAGCGCTCTTGGCGCCACCCTTGACCCAATCGCCGACAAGATCTTGTATCTCTCAACTTTGGTGGCATTGTGTATTGCCATGAATTCTGCTCCGCTCGTATCGGCAATCGTATTCACGGTACCCGCGGAAGCGGCGCTTGTGGCCATACGAGTCATCCCATCGTTGAAAAAACGACTGGGAAATAACACCGCCGCAACATGGGTCGGAAAAATGAAGATGGGCATCCAGTGCGCCGCCGTCATCCTTCTTTTCTGCTCGTTCATACTATCCTCTTCATTCTGGGGAATGACCGGCACCATACTCGCCTTCATCGGTACCGCGTGCTCCTGGTGGAGTTTTATGTCGCACATAGTACGCTCAAAAAAAACGACCGCCCTCAATTAATGAGGCGGTTTTTTATTACCAAGTGCATGTGCATGCTATGGCTTTGGTGTTTTACTTAGAGAAGCCCCGTGCTCTGCCGAGATCTTTTCAACAACTGTGAACATACACAGTTCGCCGACATCGTTCTTGCCCACAACAAACGAAAAATCTGGAATATGAAAGCCATACTCTTTCCGAAGCCGACCGAACTCTTCCCGGGCTCTTGCATGACGCTCTATGGCATTTCCCAGATGTTTCGGATCACCGATCTTTTCCACACG
>MHQW01000008.1 GCA_001820785.1 Candidatus Sungbacteria bacterium RIFCSPLOWO2_02_FULL_51_17
GCCGGAAAACGACATATTTATGACCAGAGCTATTCCATGTAAATGATAAGGCCGGCCCCGATGGGCCGGCCGCGACGGACTAGCGTCGCTTTTTCGCGCCAAACTCTCTCTTGTAATCGGCGACCTTGGCAAGCGGATTTGCCGCCTGCTTCTCCGGGAAGGCGAATACCGCGAGCTTCTCGGGAACGTCTGCCGGGTTCGGGTCAACCTCTACTAGCACACCCTCGTCGGTCCAGCTGGTGGTGACGGCGAGACAGAACGTCTCACCACCACTCATCTTGACTTTGAGGAAGACCGGATCAAATCCGGCCCACACCATCTTCTCTCCTCGCCAGTCCACATACTCCGCGCCCGGCTCCCTGTCCACGTAGGGCTCCGAGTAATCCTGATGGGAGGACATGCGTCCTGTCACCGGGTTCGGTCTGCCAAAGCCGGTGAGCGGCGCGTCAGCATCGCCCGCGCGAATCGCGGCGACTCGCGCGTTGCTCCTGCGAAACTGCAGGCGCGCGAACGCAAAACCACTCTCCTCCGGCAGTGCGAATAGAATCCCTCGCTCGGTCTTTTCTCCCTGGGCGTATAGCCGCAGGGTTGGAGGCAACTCCAGGCCATTCGGCGCGAGCCGATGCGGCCCCTGCTTTTCAAAGTGCCTCTCGGGCCAGGCGCACTCCTTCAGTGCCTCGGCCCTCTCGCCAGTAAACTCCAGCCAATACTGCACATCCACACCGGGGTACAGATGGAAGAATCTCGCCATGTGCCCATCTCCTCTCTTTCGGGTTACCGGGGCGTGCCCGGTGTCGGCTGTTCCATCCAGCGGCGGTACTCTTGGTCGTCTTGACGAGAGAGCTTTTTCTTTGCTTGGGCGATGCGCGCCTCATGATACTCTCGCATCCTACGCTCATCTTCAGTTGCATCAGCGACCTCTTCCGGCGTTTGCGGGCGCATGCCCGTGAGTGCCGGCAGTGGCTCCGGGGCCTTGTCCTCGGCACCGTCCGCCTTTGCAATCGCCTCTTCGGCGCGAGTGAAGTCCTGCTCGCGCCGGTCCAACTCATCGCACACCGCGTCGGTGTAAAACGGGGACCAGTCAAGATCCAGGAGCTCACGCGCCGCGTCAATGCGGCGGATGTGTGCGTCATAAAGTCCCTCCTTGCTAGTTCGCGCGGTGGGGCGAAGCAGCATCATCTCAACGACCTCATCAAGTCGTTTCCAGACCCATGTCTTCACTTCATCCAACTCCTGGATCCTCTCTTGAGGACCCTCCTCACGCTCCAGATGGAAGACATAGCAGGTGTGCCCGAACGGCCGCCCGCTACGGTCATTCTTATCGTTGCTTCGTTCCTGCACAACCTCGCCAAAACGAGACATGACGATAGAGCAGCGGGCGCCGACGATCGCGGTCCTGATGTCGCCCTTCCCTCCGAGAGAGAGGGCGAACTTTGACGGGATCACCCGGACCCGGTGGCCTGTTTCCATAAACGTCTCGCGGACAACGGTTTCTGCCGGTGTTTCATCCCGTTCTGGGATGATGACGGCATCTTCCATCGTAGGAGGATCGGCGTGTCCGTTGCCATTCCGGCCATTGGCGACAAAGCCACCATTTATCCGGTGGTATGTCATCGGAAGCTCGGTCCCAAACTCATACTGCTTCAACAAATAATTGAGCGTACGCAGAACATCAATCGTGTCACCCGCAAGGGTTACCGGCTTGATCTTGTGTGTGAGCATGAGATCTTTCTCGGTAAGGTCGGGGAACCGCTCGCCATTCATGACGAGCGTGAAGATCGTCTCGCCAGAGCCACCGGCAAGGCCGTAACCGGGGGGCTTCCCCCGCATGCCATCCTTCCCGACAATGTCACCACAGTCCTCAATAAGCGAGAGGCGCGGCGTCTCAACGTCAAGCAGGAGCCCCTGCGACGTATGAGATGGCCGCGGAATAGCAAGTTTCCTAAACTTTCCTTCGGTTTGCAAGGTCCTTCTCCTTTAGGGGCTATCCCCCAGGAATTGATATAATAGTAACGTAAATGTATTAATTTGTCAAGTTTTTTTAGCAATGGCAGAGTAGCGGCCTCGGGGGCGCACAAAGCGGGCATCCATGAAACGACGGCATCTTGGCAAACAAAAAATCGGGATGATATCCCGACCTTTCATATTTCGCACGAGTCATCAATGAGAAAAGGCCTTCTTTCCTTTTGTTTATACCCCTCAATTTCCTGAAGGAGCGCCTCTCCTTGCGGAGTTGTCATGTCAAACGGGTTCGTAATATCTGCGAATCCGAAGAAACCAGGAGGACCGGCAAAGCGGCCCCAGTTCTCGATGAATTGCACCTTGTCGTGTAGGGGTGCCACGGCTTTCAAATAGCGGGCGCGGAACTCCGCCCGCGTTTTCGGAGGAGTGATACGGCAGAGCGCAACTTCTTTTTCGGAGGCAAAGCGCTTGACAAGGTTTTTTTCAACGAGGCGGTGGTACACCCCGCGCTCTGAAATGTCGTGATAGAGATACGCCAGGAGTCGCGCTTTAGGAGAAGAAAAATCTTCGCCGAAGCGCTGTGTGAGCAGGGCATGTTTGATCGCCCAATCAAGTTCTTCCGAGGCATCTGAAGGATCATTGGCAAGCATATCCGTCATGCGAATCCACGCTTGAAGATATTCTTTTTCTTCGGTCACAAAGGATCGGACATGGCGCAACACAAACTCTATGCACTCACGCTGGATATCAACTGCCCGCAGATGGCAGCTCCCACCGGGCGTTGAAAAAGAAAAGGGCGCCTGAAGCGTTGGGTCTGACGCAAGGGCTACGTGATCGCGCATGAGGTCAATATGATAGCGTGATGTGAAGAGAGGATCTTCTGTTTCACGCTCTTCAATCGCGCGAAGCATAAGATGCGTCGCCCCCATCGCGATGAATTTTCCAAAGGGCGACATAAAAAGGTCGCCGCAGTGAAGATGCAGGCGCATGTTTTCAGGCGGGCACTCTTGTTTTCCATCAACCCGGAATGTTACAAACCCGCGGTCCCCCTGGGGGCTGGGGCTTGAGAGGTGCCTCATGAAGAATGCTCGTTGGGAGATGACATAATGCCACCCGCGTTCGGGCGTGAACCGGATCGCTCCAGCGCCGTCAAAGATGATGCGTGAGGCAAGGAACGGCGCCAGATAATGTACCAGTAGATCAGATATGTTCTGGATGCGCGTGTTTGGCTGCAGGTGTATGAAACTTGCAAGCGTCATATAATTTTCGTGGCACCCAACGGTGTCTCCACCGGCGCGCTCTCCAAAGACCGTGTTGATGCGCGTTATAATGAGATCTTCAGTATGTTGCGGGCCGAGTTCTCGCAGTGATTCTTTTCTGATATCCTCCACAATGCGGTCTCCGGCCATGCTATGAAGAAGGCACTCGCGTATGCTCAAGCACTCGGGGGTCGCGTATTCCGGCAGTTTATGTTCATTGTCAAAGTAGAAGCGTGCGCCGTTTGAGCCAAGAAAAAAGCGCTGGCCCTGCTTCGGAAAAAAATGATGATCCTCCAACAGTGGGACGGTAAACCGCCCGTCTTTGGTCATTCGGAAGAGTTCCAGAATGATGTTTGAGGCATGTGCGGTGCAGTATGACTGCCCCTTAATGGCGGGAGAGTATTCCGTCTCAAGCCCGAAGATGCGTTTTTGCATCTAATACCATTTTCAAAGGACTGCCCCTATTATAGGCAATGTAAGCGGAAATGCAATTTGGTCGGAATGCCAATTGGTAGCGGCTTTGTTGCACCAACCGAACAAGAGCCGAGTTGGTAAGTAAAGATTATAAAAAATGCCGCCGGGGAGCCGGTCGGCGCATGTTTGTAAAAGCGACATCTGCTACTTCTTTGTGTGGAACGATTCAAATTCCTCCATCCAGCCCCGCATCTCCTCTTTCGTAAGAAGCTCCATTTCACACAGGGCCGGTGATCCCGGTCTTTCATACTCACCGGGCCGGTATCCGCGCCGATATTCAACGGCGTTCATCTTGTTCCAGAAATCCCGGTGAACGTCGCTCAGCGCAATAAACTCAAAGTGGTCTTTCGCGCGAGATCTTCTAATAATGCGCAAGCGCAAATCTCCGAATGTCGGCATGGTTCTATCTCCTGATGACATCGTGCTTGCAAAATAACCGTATCACAAATTAAATAACACGTCAATGTTTTGGCAACATTGCTCCTTCAAAAATATGTTTCGCCGCCAGAGCGCGCGGGAGTCAGAAAAATGAAAAAGCCGTCGGTATACCAACGGCTCCTGCGCGTCTAGAACGAAACCTTCGGCACCACGTCAAGCGCCCGGCCTGTCTCAAAGAACGGCTCTTCCACGAACGCGAACCATCCGGCAACTACGTTGGACGGGAATTGCCGCACACTGGTGTTGTAGTCGCCTACGTTCGCGTTGTAAATTCTACGGGCTGCCGCAACCTGGTCCTCGGTCTCCTCCAGCGACTCCTGCAGTTTCAGGAATGTATCACTGGCTTTGAGATTCGGATAGTTCTCCGAGACCGCAAAAACCGACTTCAGGGCCTGCGTAAGCAGGGCACCCTGTTCCATGACCGCGGAACGGTCCTGGGGATTTACCTTGAGGAACTCGGTGCGAATCTTGGTAAGGTTTTCAAGGGTCGTGCGCTCATGCTGAGCGTATCCCTTTACCGCCTGCACCAAGTTCGGGATAAGATCGGCGCGGCGCCGCAACTGAACATAGATGCCGCTAAAACTTTCCCGCACCTTCTGACGCGCGGCTACGAGCGAGTTGTAGGTATTCCACAGCGCGAGCAGCAGAATAAGAACCGCCCCACCAACAACAAGAAGAATGATCGTGATTCCGTCCATGGCGTTTTTCTCCTTTGTTTCGCCTAGTAGTTATCGTTGTATTTTCTTATTTTGTCAAGACCTTCTACCAGCGCGCCCCCGAATCGTTCAATGAGGTCTCCGGCCGGCTTGATGGTCTCTGCAAAGCGTCGGGCGTTCTTATCAAGCGTGATCTCCTTTACCGCATCAAGAAAATTGTTTTCGGTGACCACCAGTACGAGCCCGGGATAAAAATCCATGTGCAGGCCCGCGCAGTCCTCCGAAAGCTTCATGATCACTTCCTGCACCGCCGGCGACAAAAATTGCCGCACGGCAAGTTCATCTTTAGCGTTACAGCCGATATTCATGGCTTTATTAAGCGCACCGTATTCTAACGCGATCGTGGTATCAAAATCGGTGCCGCTATTTTCGGCAATACGAAAGTGGACCTTTGATTCGGGCATTGCGGCAAACATGCCATATCGGTAGTGCGGATCTTCGTGTTTCACCTGCCGAGTGCCGATCATGTTGCCCTTGGCATCGCGGATAACTTCCGTGGTATAATACACTGTTTCAAAATAAAATTGAAACAGTTGGAATGGGCGCTTCCGCTCCCTATCCATGTATCCCCACATGCGACACTGTATCTCTTGGTCTTCGTCGCCCTGGTTGAAATATGCAAAGCGGTTTTGGTAGGTTGCCCACGCGTAATCAGTGTTAGCTGATGAAAACGACCAATCCCTGGGCACGGTATATGCGGCAAGGCAGAGGGCGCTGTCAATGCTTGGATTATGGGTGATCACCGCCGCAATAATGATAGAGATCACTCCGATCGCCACCAAGCATCCCCACACCCATACCCGCATGTTTTCATCGGTTGGCATCTCGGCAAGATACAGAACGGCAAGCAGTACAAGCGGCGCTACCGTTCCGCCGAGCAGGATCTTAACGGCCGTTCCTGCTCTTGAAATGTATACGAATGAGGTCAGCTTTTTTGTTACCTCTGCAAACGTTTCTCTGCGGGATCGGCGATCCTTCTCCGTGTCCGACCAGACGAATGGATCTTCGCTCACCGCGCCATCGTGCAAAGTTGCCAGTTGTTCGTTGATCTCTGCGGCAAGCTTGTTGGCTTCGCTCACGAGAACCTTGGTATCAAAGGTCGTTGTAGTGTGTGATATTCTAACACATACAATTTATTTTGTAAAGTAATTCAGCCCCTCTGTTGGGCGGACCTGTTTTAATAAAAAAACCGCGGACTGCGCGGTTAAAGTGCCCTAATTTCCCCAACGACTTCCGTATGAATTTTAACCCCATCTTTTTTCTTCGGGATTACAAGATTGCGAGGAAGGTTCTTCTTAAGCATGATGTGGACGCAAAAATCATCTTTGTCGGGAGCGTCGGGTTTTTCCATGCCAACTTTTGATATGCCAACGCCGTTTACATAACTACTAAAAGGTGGTTTGGCAAAGTACTCGTTCACACAAAGTTCTGCGACTTTTTGTGCCTGTTCTTTTGACACGGCCATTCTATAGCTCCAAGCACTGTATACATCAGAACTAATTTCTATGCTACATAAAACAAAAAGTATTACAAGCTGTTCCGCGTCTCTCTTGCCGGCAAAAAGGAAGGATCGCTTATCAGCCGAATCACGCACGACCTGCCATCTGGCAGGCGGGTTTGGCAAGAGGGGAGAGCTTGTTGTGAGAAAAATAAAGCCGCCCCGGTTTTGCCGTGGCGGCACAAGAGATTTACATTGGGCGGTTTGGGGTTGCATCCTTGACGACACCCCGCTTTTTGAATTCGGTGACCCATTGGGACTCTTCTCCGTCGGGAACTTTTACCCAAAATACTAACGTCTTTCCTTCCCATTCTCCCAAAGGATTAAGGCAATGTCCGGTGAAGCCGTATGATGCGATAAATTGTTTAATGTTCTCATTCGTAACCCCTTTGTTAAACATAACCACAATACCGGAGGGATTGCTTGGCACTATTGTTTCTAAGGAACGAGAGCTGAAGAAAGAGTATCAGAAACCAAATTCATGTACAACTGGCGGTTCTATTTCTTCTCGCTCGTATAAACAATAATTGCTTCAATAGCGGCTATTGTTAGGCATGCGGGTTAGTCCTTCGGCACTTATGCAAGCTCAGTGCGAGCACGCTCATAATGGTGAGCCGGCTGAACCCGACACAACCTACCAGTCGGCCAGCATTATTTGTAGGTGTATCAAGGGAGAACTTGTTTTCAACGGGCAGAACTCCTACTTTTGAATTAAAAATGGCGAGAAAACTCGCCTATGTTTCACCTAGTAACTCGTTTGCCTTATGAATGCTTATCATTTTGAAACTGAAACACTCACACGGCACTAAATTGCAGAAACACTCATCAAGCGGCCACCATAGCAGATAGTTTCCAACATTATTTTTGACCAGATGGCGACCGATATGATTTTGCCGAAGCAGGCACTTGCGGGCGATTACAACCCCACCCAAGCTATGAGGCAAAAGATGTTCGCAGTTCACTTTTTCTCCAGCAGAGCATATGAGCTATAGTAAGCATATCAGCTGCTGTTAATTTTTGCAATCCGAGCATCTGTCAAAAAATAATCGCCCACTCAAGCCCGTATGTTTATAGAGCGGATTAGCGTGCGACCTGTTTTTATGCATCGTTTTTGGCGGGGCATGATTGATGAGGTCAGCATGGTTTATTGGAACTTCTGGTGTCTACCTAGCCATTCCCGCCTTCTTTTCAAGACGGTTGACGCGCATATGCAGAGTGCGTACATCGTTTTCAAGAGCGGCAACGGTTCTGACAAGCGGGCCGAGGGTCATTTTAATATCGCGCGTGTCATCTCCTACTCGCGCAACCTCATCGCGCAGAATAGATACATCCTGTTTTGTTGCCATGCGGGATGTTACGTCATCAAAACCTCGTTTCATCATGCCGGCCAAATCTTCAATTGTAGCTTTTCGTTGTGCCATATTTTCAGTATACACAGAAATTTGCAGATGTCAAAAACACCCAGAGGTGGAAAATTCAGCGCTGGTATACAAATGACAAAAGAAAATGTCGCATATGGTGTGGCGTTTTCAAGCTGGGCGGGTTAGTTCTTCGGCGAGTTCAGGATGGTGAGCTTGTTGAGCTATGTATATAATGGTCCCAGTAATCTAGACAGGTATATTAGATGGAAATGGGTGAGGTGGAGCCGTCTCAGTTCTTCGGCAAAGTGTTTCTTGAACTCACTCCCATTGTCAGTCAGAACAAAAAGGAAA
>MHQW01000009.1 GCA_001820785.1 Candidatus Sungbacteria bacterium RIFCSPLOWO2_02_FULL_51_17
ACCCATTTGGGGATCATGTTGTATTGTACAAGTCTCTACCTTGCAGTGAGTGCCCATATCTGATACCATTACATCTCATGGAAACCGACCCAAAAAAATATGAGATCGCCTACCTTATATCCCCCTCCGTCAATGAGGATGGGGTAGTTGAGATTGCTGGAAAAGTAAGCGGTATTATTCAGGATGCCAACGGGGCTGTTACAAAGATAGAGGAGCCAAAAAAGGTAAAACTGGCCTATCCGATAAAGAAATCGCGGAACGCATACTTCGGCTGGACCCGTTTTTCTGCGCAACCGGAGGGCATTGATCTTATCAACAAAAAGCTCCGATTTGATGCTGACGCCATTCTGCGCTATTTGATCGTGGAAGAAGAAGAGCATCAGGAAATATTCCGACGCGCGCCGCGGCTCAAAACCGTTGCGGGGGAGCGTCCGGTGGGCGCCATAAAGCGCGAAGCCGAGAAATCGGAGGAAAAAATTGACGTGGAACAATTGGACAAAAAACTTGAAGAGATTCTCAATAAATAATTTTTACATCTCATGAACCTCAATAAAGCGTTTATCCTCGGCAATCTGACGCGCGATCCCGAGCTGCGCCAGACCCCTTCGGGACAGCAGGTCTGCCAATTTTCACTGGCAACAAATCGCATATATACCGATAAGTCGGGACAGAAACAAAAACTTGCCGAATTTCACAACATTGTCGCATGGGGCAAACTTGGGGAACTTGTCGGACAATATCTTAAAAAAGGGCAATCCGCGTTTGTAGAAGGAAGAATACAGACCCGCTCATGGGACGATAAGCAGTCGGGACAGAAAAAATACCGGACCGAGATCGTCGCGGAAAATGTTCAGTTCGGCCCGAAGGGCGGTGACAACGCAGGAGGCGCTCCGCGAAGCGGCGGCGACGCGAGTCAGCAGCCGATACCCGCCGAAGTGCTTGAAACAGTACAGTATCCGGGAGACGAAGATGAAATCAAGCCCGACGATATTCCTTTTTAAGTAAAACGTTCATCATATGGATTCACCACGCGCGTGCACATTTTGCACAACTAATCAACGAATTGACTATAAAGATCCTGAGGGTCTGCGCCGTTATATGACGTCACAGGCAAAGATCTCCCGCATCCGCAGAACGGCCCTTTGCGCAACACACCAGCGTAAAGTCGCACGGGCGATCAAGCGGGCACGCTTTCTCGGGTTGCTTTCGTATACCGTACGCTAAACAGGCATTTCTTATTGACCAATGGGAAGCCCCGCCCTTAAAAGGCGGGGCTTTTGTGTAGAGCGCGAAATATCACTTTATGCTGTTACGAGATGTCTATTTGCGGCAAAATAAAACCTCGTCTTTTACGGGCGGGGCTTTTGATTATTGGGAGGGTTTCGCTCTTACGGAATCAAAAAATATCCTTCCCGTGCGGTAACTTTCAATGCCGTTCTGTGTCAGCTCAAAAAGCGGCGATGGAAGATCATTGAGCAGGTACCACGCCCAGAACTCGCATTTTTCCGGTTCAAGCACACGCGGCTCTCCTGAATGCCAGTCCGCGATCATGCCGATATGCACATAGTGGCGCGGCCGGTACGCGAATGTATTTGAACAACATTGAAAGCGAAGGCTTGCTACCATAACACCACACTCCTCGGCAAGCTCGCGCAGTACGCACTCTTCAACGGACTCCATGTGCTCAAGGTGTCCGCCGGGAAACGCGTACTCTCCGGCGCCATGCGCACCCTTTCGTTTTCCGAGAAGCACCCTTCCATCTTTTATGATCATCACCCCGACACCGACACGCGCATACTGTCCCCGAACCACCACACCAGACCTATTGAATATAAAAGTGCCGTTGTCCAGTGTACTCGCGCGCACGCACATGTCAAACTGCCGCACACACTATAAAAAACATTCCGGCACTTGCCGGAATGTTTTTTTATTCATCATCGTGCGGTCCCTTTTCGATAGTTGCCGCTCCTTCTTTGATCTTTTCTTTCAGCACTTTCTTTATCTCGTCCATGAACTTTTTATTTTCCTGCAAGTGTTTGCGCGCAGTGTCAAATCCGTGGCCGAGTTTTACCGCACCAAATGAATACGAGGCACCTGATTTTTTTATTACTCCATATTTTTCGCCCATATTCAAGATCTCGGCTTCTGCAGAAATGCCCTGATTATAGAAAATATCAAACTCAGCGGTCTTAAATGGCGGTGCTACTTTATTTTTTACGATCTTCACCCTGACCCGGTTGCCGATCACCTCCTCTCCCTTTTTGATCTGTGCGGCCCGACGGATATCTACCCGAACCGACGCGTAAAACTTTAATGCCTTTCCCCCCGGGGTCGTTTCCGGATTTCCGAACATCACGCCGATCTGCATGCGGATTTGATTGATGAAGATGACCATCGTATTGGTCTTGGCGACAATCGCGGTGAGTTTCCGAAGCGCGTGCGACATGAGACGTGCCTGGAGTCCCATGTGCTGTTTGGCCATGTCCCCCTCTATTTCGGCCTGCGGAGTAAGTGCTGCGACCGAATCAATGACAATAACATCCACCGCGCCCGAACGGACTAAGGACTCCACAATTTCAAGCGCCTGCTCGCCGGTATCGGGCTGTGAAATAAGCAGATCATTGATCTTCACTCCGAGTTTTTTTGCGTATTCAGGATCAAGCGCGTGTTCTGCATCAACGAATGCGGCGAGTCCGCCCTTTTTCTGGGCCTCGGCAACAACATGAAGTGCTAACGTGGTCTTGCCCGATGATTCCGGGCCAAAGACCTCAATAACGCGCCCCCGGGGCATGCCGCCGACACCGAGCGCCACATCAAGCGAAAATGAACCGGTGGGGATCGCGTCAACATCTACTCGGCGCGCCTCGCCGAGCTTCATAATAGAACCATCGCCGAACTTACTCTGAATGTCCTTAACAGCGATATCAAGCGCCCGGATTTTATTGTCTTTTTCATCTTTTGTCATTATGCGTGGCGATGAGCGCCGAGCTATGGGCCGCAAAAGTCCTTCTTACGGCCGATCGCTGACAGTTCATGACCTTATTAATAGTACGTATCTGGTGATCTTCGTTACTTTACCAAGTGTATTCTTTGCCTCTACCTCAAGAGCGTTTAATCCGTCGTCAAGGTGGATCCGCTCCTTGAAGCGTCCGTTCTCATCCACATATACCGGCCGCCCGGAAAGCACTATGCTGGTTTCCGGTTTTACGATACCCTCAACATCTATCACCGGAACGTCGGTTGTAATATCCTCCGCCGGATACCGTACGTCAAGGCGAGGAGGAAATACCGTTCCGAGAACCGCATACACAAGATACCCAAGTACCAGAACAAGCGCAAGCGTTCCGCCGACAACCGCAAGCGTTCTCTCGCCGACAACCATACCCCGAAATCTCCGTGCTCTGCTCTCTTGCACACGCACCCCCTCGGTCTCGCGATACGCCCCATACCATCCTTCATCAAACGCATGAACTGCTTCATCGGATAGCAACCCTAAAAAAGCCGCGTATTTCTTAAAAAAACCGGAGGCATACACGCGAGCACCCATGTCGTGAAAGTCCCAGGCCTCAAGCTGTTCAATGAACCGAACCGGAGTTCTTGTTTCCTCGGCAACTGCACGGATAGAAACGCGAAAGCGCTCGCGCGCATCTTTTAGTTGGCGCCCAAAATGATCTTCTACGTCGGGCATATATTGTTTTCGGCGAACTGCCACCAATTCCCTATAAAGGCACAACCTGTGTTCCGCAGGATCGCACTCTACACATTCTTTCACCGCCGGGCAAGTTCGCCATATTTATAGAACATGTTCCTCATCCTCCGTTTCGCCGACGCCGTTTCGCGCGACAAAAATTTCACGGGCCTTTGCACCATCCCCGGGGCCTACGATCCCTCCCTCCTCCAGCATATCCAAAAGACGCGCCGCACGGGCATACCCAACCTTGAGTCGCCGCTGAAGGAACGAGGCCGATGCCTTGCCTGTTTCCACCACGAGTTTCCGCGCCTCTTCATACAATTCATCGTCGCCATCGGACCCGAAATCATCAAAAGCGCCCTGCCTACCGGCAGGCAGGCCTGTTTTTCCGGACGCCATACTCCCATCTCCGATAGATGTCTCTGTTATCGCCTCCTTGGAAAAAATATCTTCCTGATACTCCTGCTCCACGGAAAGATTCTTCAAAAACTCCACGACCTTCTTCACCTCGCCCTCGGACACAAAAGCGCCCTGAATGCGGCGAGGCGTTGCCGTATCGCCTCCAAGAAACAGCATGTCTCCATTGCCAAGAAGTTTCTCGGCACCCGCCATATCAAGAATGGTCCGCGAGTCAATTTGTGAGGCGACACGAAAAGCGATGCGCGCCGGAATATTTGCTTTGATAAGACCAGTGATCACCTCAACCGATGGACGCTGGGTAGAAATAACGAGGTGAATGCCGACAGCGCGAGCCATTTGAGCAATTCGCACGACCGCCGCCTCAGCTTCTCTCGGAAAACTCATCATAAGGTCGGCAAGCTCATCTATCACGATGATCACATAGGGCATGAGCTCTCCGTCGCCGTCCTTGACCATGCGGGCATTATAGCCGACAAGGTCTCGCACCTTCTTCTCTGAAAGCATCTCATAGCGCTTATCCATTTCCCGCACCGCCCACCGAAGCGCCATAACGGCTTTTTTCGGCTCGGTAATGACCGGACACAACAAATGCGGAATTTCGTTATATGTCACAAGTTCTACGCGTTTTGGATCAATAAAAATGAACCTGAGTATTTCCGGAGGGTTACGAAACAACAGCGATGTTACGATCGTATGGATATTCACCGTCTTCCCGGAACCGGTGCTACCGGAGATAAGAAGATGCGGCATTTTCGCAAGATTTGCGTGTACCGGTTCTCCCGCCACATCGCGCCCAAGAGAAAACACGAGAGGAGCTGGTGCATCCTGAAATGAGGGGGCCTCTATCAAACTCCGAAGACCGACGAGTGCAATGGAGCGGTTCGGTATCTCAATGCCTACCAGTGACTTGCCGGGAATCGGTGCTTCAATACGAATGGGGTGTGCGGCAAGAGCAAGCGCCAGGTTTGACTGGAGCGCGGAAATACGGGAGAGCTTTACCCCCTCGGCCGGTTTTAATGTGTATTGCGTCACGGTAGGACCTACCGATACCTCATCCATCTCAACCTCAATGCCAAAATTCTGAAGTGTGCGCTTGATAATGTTCGCGTTCGCGCGGATATCGCCCGATGACGGCGTTCCTTTGTCGCTGTTCAAAATGGAAAGAGGAGGTTTTTTATATCCTGAGTGCTGAGCCTTTCTTTTTTCAATAAGTGCATTCTCCTCGGCGTGCAACTCTAATCGCTCCGGTCGTTTCGCTCGTGTGTCTTCCGCCGCCGGCATGATCATCTTTGCAACCTGTGCCATGACACCCGTCGCATGCGAATCGGCGGCAACCTCCTGAAGGGCCTCATGCGCCCCTTCCGCATCTTCATCATCCTCCTCCTCGGCTCTCTCGGTTTTCAAAAACGGCAACGGCGTATTTACCAACATCAGAAGGGCGATGATAAGAATGCCGCACTCAATCACTATGGCGGCCCAGAAATCAAATAGCTTGAAAAAAGGATACGAGAATGCAAGTCCGACATACCCTCCTGCCCGATTTTCAGAAAAGAGATTCAGAAGCCCGAGAACCGCTCCTAAAAATAACACGCCCCCGATGATCGTTGCAGCAAACAGGTGACGCCCAATAATACCCTCGCCCGCCTCCCGTGCACGCATATCCTCCTTGAAGGAAAGAAGAAGGGAAAAAGCGACGAGCACGAGAGTAACGGGCGCAAAAAAGTATCCCTGCCCGAAAAGCCAGTACAGGACCTGCCTGATAAACGCACCGAGCACGCCTGCTTTTCCCCAAAAACTCAGAAGCGTTATCGCCGCTATGACAAAAAGAAAAATAGCCAAGATGGTCTTCTTGGTCTCAGGTTTCAGAGCATGATGCCACCGGGGCCGTTCGCGAGAGGGCTTCGGCAGGTCGGCATGCTTTTCCTTGTTCCTCCTATGTTTCCCCCGCGCCATACTGTTGATCCGTCAGTTATCGCACCTATACATGCAAGTATAGCGCATTTTGCACGAAAATCCAACCGCAAAATACCTGCACGAATACTTGACAGGATGTATACACTATGATAGCTTTACTGTGAGAAAAATCCCACCAAGAAGAACATGGAATTTTTCATCCTAGACGGCCTGGGGAAGGGAACTTTGGTCGGCATATTGTTCTTTGTGATATATCGCTTCGGATTTCAGGGCCTTGCTTCAAGGTTCCCTTTAACGCATATTAGTGTGACGATTGGCGGCATTGTTAGTGGTCTACTGATAAGGCATTTGTCGCCAGAAACTGACCTGTGGCACATGGTCCCATTGTACGGTATTATTCTCAATGCTGTCATACTGGGGCTTGTGGCGGGCCCACTTGCGATCATTCTTCAAAATATACTCCCACGAAAGCAGTCCTAGGAAACACAAACGGCTCGTCCAGCCGTTTTTTTATTTTATAGACAACGCCATCCCGTCATACTACATGTTGCGCAGAACAAAATCGGCCAGAAGGCCGATTTTGTTTCTCTCTATTTCGGCTTCCGATAGCCGGTACCGGCAGGTATAAGACGCCCGATAATAACGTTTTCTTTTAGACCGCGAAGCTTGTCCGCCTTTGATTCTATAGCGGCATTGACAAGCACCCTCGTCGTTTCCTGGAATGAGGCGGAAGAAAGGAAGGAGTCGGTAGTGAGCGCAACGCGCGTGATGCCAAGAAGGATCTGGACCGCTTTGATCGGCTTTTTGCCGGCGCGCTCTAGTTCGCGGTTTATCTCCCGAAATCTGACCTTTTCAACGATTTCGCCTGCCGTCAGCATCGTATCGGCCGATTCTTTAATGCGCACGCGGGAGAACATTTGGCGCACAATGACTTCAATGTGCTTGTCATGAACGGGCGCTCCCTGCATTGAGTAGATCTTCTGCACTTCTTTTATGACGTAGCGCTCGGTGATCTCCTTCCCGGCAATTTTGAAAAGTTCGCGAAGATCGGCGTGCCCTTCAGTCAAAATATCACCGCGCATAATTATACTACCCTTTTCAACGAGCAATCCAACGCCCAAAGGCGCCTTGAACTCCTTGGTGCCATCGCCCGCGTCCTCAAGTTTTTTCTTGGAGCGCTTTTTCCGTTTCTTTGCGTCTTCCATCTCCGGTTCGTCATCAACGCGCACCTTCACTATTTTCTCCCGGTTCACATCGGTAACCTCAAGAACCTCGCCCGACACATCGGCAATAATGGCGCTTCCCCCTTTTGGCGGGCGCACCTCAAAAATTTCCTCAACGCGTGGAAGACCGGTAGTAATATCACCGGCACCTGCCACACCGCCGGTATGGAACGTCCTCATGGTCAGCTGGGTTCCCGGCTCGCCGATGGATTGCGCCGCAACAATACCGACCGCTTCCCCCTGTTGTACAAGCTCATTTCTTCCAAGATCACTGCCATAGCACTGGCGGCAAATGCCGACATATGAACGGCACGCCATCGGGGAACGAACGTTCAGCGAGGCAACTCCGGCAGCATCTATCTCCTCACTCAATTCTTTCGTGATAAGCGTTCCGGTATCCGCGATAAGAACACCGTTCACATCTTTCGCCGGCTCAAGAGTGACCCGCGAAAACATGCGCGATGCGAAAGGCCGCCCGATATCATCGGCATCTTTTCGGGTCAAACGAATGCCATTCTTTGTTCCGCAATCCTCTTCGGACACAACCACATCCTGCGATACATCCACCAAGCGGCGGGTCAGGTATCCGGCAACAGCCGTCTTCAGAGCCGTATCGGCGGTTCCTTTGCGGGCGCCGTGTGTTGAAATAAAGTATTCAAGCACACTAAACCCTTCTTTATATGACGAGCGGATAGGGAGCTCAATGATCTTGCCGGCAGGGTTTACCACAAGACCCTTCATACCGGACATTTGCGTCGTCTGAAACCATGACCCGCGCGCCTTTGAGTTGATGATGGTCCTGATGGGGCCGGTCATGGGAAGCGCATCGGGGACTTTCGCCCGAACAGCGTTCATAACGCCCGACCACACCTCAACAACACGGTCATAGCGTTCGGCCTCGGTCAAAAGCCCGCGCTGATAGTGGTCATATATAACTTCCACCTCCTCTTCGGCCTTTGCAATGTAGGCGCCTTTTTCGGGAGGACTCTTAAGATCGTCCATGCCCCACGAAATGCCAGATTTCGTCGCAAAGTGGAAACCGAATTTTTTGATGTTATCAAGCGTGATAGCGGCCTGGCCAATGCCGTACCGCTTAATGATGGCATCCACCATCTCCTCCAAGTCCTTTGAGTGAAGCTCCTTATTGATGAAGGCATAATCCGAGGGAAGCACGCGATTAAAAAGAATGCGACCTATGGACGTTTCAACAATAGAAAGCACTGGCACCGGTTCGTCCTTTCCCTTTTTGCTCTTTTTCCCCTCCTGCGAGCGGCTGTCCTTCGGGGTCATACGCACCCTGATCTTCGCGCGAATATCAACAGCATTAAAATCATAGGCAAGTACCGCTTCATCTTCGTTGGCAAACACCTTGCCCTCGCCCGTTGCGCCATCGGCAACAGATGTCACCCAAAAGCACCCGAGGATCATGTCTTGCTTAGGGCTCACAATTGGCGTTCCGGTAGCGGGCTTCAGAAGATTGATGTTTGATGCCATGATGGTCCGGGCCTCCGTTTGCGCCTCCTCGGTAAGCGGAAGATGCACCGCCATCTGATCACCGTCAAAGTCAGCATTAAAAGCAGAGCACACCATCGGGTGAAGCTGAATGGCAAATCCTTCAATGAGAACCGGCTGGAATGCCTGAATGCCAAGACGATGCAGGGTCGGAGCACGATTCAAAAGCACGTAGCGGCCGGAAATGACCTCCTCCAAAATTGCCCATACTTCTGCGGGACGCGACTCAATAAGGCGCGCTGCTCCCTTCATATTATGTGCAAGCTCGCGCTCAATAAGCTTCTGAATGACGAACGGTTTAAAAAGTTCTAGCGCCATCTCCTTCGGCAATCCGCACTGATGCAACTTAAGCTCGGGACCGACAACAATGACCGAGCGGCCGGAGTAGTCAACGCGCTTTCCGAGAAGGTTCTGACGGAACCGTCCCTGTTTGCCCTTCAACATGTCGGCAAGCGATTTAAGCGGTCTTCGCTGGGCCTGGGAGGCAACGGGGGCCTGCCCGTGGCGAACCGAATTATCAATCAGCGCGTCCACGGCCTCCTGAAGCATGCGCTTTTCGTTCCTCGTAATAACCTCCGGAGCGCGCAATTCAAACAACCGCTTAAGACGATTGTTGCGGTTAATAACCCGCCGATAAAGATCATTGAGATCGGCAGTCGCATACCGGCCGCCGTCAAGGGGAACCATCGGCCGCAAATCGGGAGGAATGACAGGAATGACCGTAAGGAACATCCATTCTGGACGAAGACCGTTGGCGGCCATTGATTTTATGACCTTCAGACGTTTATATAATTTTTTCTTTCTAATAGGATCTGCGAGCTCAAGATCCGTCTCAATTTTTTTCTGGATCGCTGGCACATCAAGACCTTCAAAAATACGGTAAATTGATTCGGCGCCGATCCCCGCCTCAAATACATCGCCGTATTTAAGTGACAGGCGGTGGTATTCAACCTCCGAAATGACCTGATGTAACCGAAGATTTTTTATTTCATCACGGGCCCGGTCTTTTCCCTCCTTAAGCTTGCCAAGTTCCGTCTTGGTGATCTTGGCGGATTTCATCTTGAATTCATGTTCTATCTCGTCCAGCGCCTCCTTTCTGCGCTCTTCGTTTATCTTGGTGATAATATAGCCCGCAAAATAGACCACTTTTTCCACATCGGCCACAGAAAGATCAAGAAGCAATCCGATCTTTGAGGGAACCGAGCGCAAAAACCAAATGTGCGAGACGGGAGATGCAAGTTTGATATGACCAAGACGTTCGCGCCGAACTACGGCACGCGTCACCTCAACGCCGCACTTATCGCAGACGATCCCCTTGTAGCGGATGCGCCGGTACTTCCCGCAATAGCATTCGTAGTCCTTCGTCGGCCCAAAAATACGCTCGTCAAACAACCCGTCCTTTTCCGGTTTTTGGGTCCGATAATTGATGGTCTCGGGCTTCGTCACCTCTCCGTGCGACCAATTCAAAATATCCTCGGGACTGGCGAGCCTTACGACGATGGCATCAAAGTCCTGTACTCGTTGCTGATCCATTATGGTTTGGATTAATTATGTCTATGAAGGCCTCACTAGCCGTTCTCTTACCGCCGCGCCCGCTCCTTTTCTCGCGGCTCCCTTTTTGAAATCGGCTCCGGAGCGCGTGCCTCTTCGCCATATTCATCAGTTGATTCCGGAATGATCTGGCCTCCGGCAAGTTCAACGTTCAGAGCAAGACCCTTCAATTCGTTTAACAGCACATGAAATGAGGAGGGAAGATTTGGTTTTTTTATCTTCTCCCCAGAAATGATGGACTCATAAGTCGCGGAACGCCCCAACACATCATCCGATTTGATCGTAAGCATTTCCTGCAGGGTATGAGCCGCACCATACCCCTCAAGCGCCCATACCTCCATTTCACCGAACCGCTGGCCGCCGAACTGCGCCTTGCCGCCGAGCGGTTGTTGGGTAATGAGCGAGTAGGGCCCCACGGAGCGCATATGGATCTTATCCTCCACCAGATGGATCAGTTTCATGATATAGATGTAGCCGACCGTCACATCCTGGTAGAATTTTTCGCCCGTCAACCCATCGTACAGCTCCACCTTTCCGTTTTCCGGAAGATTGGCTTTTTTAAGTTCCTGATGAATTTCGTCCTCGGTAACGCCCGCAAGCGCCGGCGTGATCGCCTGATACCCGAGCGTGTGCGCCGCCCATCCAAGATGCGTCTCAAGAATCTGTCCGATGTTCATGCGGGAAGCAACCCCGAGCGGATTTAAAATGATGTCAACCGGGCGGCCGTCCGCAAGATACGGCATATCCTCCTCGGGAAGAATTTTTGAGATAACGCCCTTGTTTCCGTGGCGGCCAGCAAGCTTGTCTCCGACGGAAATTTTCCGCAATTGTGCGACCTCCACTTGAATGCGCTTTATAACGCCGGAATCAAGCTTGTCGCCTTTGTCGCGCGAAAACACTTTAATGCCGACGATGCGTCCGTGCTTCCCGTGAGGAAGCGTCAACGAGGTGTCTTTCACATCGCGGGCCTTTTCACCGAATATCGCCCGCAACAGCTTCTCTTCCGGAGTAAGATCGGACTCGCCTTTTGGAGAAATTTTTCCGGTAAGAATGTCGCCCGAACGCACTTCCGCGCCTATCCGGATAATACCCTCCTCGTCAAGATTGCGAAGTTTCTCTTCAGAAACATTTGGAATATCTGGAGATGTTTCTTCGGCGCCAAGCTTCGTATCGCGCACATCAATGACATAGTCCTCAATGTGAATGGAGGTGAACGTTTCGTCGCGCACCAGCCGCTCCGAAAGAATGATGGCGTCCTCGTAGTTTGAGCCGTACCACGAGACGAATGCGACAAGAAGGTTTTTCCCAAGAGCAAGCTTTCCGTTATCAACCGAAGAACCGTCGGCAAGAACATCGCCCCTTTTTACCTGCTGATGTTTTATCACAATGGGCTTGTGTGAGATGGCGGTAAACTGGTTCGTCCGCAAGAATGAATCCAACGGATAAGAAAATTCCTCGCCCTTTTTCGTTTTCAAAACGATCTTTTGCGCATCGGCCTCGGCAATGACGCCATCGTCATCGGCAAGCACTACGCGCCCGGAATCGCGGGCGGCGCGCTCCTCAACGCCCGTTGACACAAGCGGGGCCTCGGCCCGAACGCACGGCACGGCTTGACGCTGCATGTTGGAGCCCATCATGGTGCGGTTGGCGTCATCATGCTCAAAAAACGGTATCAAACTCGTTGCAATAGAAATGAACTGCTGGGGTGAAATATCAATATAATCAACTTGCTCGCGCTCTATCAAGCCAGAGTTCCCGCGCACGCGCGCCTCTACTTTTTCTTCAAGAATATTGCCATCTTCGTCAAATGGTATGCCGGCATGCGCAATGCTCACGTTCGCCTCGGCCGCCGCATCAAGATAATGAACCTCTTTAGTAATCTTCCCTTTGGTCACCTTTTGATATGGGGTCTCAATGAGGCCGAGATCATTGATGCGGGCATATCCGGCAAGATGGCCAACAAGACCGATGTTCTGTCCTTCTGGCGTCTGTATAGGACAAATCCGTCCATAGTGAGAGGGGTGCACGTCGCGCACCTCAAAACCGGCCCGCTCGCGGGTAAGACCGCCGGGACCCATGGCAGAAAGGCGCCGCCTGTGCTCAAGCTCGGCCAGCGGGTTTACCTGATCCATGAACTGCGAAAGTTGGGAAGAAGTGAAGAACTCCTTAATGGAGGCCATAAAGGGGCGGGCATTGATAAGATGTGCCGGGGTCAGCGTGTATATATCGTAGGTTGACATGCGATCGCGGATGATACGCGACATGCGCGCAACACCAACGCGAAGCTTGTTTTGCAAAAGCTCGCCGACTCCGCGTACGCGCCGGTTCCCCAAATGGTCAATGTCATCCTCAATCGCGGAATCCTGATTTTGATTCAAATGAATGATCTCCTTGAATACGGCCACGATGTCATCAAGCGAGAGGATGCGGTTCTGCTCCGGCTGTGGATCGCGTTTCAGCGCAAGGCGCTGATTGAACTTAAAGCGTCCGACGGGCGCAAGGTCATAGCGGTCAAAACTGAACATCGCCTCAATCAAGGAGCGGGCGTTATCAACCGCGGCAAGCTCTCCCGGGCGAATCCTTTTATACACCTCAATAAACGCTTCATCACGGGTTTTTGCCGGATCCCGCTCAAGGGTTTTATGAACATAATAGAGCGCGTCGTTATCAAGAGACGTGAACTTTGCGAGGATCTCTTCGTTTGAAGCAAGCCCCAGAGTGCGCAAAAGCACCGAAGCGGCAACTTTGCGCTTTCGGTCTATGCGGACATGAATGGAACCGTCAATATCCGTTTCAAATTCAAGCCATGCGCCGCGGTTCGGAATGATCTTTGCGCCAAAATATTTTTTTCCGCGAACTTTGTTCGGAATAAAATACACCCCGGGAGAACGGATGAGCTGGGAGACAACGACACGCTCAACGCCATTCACGATGAACGTGCCCCGTTCCGTCATGAGAGGAAAGTCCCCCATGTACACCTCCTGTTCTTTGATCTCATTCGTTTTTTTGTTCGTCAGGCGCACCTTCATGCGAAGAGGCGCTTCAAAGGAAAGGTTGTGCTCCTTCGCATGATTCTCGGTGAATTTCGGCTGGTCAACATAGTAATCAAGAAAATCCAACTCAAGCGCCAGCTCTTTGCCGCTGTATCCTTTGATCGGAGAGATCTCGCCGAGGAGCTCTTTGAGTCCCTTTTCAACAAACCACTCGTACGAAGCAAGCTGGACCTCCGAAAGATCGGGGAGTTCTATCGCGGGTTTTTTGTAGCGAGAAAAATGTTTCTTCGTAATGGTAGTGTGTCTCGCGCATTCAAATCGTCCGCGAACTTCGGACGATACCAAATGCACGGCGACAATTTATGAAGTGCTCTTGCCACTCAAACAAAAGCATGAACTATTAGGCAGAGGGCGCTCAAGAAAACACTCGCCAAAAGCCGCTCTGCCGCTTTTTGAAGAAGCACGTGCCTATTCCAAGAAAATCACTTTGTTCCCTGATAGAAGTTTTTGAATGAAAATTAGAAAAAATGCCCTTCTTCACCAGGGTAATTGAATTTTGCGATTATTATTGCCTTTTTGAGGCGAGTGGGTAGGGATTTCGCAAATAAATCACCTTTTAAGCCCTCCTTATAACCCGAATAAAAATGCCTAGCGAGTATAGCAAGAGGTAAAAAATCTGTCAATAGCTCCGAGCGAGCAACTGTGGATAAGTCGGCTAGGCGGCCACCTCCTGCTTTGGCGCGGGTTTTGGCATCTTAAGGGCGATCTTTTTCCCCGTGATAACACCTTTTGAAATAAGCAGGTTATGAACACGCGGCGTTGCTTTGGCGCCCTTGGAAAGCCAGTAGAGAATGCGCTCGTTTTTCAGAGCGGTTGCCTTGGTTTTCGGGTGAAATGAGCCGAGTATCTCAAGTTCGCCCGACTTTGGCTTTGATTTTTTCTCCGTAACCACTACCCGAAACGCCGGATCATTGGTCCTCCCCCTTCGCTGAAATTTAAGCATCAACATGATATGTTAGTTTGCTAGTTAACTGGTTTGTTGGTAGGCCCGACCTTTGCAGGGTACACAATTATGAAAAAAAAGTCAATTATAAAAAAGCAGGACAATGTCCTGCAAAATAAACCCTACTTGAAAACAATGAAGATACTACCTGCAACTTTTCTTGATAAAGGCATATATGTCTCTGGCCAAGGGCACACTACACACTGAAACCAGTACAATTCCAATTAGAGTAAAAATGAAGGCGACGGTTGCCTCCTCCTTCGACACATCACTAAGGAAAAGGCGGAAAGCCGACACCATGAAAATAGCCGCTAGAATATCGAAGGCAAAAATAATGAGATGACCCCACCGAACAATATCTTTCTCCCGGTACCCACAGCACTCACAGCCACCAAACGGTTCACTATATCTCGTCTCACCCTTCCGCCCGCACACTTGGCAATAAGTTCCCGTAACCTCCCGCAGACGGGTGAGGGGTTTTGTGCAATGCCGATTAATAAAACGCCCTATTGTCCGTAAGACCCATGAGGGGTCGGGCTCAACTGTCTTTTCAAGGTTCACCCACTTAGGGCTGTGATTATGACACCATCCATGAGAACACTGCCCTCCGGGAACGTCATGGTCCATGACGCACCTCTCTTTCTGACCACCCGGTTTTCTACCAGGTGCCGCATTCTCTGTAACACTAAATAGAATTTTTGTCAAATTTCATGACAACTTCTCTCGCGGACTCACGATATCGGCAATATTCACACTCCGGCGAAGAAGCGGGTAGGCCCGACGCCATAAGGCAGGTGTGCGCCGCAAAGACCGTTTTCTCAACCCACGAGGCATTCCCGTGGTGCGGTATAAGCTGGACACGGAACTCCAGTTTTCCGTCAAACGCCTCTTTATCGCGGCGGCCGTTCACATAAACAAAATAACCGATGTCCGCAACACGGTGCCCGATTGAACGCAGGAGCCATTGATAGATCTCCATCTGCCTTTTATACCCCTCCTTATATACTCCCTCAAGCGTGATCTCCTTATCGGTGCTTGTCGCTTTATAATCAACGACGATGAACTCCCCCGCCGGGTTGACCCAGAGATCGTCAACGGCGCCGGTAATAATAAGATTTGTCAGCTCATGGAAATACTGCACTCCGACAAAGTTCTCGCGCCATTTATCCATGTCGGGGTGCGCAAGCGGCACCGCATCAACCCCGTACTGCTTCATCAGCGGGTGGGCCTTCCCTTTTGCGCGATATATGTCAAACTCTTTTTTCAGCAAATGATCCACCGCCGTATTAAGAGTAAACGACGGCATAGATGGTTGCGCCACCCCAAGCCGGCGATCAAGGTAAAAACAGCGCGGGCACCTGGTAAAATTTTCCAGCATGGAGCGGGAGAGTTTAAATACCGCGCCGGATACGGGATCAAAGATGTTCCGTGTTCTAATGTAGGAGTTTTTCAGCATAGTGCGGTTGTTATTGACAATAGTAGTTATCCATGATATTTTTTACGCGTGCTCTTTGTACTCACGCCCCCCCATGAGCCGCCGAGAATTCCTCGCGCTTTGCAAAAAACGTCCGTTCTTCGTTCTTAGATATTTGTTCAACATTTAAGGCCCCCGCGGCCTTTTCTTTTTATTGGGATATCCTGAAGCGAGAGCTCTCCGAGAGGCTCACTCCTTATCCGTCGCGCATTCGTTGAAGATGCCCACCTGTTCATTATAGTGTGCAATACGCACCCGTATTCGCGCAACTGCGTCATTCACATCACGGACAACTGAATTATATGTATCAACAAGCCGGTTATACTCTTCATACTCTCCTTTTGTTTCCGGGTGCATTGCAACAAGTGCCGCCTTTTGCCAATCAGCCACTTTACGCAACACGGCAAGCTCCGCCTCTTCGGCGCTGATGGAGTTTTTAAGAGCATCACTCGGCTCATCGCAGGCGGACAGGGGTTTTGCAAACACCTGGACCGAGATCCATGTGCTCTTCCCCTCAAATACCCCGTAACGGGCCGCAACACCTATCTCGGTGAATGCCGCATGAAGAATATTTGCCCGATGCCCGGGCGAATTCATCCACGCACCCACGACATCACGATCATCGCGATAATTCCCCAGCGCAAGATTCTCCCCGATAGCCACATACTCATAGCGGCCCACCGCAAGATCCCCGATATTCTCTCCGGTCGGCGACACATGCTCAAAATAGCCGCGCCGGAACATATCCCGGGCTTTGGTCTCGGCCAATGCATTGAGCGCCACTACCTCACGAAGAGAAACGAGGCCGCGATGTTCCTGTTCTTCATTCGTTTCGCGTATGATGCCCGAGACGGTAAGAGCCGCCGCATCATCGGTACTGGTATCGCCGTCTCTACGAAGGGGAACGGGCGTTATAACCTTCTTCTCTATCTTCTGGAGAGCGGCTACGACAAACCCATCTTCGGTTTGTTGCCCCACCGGCCTCCCGCCATCCGTGCGCACACCCACATCACCCATACCGAAAAGAACGTACGCTACCGCCGCGCCAACCAGCGAAATAGAAAACAATAACAACAGTGAGCGTCTCATACTATAGTGAACAACTCCGCGTAAGACACAGGCGGGCTTTGTATCGTACAGAACCCATCGCGCAACAAGAGGACAAAGTGCGCTTCACCGGACCACCTGTCCAACCGCAATGCCGATAGCAACAGCAAGTCCGCCAAGAACAAGCATGCGCAGAGCTCCACGCGCGATATATGTCCCGGATGCATACGCGCTTACCGCCCCCAAGAGGAAGAGGGCAAGAAAGGATGCGCTGATGGAGGCCCACAGCGCCAGCGGAAGGTCAAAAATGATATATGGAAAAAGGGGGATGAAACCTGATATAAAATATGAAATGAACATGGTAAGCCCACCCATACATGAGGGGCGAGGTGAGACGACCTGATGTTGTTCGTATTCACGCGTTGAAGATTCCGAAAGAAAACTACCCACCCCCATTGAAAATGCCTCAACACATATAAGAACAGTACCGCTCAAAAGAATTTCAGAACGCCCGACACCGGCGGCCGCCACACCGGAAAGAAGTCCCACCGTTGACACCAAACTATCCTCTACGCCGAATACGAAGTTTCGTATAAAAACGACCGTTGAAGGTTGTTCCGGAGTATTCATGGTTTTTTCTCGTCTGCTTTTTTGAGATCAAGACACACCGAATTAATGCAATAGCGCTTACCGGATGCGCCCGGTCCATCATCAAACACGTGCCCAAGATGCGCTCCACACTTCCCGCACACCACCTCGGTTCGCACCATACCGTGACTTTGGTCCTCTCTCAATTCAACATGAGAGCGGTTTGCCGGATCGGTAAAACTTGGCCACCCGGTTCCCGAATCAAATTTCGTTTCAGAAGTAAAAAGCTCGTTACCACAGGCGGCACATACATACGTCCCGACCTCGTTGGAGTGATAATACTCCCCGGTAAATGGTTTCTCGGTCCCTTTTTCGCGCATGACGCGGTATTGATCCGGCGTAAGCTTTCCCTTCCATACGGCGTTGTCTTTTAGTTTGTGTATATCGTCATCAGAGGTCATATAGTATAGTATACATGCTCTCCGGCGCCTTTTCTATATATGACATACAAAAGCGGCCACCATGGCCGCGTTATGCATATCTATTCAATCAATGCTAATCAGCTGTGTCCTTCCGGATCGGGCTCTTTCCCCACCGGAGCCCACACAAGAATGCCGCCGTCATCGTAGACGAAAAACCGCTCGTCATCGGTATCATGGGTGCTCGCACATTCAATCGCTTCATCAAGCAAAGAGTATTCAGCTATTGGATACGCATCGGAGTAATACTTCCGGTCCTCCCCGATAACCCGGAATGCTCCCCTGCTTGCCACGCGATGAGCCACAGAAAACCCGCGCGAATATACATACCACTC
Source organism: Candidatus Sungbacteria bacterium RIFCSPLOWO2_02_FULL_51_17 (assembly GCA_001820785.1). Lineage (GTDB taxonomy): Bacteria > Patescibacteriota > Minisyncoccia > Sungbacterales > GWA2-42-14 > 2-01-FULL-51-34. The sequence continues at coordinate 18,231 of MHQW01000009.1, forward strand.
AATGCCGTCCCCGCATCGGGGCCTGCCGGAATGTTCCCAATCGCTATAGCTTTTTGGATGCACTACGAGTGACCGATGGGAAGGTATGCCACCAGCTAATCACATCTGCATAAAAATCACAATGCGTACTAATGCGAACGCTCTTGTGACAGATCTCGGCGACGCTTTACAAAGTGTCAATGACCGCCGCCACAATAAAATCGTTCAAGGAAAGACCGCCGATTGCATGCGTCCAAAGTTCAATAACAACCGTTGAATAAAAAATATGTATATCGGGATGATGGCCCTTCCGCTCGGCAACATCGGCAATCGTGTTCACAAACGCCATCGCACCCTGAAAATCTTTGCGATGAAATTCGCGCCGGAGCTTCTTGCCTTCAACAACTTCCCATGCTGGATCTATCTGATGTTTCCGTACCTTAATGTCTTCCGCCGTATACGGTGGAACGCCTCCCTCGCACGGTACACATTTTTCATTTAAAAGATCCATGTAATTCTGCGGGTGCTATTTCTTGGCCTCAAATAACATTTGACATAGACGATCCGCGATGACCGAGATTTCTTTTCGTGTAGTATTAACATGCAACTGGATTTCTTCCTTCTGAGATTCTGCGTCATATCTATCCTTGATGGGCGTTGGATGTGCCGAGGTTCTATTCATAGATTTCGTGGTGCCACCGTAATGAGCCTGGTCATAAAAAGCTAGTCCCTGACTTCCAATAGCACCATATATCATGCGCTTGGTGAGCGCGGGCGAATAATACTCGGGGCGCTCCTCAACCGAAGGAGCGGCAACATCAAAGTTAATACCCTCCTGTTCTAAAATTTTAATGAGTTCTAGAATGCTTCGCCCGCTTGAAATAAACTCTGTTACAAGTAAGGTTTTCCCGATATGTGGCTTACTTTTTATAAAATTTGCCACCGAATTAAAAACGTGCTGCATTCCATGCCGCCCGCCGGAAACAAAGTAGGTGTTGGGCGCTTCACGTTTTGTGTCTTTGCTATTCTTCCGCATCTGAACCGCCATCTCTCTAAGAAAAAGTGTGGGGATGCGGCCACTCGCATCATCGCTTAATAATGTGTCGTATTCAAAAAGTTTATTGCGAAGTTTCCAAACAAGCTCCGCTAGAGCCCTGGTGCCGTCAGAGTTTCGCTTCCAAAAAACAGATCCGGGATCAATACCTCTGAGAAGCTCCTCAAAATCTATGTACGGCATTCGCTCTCCACCCCCCCCCCTTCTGACCTCCCTCCTTCCCATAAAGCATGCTCCTCATTTTTCCTTCATCTAGTTCAAACGCCATAAAAGTGAGTTACTATACGTTGTAAATACTATATGATCAAGATACCCTCTGTTATTAATTATACAAGTTTTTCCACAAAAAGTTAAGACAAAAGCCCCAAGACGCCAACTATGGTCGTGTCAGTGCCTCTACCGCGATCGGCAATTCGGATGCCTTGATAAATTTCACACCGGGAAATTTCTTTTGAAGCACCGGAATTGCATCATAGAAATGCTCGTTGACTACGACGCCTGCGATCCCGTCTTTGATCGGTTTGTCTGGATGAGATATGACGATAAAGCTTCCGGTATCATACGGCCCCGAAGCCCCGACGGCGCCCGCCGCAAGCTCCTCGTCCTCATCGGTCATCCGAAGTTCCGTCGTATAAAACGGCCTCTCCGGATCAATCCCATGCGTAAGAAGTTCGTTCAGTGACCTCAGTTGAGATCCGATACTACCCTTTGCAATGCCATGCGCCTGAAAACGCCTGCCGACCTCCGGATTAACACCATCGCGGGCGATCTTCATTTCAATGCCATCATATCTATCGGCTTTAAGAACACCGAATACCTCCGGTTCATAGGTGCGGATGAACTCACCCGCCTCTTGAGTAAGCCCTTTCATTTCTCCATCGCTTAAGCCGGCTCCTTTCTCGCCCGCTTCCACCACATCGGGACCCTCTGTGCTTCCCGCCATCTTCTGTTCCAACTCCTGAAGCTTCGTGCCATCATCTGCCTCGCGGATATATGTCGCAATTCGGTGAAATATGACATCGGCGTACATCCTATCAACAAATCCATCGCCATCGCGAGCGCCAAATCGTATAATGCTTTTTTTGTCTGGCCCCTGTATCCCGCCGAGTTCTTCCCACGATCCGAATCCCTCACGATAGCATCGCTCCCTAAACTCCGCCGGAGCGCCGCTGAATATGGTGCGCCCTGCCCTATCATATATATCAATACGAGAAAGCAGCGCAATGGTATGTGCGGCGCTCTGTAGATGCTCCGGTAACTCTCCCCGCGCAACATCGGCCTCGCGCCGATTGTCCGGCACCGGATGCTCTTTCGTTACAAACGCACCCGACTGATTTTCATGTATTCCCTCCATACGCTCTCATGATCATTTCGGCTTAGCGCCTCCGACCCATGCCCTGCCCGCCGCGCGAACGCTGATGAAATGGCCTTCCACCGCGCCGCGGATAGGCACCCCGGTCCTCACGAAACGCTGGTAAGGTGGGGGCAGGGATATGCGGAAGGACTTCCGGCAACTTTGATATCGGTAATGGTTTTCTGATAAGCCGCTCAATTGCGCGAACTTCGTGCTGTTCATCCGGCATTGCGAATGTAATGGCGTGCCCACCGGCGCCCGCGCGCGCAGTTCGCCCGATACGATGCACATAATCGTCGGATGTTGAGGGAAGATCAAAGTTGACCACAAGTTCAATGCCCATCACGTCAATGCCGCGCGATGCGATGTCGGTTGCGACAAGCACCCGATATTTTCCGGTCTTAAACCCATCCAGCGCCTCCCGCCGCTGATTCAGGGATTTATTTGAGTGAATCTCTGCCGCAGAAAGTCCGAGCGATTTTAATTGCCGCGTGATCCGCTTCGCACCATGCTTGGTTCGCGAAAACACCAGCGTGGAGCCATTGTGGGTCTCAAGAACTTTTGCCAATAGGTTTATTTTTTTGTCCTTTGCCACAATGAAAAGCTCCTGAGTCACCCGTTCCGCCGTAGACCCCGCGGGCGCTATCTCCACCCGTATCGGAAGCTTCATGTGTCCGGAGGCGATCCGCATGATCTCGGAGGGCATTGTCGCGGAGAAAAGCATGGTTTGGCGGTTTTTGGGAAGAGCGGAAAGAATTTTCTGAATTTGGGGCATAAAACCCATATCAAGCATGCGATCCGCCTCATCAAGCACCAGCACCGTGATCCCATCAAGGCGAACATTTTTTTGGTTCATGTGATCAATAAGGCGCCCTGGGGTCGCAATGATCACGTGGGGATTTTTTGAGATGGCGTGCACCTGTGGGCCGAGTGATAACCCGCCGATAAGAACGGCGGTCCGCAGACCAAGCCCGCGGCCGATCTTCTGGAACACCTCGTCCACCTGAAGCGCCAGTTCACGCGTCGGCAGTACTACAAGCCCACGGCCTTTTGTCTGCGCAAGGCGCTGTATCATGGGAAGCCCGAACGCGAGTGTTTTTCCGGTTCCCGTTTGGGCGATCCCGACAACATCCTTCCCTTCCATAGCAACGGGAATGGCTTTCTGTTGAATGGGAGTCGGTCGCACATAGCGAAGGCGCGCCAGTATATCAAGAAGGGCCGGCGCCAAACCAAGCCCGTAAAATCCCGACGCCTCTTGTGTTTGGTGCTGATTCATAGGAAATACAACGCCCTCAAGTATACTCCCCACAGCGCGAATAACAAGCGCTCGCCATGCACACAAAAACTCCGACAACAAAAAATGGCATCGTTATCCGCCTGCCTGCCAGCGCAATACCGCTTCAAACGGATACAACAACATAACAATGTTAAGCAATAGGTTGTCGCGAATCCAATAACCCACAAAAACTTCCATCAGGGCCGTAAGCGCAAGTATGGACCACATGGGAAGTCGGCGCGCCGCAACAAACCCGACAACCATCCATATCACGTCGGCAACGGAATTCAGTATTGAATCTCCATAATAATCAAGAGAGATGGTCGCCTCACGGTATCTATTGATGATAAAATCGCTATTTTCAAATATCTCCCACGATGCTTCCGCAAAAATTGCAAGCGCCAGACGAAGTCCGATCGGCAAACGGCGGCCGAAAAGCCATAGTAATCCATAAAACGCAAACCCATGGATAATATGCGAAAATGTGTACCAATCAGAGATATGTTGGGAATTTTGGGAACTATGTGTAACCCCGTGCCACAATTTCACATATCCGCACTCACAGATAAGAACGTGGCCCATGGCAAAAAGTGTGATGGCAAATACCACCAAGAGCAGAATAGATATGCCGATATAGTGCTTCAACGATATACGATCGTACCAGAAGGTATTCATACTGCGATAACCGAGCGCGCGCACCGATCCCCCGTGCGGCCGGATGCGGGCTTAATATAACTCATCTTTTTTACTGCGAAGAAACATATTAAAATTTTCTACAAAAAGCACAAACACCTGAAATGGCGCGTCAATAAGATCAAACAAGAGGACTAATATTTTAAATTTACTCAACCCCGCGATGGTCACCTGCCCGATACTTACGAACGGCATGACAATAAGGTCCCATGCGAACGTCCGCAAGGACGCCCGCGCCTGCTCCAGGCTGATATCCTGCGCGCGATTATGCACCCGAACGCCCGTTGCGGCAACGATAGAAGTAAAAAGAACGAACACCGCGGCACTCGCAATACTGAAGTGCAGACCCTGCAATATCATCCAGACGCCCAAAAGAACCAGAAGAGAGACGACGATAAAAAAGATGCGCACCATGGTTTGAATGAAGGGTTTTTTCCGCTCCGGTATTGCAAGGAGATATTTTTTTTGGGCACCCCGATACACGGCGGCCCGCACCTCGGCAAGCACCAGCTCAATGTTCGCGGCCGTTGGCATCCGGATAAAACCGATGATAAACACCATCAAGAGCGGCGGAAACAGAAGATTGATGATGGTATTTTCAAGCGAAAAACTATGAGTAACGTACGTATCAATTGGGATCTCTATGGCAAGCGCAACGATCACTTTGGATACGAAAAGCGAGATAACGCTGAAGAAAGCGAGCCGCCGCAAGCGCTGTCGCTGTTGGGTGTATCGTTTTTGGTACGCCTCGCGCACTGCGGAAAAAAGCGCCGACTCATCGGCACATACCGCCTCCACAACGTCGGGAGCGCTCTTCTTGGCAAACGCAACGTCTCCCAACAGCAGAAATACCGTATTGTATTGGTTGCATAGTTTAAAAAAATATGAACCGAGCGGATGCGCCATCGTAAGATCAAGGAGGCGTTTCGTGGAAAGAAGGCCCTCGGCAAACTCTTCAAGCTCACTCCGAGAAAAATCTTCCCAGCGCGGATAGAGAAATGTCAGCAAGCGGTATGAAAGCTGGTCCACATCAACGCGTAACAACGCCCGCTGAACAGCGATGAAAAGCTGAACTTCCTTATCGCGATCGGACACGCGCTCACCAGTTATCACCAATCCCTCGGTAAGACACGCAAGCATCGCCGCGGATGCCGCGCGATCCTTCCATGGCGGATCAATGCACTCCTCCACGGCAGATGCCGTGATGCTCATGAGCCACATGGAAAGTTCGTTTTTCTGCGCGAACCGCCCGGCGCGCACCAACTCCAGTAAAAAAAGAAGGTTGTCTACCAGGCGTTGAACTTGTGAGATCTTTTCCTCCGGTATGCGGTCATTTGAAAAATGACCGGACCGTATCATTTCCCGTATAAGACGCGAGGCCATCTCCGATTTGCCGCCATGCACTAACACGCCACGCTGTATCGCCCGTAGAATGCTCCGCTGACGTAACAGATGCTCCTCCCGATAGTCAATGACATTCCGAACCTGTTCGTAGGCCTTAGCGAACTTTGCAGCTATCTCGTCAACATGAATCCGCGCCACCGTCTCCGGCGGCTGCTTTATGGCATCATATGCTTTGTATCTTGCAAGAAGGTCCCTAACGGCTTCGGTGAACATGTGATTTATCGCTCTTTTGGCGCATTATTACTGTAACAAGAGGGGTATCGAACACGCGCCACGACATCTATCGTACCACACTTTCCCAACGATTTCTATGAGATATTCCTGCAAAAAATATACTCTAAACCCCACAACAACCTGCTAAAACTGGAGAACGGGGAGTAGGAATCTTCCATAGAAAAAATCGCCCGACCACGCACCCGGATACGGATGATAGGAGAGGCGACCATGACCGTGTTATGACTGCAAAGCCCCGCATACCTTAGAAAAAAGTTCCAACTCCGAGATCGCAAGAAGCGCTGTGGCATGCTCTTCAAAACGTATGATACGGATAAAGCGCTGTGTGAGGATCTCGTGCATCCCGGAAAGGGTATGCGGCATAGCCGAAAGGCGCTCGTCGTCTCCCTGGCGCATGCTTTCTGCCAGCATCGGACCTTCATAATTGATGAATGCTTCGCGTGAAAGATCAACGCGCACAAATGTAAGGGCGGCCGTGTCACTCGTGCCGATCTTGTCCCACCAAAAATAGAAAGCGGGAAACAGCGGATTGAAAACAATCGGCTCGTCGTAGATAGTGCGCTCACAAAGAAACAGCGCCCGGCCCGCGGTCACCACCGAGAGTCCCACATATGTTTCACCGGACGGCTCACTGTCAAGTTCAAATGCCGCCGAAACAAACGTAGGCCCCAACCCCGGCGCGGCGTTACGCGATGCAAACCGGTACCCAAAGCGAGCGTATGCCGTATCAGGAAAGAACTTGCCAAAATACTGATTTGCCCGGCGCGCCTCCACAACGGGAAGGCATGAGACGACATGATGGCGGGCGGTTTCCCAAGAGCTCATGGGCACATGGTCAGTATGTCTGAAAGTATTATAGCACGTCTCTGTATAATTATCAAGATCAAGATGCTCGGCGGCAACTGGACAACAGGGCCCCAACCGGTGCCCAACTGGCCCCACCATGCCCTTCCACATTGTAGGCCCATGCCTTACAAATACTTCTCTATGTTTTTCTTGTGCTCCTCGTACGTTACCGCGCAATGTATGCGTTTTAGCGCATCATGCAAATAGTATACACAATCTGTTTCCGCAGAATGTAGAACCGCCTCTATTGCGGCGCGCCCGGGACTTGCGATCGGATGTGGGGGAAGTCCTTTATAACGGTAGGTGTTATAGGGAGAATCAATGCTTTTGTCCTGCGGTGTAATAGGCGCCCACCACCCGCTCCCCGTGTGCCCACGGGCGTATTGAACAGTCGCATCTATGTCTAACTTCATACCTTTTGCTAGGCGATTCCACAGGACGCCGGCAATAAGCGGCATATCTTCGCTACCTGCCGCCTCACGCTGAATAAGGGAGGCAATCTTGATCACCGTATCCCACTTAATATTTTGAGCGCGCGCCTCCTTGGCGTATTCAGCAAATATCTCCTCAAATCGCCTCTGGAGGCGTAAAGCGACCTCCTCGGGCTGCTCATTTTTTGGTATAAGATAGGTATCAGGAAAATACACCCCTTCTATATATTCCTGCTTGGTAGATGTATAGGTTGCGACCCATGCATCACGCGCTTTTTTGTCCCAGGCAAGCTCACGCGACAGAATGTCCGCCGTCTCCTCCTTCCGAAGTCCCTCGGGAATAATGACCCATACAAGGGTAGGACCCGAGGAAAATACATCTGCCATGTCCCATGCATCAAATGAGGGTGAAATGCTATACCCTCCCGACGTGATCACGGGTACGCCACGGGAGCCGAGCGCAACGTCAAGCGCCCACCGACTCCGTATGAACCCATGCGCCAAAAGCCGTTCCACCGTATCACCATACGACGCATCCCGCGCAACAATGAACAGTTCCAAGGGCGCACCTCCTTGTGGTGCGCCGAAAAGCCGCCCATACACCACAAGGCATCCCACGATCGCCATTCCCACAAGGGCAAACACAACAATCCGCATCACGTATCTGGTGTGCATAATGAGAAATTCTTAGAGCTCAACATGCGCTCCGTCAAATGCCGAACGTATCCGAACGATCCCGCTTCCGGCCGTGACCATCCCGATACTACCGGCATTCGGCAAACGCCTAAGGATCTTGTACGCGGTCTTGGGAGCTACTGATAGGACATATCCTATGCCGCAATTGAATGTTGAGTACATCTCATCATTAGAAATACCATGCTTGCGAATGTCCTGAAATATCTTCTGCGGCATCAATTGTTTTGAGTGCTCAATGTAGGCATCGTGAGGGCCTAGAATATCCTTAAGCTTTGTAAAAGCTCCCCCCGTGATATGCATCATGCCATGAATATCGTAGCGCGCAAGAAGCGGCATAATCAGATCCGCGTATATCACGGTCGGCTCGGTACATTCCCTGCGCCATGCTCCGGAAAAAATACTCCGCACCTTTGTCATGCCATTTGCATGAAGCCCTCCGCTTTTTAGGCCGATAAGCACATCACCAGTGCGACACATATTTTTCCGACTAGCAGGAAGAAACCCTGAAACGGTGATGCTGATATCAAGACCGTCGGCTCCTTCATGGATAGATGTCTCCCCTCCCGTCATGGCGATCTTCCGCCGCCGTGCCTCATGCGCAAGCGCTGTCACGATCTCAATGATCGCCAAAGGATCATCCTTGGGAAGCACGATGTGATTTTGAAACGCATACGGGATAGCACCCACCATTGCAAGATCGTTCAGGTTCATCGCAAGCGCATCCATGACAGCATGCCGAAATGTCCGCCGTTGCCAATGATAGATGCCCTTCGTTCCGATGCCATCGGTATGGTGTATCTCGGGATACGAAAATTTTTTGCGTATGACGGGGTAAAGCCCCGGCATCACATCAACATACGGCGACTTCCACGTCCGTTCTATCAACCGCAAAATTTCTTTTTTGTATGGTTTTGTCGGGTTGTACATATATGTGCGTGGGCATCCTTATTCCCTACCATTATTAAAACATTTTCCGCCACTCTTTCCTACTTGCGGCCCACACAAAAACCGCCCCGCATAACGCAGGACGGTTTTTTGCGCGCATGTTACCTTCCGAACACCTCGTTGAGCTTGGCACGAGTCGCAGGACC
>MHQW01000010.1:0-483 GCA_001820785.1 Candidatus Sungbacteria bacterium RIFCSPLOWO2_02_FULL_51_17
TGATGCAGAAAGCTAAGCAGGAATTATTTAAATCTTTCAGAAAGTGACGACGCCAATGTGGGGATCATATGTTGACTGGAAAAGACTGAATGATGCAGAAAGCTAAGCAGGAATTATTTAAATCTTTCAGAAAGTGACGACGCCAATGTGGGGATCATATGTTGACTGGAAAAGACTGAACATTTTCAATCAATTCGCCCTACCGACCATTCTCGCATCTGCCACGACGCTTGCGCTCTCTACATACCGAATTGCCGAAACATCAACCAAACCACCCTCGCCCCCTGCACCGCGAATGGCGCGCGCGGACCGGAGATCGGTCAAAACCCTTTCATTCTCTGCCCGCAGCAGCTGTTGCCGGCGCATATCAGCCTGAAGTTCTGAAAATCTGCCACCTTCGTAGAGCGTCACGTGCCCGGCCACGATATATGCCGCAGCAAAAAAAACACCGCTCACGACAAGCATCCTTCCAAGCGTTGCGGC
>MHQW01000010.1:501-5182 GCA_001820785.1 Candidatus Sungbacteria bacterium RIFCSPLOWO2_02_FULL_51_17
AGTCCGCCCGAACCACAGCGCGCGTAGTGTACCGGCGCATAAAAGGCGGAGTGCATGTATTGTGTGAAGCGCCGTTGTCATATTTTTTCTGCGATGCGCAGTTTTGCGGAACGTGCGCGCGGATTTCTTACGACCTCGCCTCGTTGCGGCATGATGACCTTTTTATTTACGAGACGCATCTTACCTTCCGCGCACATCGCCCGAAATAACTCCTTTACGATGCGGTCCTCCAGCGAATGAAACGTGATGACCACAATCCTTCCGCCGGACCCGAGGACATTGTAGGCCCCCGCGATCCCCTTTTTCATGTTTCCGAACTCGTTATTCACCACGATGCGAAGCGCCTGAAATGTTCTGGTCGCCGGATGAATGCGCATGGTGCGCGCGGCAGCAGGTGTTGCGCGCATGATCGCATCGGCAAGTTGGGCTGTCGTCCGAAACGGTTTTTTCTTTCGTGTCTCGCATAGTGCGCGCGCTATGCGCCCGGCATACCGTTCTTCGCCGAATTCCTGAAATATGCGCTCAAGTTCTTTTTCACTCCACTCGTTCACGATGTCGCTGGCCGTCAGACCCTTTTCGGCGGAAGCATACCGCATGATGAGCGGTTCGTCTTTCCGGAAACTAAACCCTTTCCCCGAATGCTCAATATGAAACACACTGAAGCCGAGATCAAAAATGACTCCATCAGCCGGATAAACATGATATTGTCTAGCAACACGTTCAATGTTCGCATAATTTTCTTCTATGACTCGTATGTGTTTCTCTACGCGATCCTTATGCTTTAACACCTGCTGGGGGTCCCAATCAATCCCGAGCACCATGCCACCGGGCAGCACCATCTCGGCGATGGCCCGCGCGTGTCCCCCATCGCCAAACGTCGCATCTATGAAACGTTTGCCGGGCCTTGGATCAAGTGCTGTTACTACTTCCTCTACCAATACAGGTACATGCATTGGATTAATAGAGTCCGAGTTCCCCCAGTTTCTCGGCTATCTCATCAGTATGCTTTTCCATATTCAATCGGTAATCGCCCCATTTTACCTCGCTCCATATTTCAATACGGTTATATAACCCCACTACCACGGCCCGCGTCCCAAGTCCCGCGTACTTTCGCAAATAATCAGGGACCAAGATCCTCCCCTGAGCATCTACATCGGATGTACTGGCGCCCCCAAGAATGTGTCGCGCGAATGCCCGTGAATGTGCCTGCGCCATCGGAAGCTTTGTAAGTTTCTCCGCTTCTTTTGCCCATTCATGTTCCGGATATAAAAATAAACATGAATCCAGTCCTCTCGTAATGACAACACCCCGCTCCTCCAGAACCTTGCGGAACTTTGCGGGCAGCGCAATCCTCCCCTTGCCATCAATTGTGTGTTGATATTCGCCGATGAACATATCGCGTGCCATCTGTTATCTGAAAAAAGAAGGTTTGATACCTCAAGTTTGGAAATATTGGTTATTCACAGTTTCCCAGAGTTATCCACAGAATCATCCACAATTCCCCACAACAGTTTAATTCTATACCACTTTATAGGATAATACAACATTTTTACTCACTAGTGCTTTTTGACGAGAGTTTAAAAAGCATTTATTTAAGCCGTTTTTATAATGCTGAATAAGGTTATTCACAGATGTGGCGTGAAATAAGAAAAAACGGCATTAAGGCCGTTTTTTCTTATTTAACAAAAATTACTTCTATGAGCGCTCCTTCAAAAGCGCCATCCCTCCATACAGTCCTCCAAAATCGCCGAGCTCCGCTTTTCGCACCTCGGGCATACCATCAAAAAATGTAAGAGTTTCCTTAAGGTGTTCCCGAACCCGCTCAACATCTATTTGATGCGGCGCGGTAATCATCTTTCCGCCGAGAACGATAACATCTGGCGACCAGTGGACGACCGCGTTGTGTACGCCGTATGCAAGCCATACTGCCGCCTCCTCCCACACTAACGGATCGGTAATCTCATTGGGTTCGCGCAAATAATTTTTCCTAAATGCCTTGCCGGAAACATATGCCTCCAGATGTCCATTGACGCCGCATGTGGAACACTTCGCGCCCCCGGCGGCGCATACGATCTGATGCCCCGGTTCAAATCCGAAAGAATTTCTGTCTATTGCCCCATCCACAATGCGCGCACCTCCCACACCGGTGGAGACCGTAATGTACACAACAATGGGAAATGTGCGCCCCGCGCCATACCGTGCCTCGCCAAGCCCCACAAGCGCAGAATCGTTTTCTAGCCGGACCGGCGCGCCGAATGCTGTTGCGAGACCCTCTCGCAAGGGTTTCCCAATCCAATCTGAAAGATGCGATTGCAATAATCTCGTCTTGTCCTTGGTCATGGGACCAGCAGCACCACCAACGGCGCGTTCAATGGTTCCACCGGAAAGTTCGCGCGCAACGCTCCCAAAGAGCGTCATTGCTTCCTCAAATTTTTCAGGGGTATGAAAAATTCTTGGCTTTTCAAATGCATCAGCCCCTTCCTTCACGGCGGCTATGCGCGTATTCGTGCCTCCGATATCAAATACAATGTTCATGCGTTTTATTGGTACGAGCTCTATCCAAGTATCAGCTTCTTAAACTCCTCAACCATCGGCACCTGCTCCGGTTCAGCACCGTATCCCAATGCCGTGTGATACGCCGCCCAATCGGCAAGCACTAACGACGAGAACATCTTTAAGAGATCATTCTCTCCTGCAAGCGGCATCACCTCAACTAAAAGGCCGCGCTCCCGATAGAGCCGCTCAAGAACAGCCATGCGCTTTTGCGTTCGCGGACGATCGGCGGTGTCTTTCAGAAAGACAAAATAAAATTTCTGTGAAAGCGCTCGGGTGCCCTCCCGCACATCAAACCCCGTCATCTCGTTATGATTCAATTCGGGAAGAACGTTATAAAACGCCGGAATCTTTCCCGTCTCGTTGAATTTTATTTTCCAGTTGTATGCAAGCGCGCTATTTCGCCAAGAGGAATAGATGACGGGAACAAAACCCCGCATGCGAAGAGCAAGCTCTTTACCTGGCGCCTCAAGCGCCTCTGCGTTGAGCGATGTTGTAAGTGTTTCTGACTTTGCGAGCGCCTCCCCGTCTCCCATTAAGGCAAAAAGCGCCCGCATGCCGAATCCAAGGGCTTGTCGCGGCTGAATGCCGGTATCGGGAAGACGGACGTATGGGACTCCATCCTGCTGTGCTTTCTGAAGAAGCGCTCCTCCGGTTGATATGACGGCAACCGCCATTCCACGGGTGCGCGCGGCATTATAACTATCAAGCGTCTCTTCCGTATTGCCGGAATATGAACTTGCGATAACAAGCGTTCGCGCGATCTCTTGCTCGGAAATAGGAGGAAGGCCGTAATCGCTATGCACCGCCAGAGTTCGTTCCGGCCGTATCATTTTTAACAGATCCCCGGCCAAGTGCGACCCTCCCATGCCACAAACGATAAATTGGTCATACGCGCCGAGTGGTCCGTTTTCTACGACCGGTTGAAATGAGAACTGGGTTGGAAATTTTTTAATTGCATCTTGCACCATAGAGAGAACATACGGGATGAGCGCATGTGATAATGATTATGGCATTTCTTGCGTTCTGTAGCCCCCATCTTGCACTATATTTGTTACGTATTGACTATCATAAGGATGTAGCGTATCTTAATCGCAGAACTTTTTCTTTAAGAAGAACTTGGCGAGCGAACCTGATATCATCGGTTGGGGACGTGGTTCCATTACCGGGTATGACGCGAAAGAATTTAGAACCTCACTCACCCGCGCATTTAAGGATGGGCGAGCCGACTTTGTTGTCCTTGATAATAATATGCGCGGCCAAAAGTTCCTTGCTGCCTGTGTGGCTTGGGCGGTAGACCGGGGATGGCTCTACAACGATAGTAGCGCAGGCGACGAACAATGCAAAGTTTTTTCTTTCCGCATGACAAAGGCGGGAAAAAGAGCACTACTGGGCTAGTCCACGGACTCAGCCTTTTTCTTTTTTCCCTCCTGAAAATATGGTTTACAATACTCTGTGTATTGACCCGCACGCATATACTATATTTTTGAGTAGTACGTTTCACTTGGGAATAGCGTCGTTAATAGCTCCAATCCCGCCTCCTCCCAAACATATATTTCTTAGCATAGCCGTTCAGAAATCTTGCTTTTCACACACCGCTGTGCTAATCTCCGCATCAGGACCTTAAGCATTAGTACAGAGTTCGAAAATGGGTGATATATTAACCTTTCTTCTTATTGTCCTTTTTGCTACTCCCATTTTCTATATGAAATTCTGGTTTATCGCCTTCCTACCCATTGCATTCGGTATTGGGATGTCTCTCTGGCGACACAGAATCTCATATGTTGTTCGTTGGACCCTTATCTCCATTCCAGTCGCATATGTCGCCACAGCAATAACCATAATCGCCTGTTTTAGCTGCTTAATAAAAATAAGTTTTCCCTAGCAGCATCTCCACTTACGGTGGAGTTTTTTCTTATTTCTCTGAATCCTGGTTTTTTATGCATTCCCGCCATGCCCCGGGATATCATTGTGTGGAATGTCCGCCGAATTGGTTACGAAGCGCTGACAAGATCTTGCCTGTGTAGCTCGGGTGCTTTTCCGAACGCACGCGGAAACGTAACGCGTCGTTGATCACGGCTACGGGTATCTTCATTTTTTTCGCCGTACGCACCATCCATTCCCCTTC
>MHQW01000010.1:5194-12682 GCA_001820785.1 Candidatus Sungbacteria bacterium RIFCSPLOWO2_02_FULL_51_17
CTTTCAAGTCACCGCCATATTCTTTATAGGCCTTTTTGAGCCACCCAACAAGCCGGGATTGAATGACACTGCCACTATCATATAACGCCGCGACGTCAGAAAGTTGCAGGCGATAGGGTGATCGTTTCAGAAGAGAAAAACCTTCGGCGATGGACTGCATCATGCCGTACTCTATGCCGTTATGCACCATTTTCACGAAGTGCCCGGCGCCGCTTTTCCCCATGTACCCATACCCATCGGGTAACGCGAGCTCGCGAAATATTTCCTCAACATTTCCGTATGCGCCAGAGTCCCCGCCGACAAAAAGTACCGCCCCATTTCTCGCGCCATGCGGTCCGCCCGACACTCCTACGTCAAAAAAATGAATGCCGCGCTTACTGAATTTTTTTGCGCGCCGCACCGACTCTTCAAAAAAAGAATTTCCACCATCAATAATGGCATCCCCCCTTTCAAGAAACGCATAGAGTCCGTCTTTCGCAAACAAAACCTCATCAACTGCTTTGGCGGGCGCTACCATAATCCACACCCGACGGGGACGAGCGAGCCCCGTTGCGAACTCTTCCATACTTTTATAGGTGCGAATGCCATGTTCTGCCGCATCAGTCATTACTTCGCGCCGCGCATCAAACGCATGCACCGCCCATCCGCGTTCAGAGAGGCGCGCCGCCATTTCTTTTCCCATTTTCCCGAGCCCGACGATTCCCAACTCTTTTTTAACGGGCGCTGCCACATCTTCACCGTTCAGGAGCATGTCCCCGGCGGCAAAGGCATGAGTATCGGGCTGATATATCTTCAAGGGGACTATATTCTTCTGCCACATGCGTACGATCGGGTCGGTAAAGCGCCACATGGCCTTAACCTCTGCCGTTGAAACATACAGCATCTGATCCCCAGTGATGCAGTCAGAAAGAAGTTTCTCATACTCCTCCACATACTGCAATTTCTTTTGGGCGTCCCGCAGAAGAAAATCAAATGTCCGCTCCTCCATCTCGCGTTCAAGACCGGGCCTTTTCGCCCAAAAACGAATGATGATCCGCTCTTCCGGTTCCAACGTAAAATACACCTTGTTCTTATAGTGCGTCCCCTGCGGACACAGGCATGGCTCGGAATGTTTGAAGGTGACAATGATCTCTTTCAGATTTTTCCCCATACGCTTGCCGGCCTCAAGGGTTATGGGAACACCTGCCCAGCGGGGAGACGAAATCTCCGTGCGGATCTTAAAGTAGGTCTCGGTTTTTGATCCGGATGCAACTCCCGGTATGGCACCGTATCCCCCATACTGGGCACGAAATACCCCGGTTGCCGCGTGATCCTCGTCAGGGGCGACCAGCGTCGCAAGTAACGCATGGCGCTCTTTACGAACGGCATCTGCGGTGAACGCCTCGGGAAGTTCCATGGTGACAAGCGCCAGCATTTGCAGAATATGATTTTGCCCAACATCACGAAGCGCTCCGAGCCCGTCGTACAATGCTCCCCGCTCCTCAACGCCAATGCGCTCCCACAATGTGATATCAATGCGCTCAATGGAATCCTTGGACCAGTTGTGCTCAAAAAGATTGTTGGAGAACCGGAACGACAGAATGTTTTGCAACATTTCCTTCGCCAAATAATGGTCAATGCGATAAATCTGAACCTCCTTGAAAAGCCGGCCCAGAAGCTCGTCAAGTTTTTGCGCAGTATCGGCGTCGGTGCCAAACGGTTTTTCCACCAATACCCGTGTCCACCCTTCATCCGACCCACAGGGCTTCGTAAGGCCGGATGCCGAAAGGTGCTCAAAAATGACGCGATAGAAGGCAGGCGGAACGGCACAATAAAAAAGCTTTGACGTGCACACCCCCCACGTGTCATCTATCTCGCGAAGTCCTGACGCAAGCGCCGCATAATCGTCTCCATTCTCAAAAGTTCCCTGTATGTAGGAAAACCGAAGAAGGAACGGCGGATACTCCGCCTCTACTATTCCCCGTTCACGAAGTACCGCGGCGATCTGTCTTCGGAATTCTTCCGTAGTAAGAAGCCGTCTTGCATATCCGACAATTTTAAACCGATCACCGAGTTTGTTTTTTTGGTGGAGATGATACAGCGCCGGAACAAGTTTTTTGCGCATCAAATCCCCCGTCGCCCCAAAAACAACGAGTACTGTCGGAAGCGCCGATGCGTTTTTCTGGAATGTTTCGTTCCCCATACATGACGAGCTACGGTCGTACACCGTCATATTAGCACACACCCCGCTCTTTCGGCAGGGTGTGGAGATCGCAACGAATTATCACTCTTTACACGCCAAGCAATTCGGAGAGTTTCTGCTTATCAAAACCGACAATTATTTTTCCATCAATATCTATTACGGGCACGCCGAGCTGGCCCGACTTTTTGACCATTTCGTCGCGGGCAGCCGCATCCTCTGCAACATTGTGCTCGTCATAAGAGATATTATGCTCCTTAAAAAACGCCTTTGACATGCTACAATACACGCACGATGGGGTTGAATACATAGTTACTTTTGCCATATAAATGCGTATTTAATTGATAATTGAACGCTTTGGTCGTTCAGCAATTCCATAATACCACAGGTCACCCGCGATATGAACAAGACCGACTAATAAATGCGTTTGCAAGCGACTCCACCGAGACAGAATTAAAATCGCACGGGAGACGAACCTCGTCTTGGCCAACCGCGAGACGCGCCTCACCGCGCCGAGCGGAGAGGATTTGTTGGGAGAAAACGCATGGGCGGCGCTGTGCGCCGCCAACGAAAAAGTCGGTCAATTTTCTGAAAGTCAGATTTTGGTGCGTGGGGAGGGATTCGAACCCCCGTAGCCCAAAGGGCGCCGCGTCTACAGCGCGGTGTATTTGACCGCTCTACCACCCACGCAAATAAAAAGTTTGTTGTGAGGAACACTGCGTGTGCCGTGGGTGGTAGCAGCTCTGCTGCTCTCCCAGGGCATAGTGCTCCGCTCTCGCTTCGCTCGTGCTCGCAATGCCCGCGAAAGCTCGTCCGCTTTCGCCCACCCACGCAAATAAAAAGTTTGTTGTGAAAAATTCTATTTTGACCGTCTTGCCTTTTCAATCCCCGAAGCCACCTCCCGGATTTGAACCGGGGACCCACGCTTTACAAAAGCGTTGCTCTGCCGCTGAGCTAAGGTGGCATATTCGGTTTTGCGCCCAGCGACATCGGCTGCGCCGCTCTTCCGGGGCATAGTGCTCCGCTCTCGCTTCGCTCGTGCTCGCAATGCCCGTTCGGAGCAACCCCGTTGCTCCTCACCCGCTGAGCTAAGGTGGCGAAGGCGGGAGGACAAGAAACAGTTGCTCTGCCACTGAGCTACCCCGGCACTTATAACGGGACGCGCTAGTCCGTTGGCTACTATCGCGGCGCAATGCTATCAACAAACGGCAACTCTTCGGAAATATTTTCTGCTACTTCGCTCTTTTTCTCCGACGCCCGCCGCCAATGTGCGGGATACTTCCAGTATCCTGATTCGCTATGTGAAATGTATTGTGCTTTTTTCGCACCTACCTTTTTATACAAAGAGTAGAAGATCCAATCAATGCTTCCGAATATCATGTGAAATGCACGAAATAATCCCTCAAGAAAGAACAGTCCCCATATGATATAATGTTTCTCTAGAAACCATTCGGCAATATGGTCCCACACCACCTTGGCCTTTGAGGGCCTAATAACGAACGACTCGCTGATAAGATTTTCCGGAACCGCTAAAAGCAACGGCATCTTTCTGGATACCATATATGCGATGCAACCAAAACTGATGACCGTCGTTGTCGCAAGTATGATGTCTATCATAAAAACGCGGAAACCCGCAGAGCGGGTTTAGTATCTCTCTCTGCCAATCCTGGCGCCCAGGCCTGCATATTATTATAACTCAAAACGGGCGAACCTGCCTACTTTTATGTTCTCCCCTATCTTACCGATCATTTCACGGACCACATCACCGGCCGTTTTAGACGGATCCTTCACGTATGGCTGTGAAAGAAGTGAAATTGCTCCGAAATGACCCTTGAGCTTTCCCTCAACAATGGTAGCGGCGATATCGGCGGGCTTATTCATGGCGGTAACTTCCGCCATGAATACCTGCTTTTGTTCCTGAACTATGTCAGCAGGAACATCTTCAGAAGAAACATATGTGGGAGCGGCCGCGGCAATGTGCATTGAAAGATCGTGGGCAAGGGCTTTAAACTCGCTATTTCGCGCCACAAAGTCCGTCTCCGAAAAAAGTTCCAAAAGCACTCCTATTTTGCCGTTTGAATGGATGTACGAATCAATCACGCCCTCTTTCGTTTCGCGGCCCGTTCGCTTTCCGGCAAGCCCGCCCAAGCGCTTCTCAAGCGCCTTCATGGCCTTCTCCATATCACCCGCGCACTCCTCAAGCGCCTTCTTGCATTCATTGATAGAAGCACCTGTCTTGTCGCGAAGCTTTTTAATGAGTTCGGCGGATACAGCCATAAAATAAATATCGTGATGAACGTAAGGAAAATGAAAACCCTTCCAAAACCTATGCCTCTTTCTTGTTCGTCTCCTGCCTGCCAGAAAGGATAGCGTCTTTCACGCGTCCGACCATGTATCGGACCGCGGGCAATGCATCGTCGTTTGACGGGATCGGGAACTCGGCGTCTTTCGGGTTCGCGTTTGTATCGGAAAGCGCTACCACGGGAATGTGCATGCGATGGGCCTCGGCAACCGGAAGAACGTCATCCGCAAGGTCTGCTACGAACGTAAGATCGGGAAGTTTTTTCAACTGGCGAAGGCCGTCAAAATTTTTCTGGAGATTACGAAGCTCCTCGTCAATTTTTGCACGCTCTTTTTTGGTGAACTTCTCAAGCTCGCCCGATGCTTTTTCACGCTCAAGCCGTTCCATCGTTTCTATGCGCTTTGAAATCACTTTGAAATTGGTAAGCGTGCCCCCAAGCCACCGGAGAGTACAATAGGGCATCTTCGTTTCGCGGGCCGCCTCCTCTATCACTTTTTTTGCCGCGGGCCTTGTTCCAACCAAAAGAACCATGCCGCCTCCTGCGACCGTGGCACGAACTTTCTCAAGGGCTTCAGCGAGCTTTTCCTTGGTCTTCACAAGATCAATGATCTCAAAACTTTGGCGCTCGGCAAATACATACGGCGCCATCGCCGGATTTCGCTTGCTTTTTGCATGCCCCACGTGCACCCCCGCTTTCATCATCTCCTCAATTTCGGGGTCGTACACCTCCACAATTTTCTGATCAGTAGCATCTACCATATTGCGTACACCGCTATACCGCCCTAATTGCCGATAAAATACACCAATGAAAAATAGCATACTGCGGAAAACGATGCAAGAGGCCCACCATGCCCGGAAGATGTCTGAAAATACAAGGCCCGGCGGAAACACCGCCGGGCATACCCCATGTGGACATCGCTACTGCTCTCTCTCTGGAACCGTTATGATGACCACGCCCACAAGCCATACCCCACTGTTCCATCTATCGGCATCTACTATTGCCACGATCCGACGACCGCTGTGCCTGTGTATAAATTCGGCGATCGCGCCCCCCCATGCGTTTGTGTGTCCTGAAAATGGTCGGGCATCCCACACAAGAGTGTACACCCCGGACCCCATATCCGTTTCCACAACGCCCTCGTACGCACCGCCATATTTCTGAATGACTCCACCCTCTCCTCTTTGGGCAAACGCCGGAGAGGCGAGAAAAAGTACCCCAAGGACCAGAAGAACCAAAAGTCCTCTTTTCATGCTGCCCCCTCCTCGCACGGAACAGATATATTTCTTCCATGCCATATTATACACTATTTACTATTATTTGTCAATATTATTTGACCGTCCGCGCGTCCCGCCCCCTTGCATACCAAGCATGTTTCTGCTAAAATGCAAAAATCATGAAAACAGGCATTCACCCGACATATCACCAAAAATCGAAGGTTTCCTGCTCTTGCGGGAACTCGTTTGCCGTCGGCTCCACCAAGGAGAAGCTGGATATTGAAATTTGCTCCCAGTGCCATCCCTTCTACACCGGAAAAGCGAACCTCGTGGATGCGGCAGGCCGCATAGAGAAATTCAAGCGCCGGCTTGCAAAGAAGAAACAGTAGCGACTTTTTAGCGACGCATCCCCTGAATGGGCGTTATTCGGGTGCGTTTTTGCTGGAGAGCCGCTATTTTTTATTATAGAACCACATCATGAAACTTCCCGATGTACAACAGGAATACGAAACCCTTAGGACCGAACTTGAATCGGCGGCCCTTGTTTCTCATGCGGAAAAATATAAAGAGCTCGGTCCGCGCCTTGCAAAACTGGAAAAGATCATCAAAGAAGCGCATGCTGTAACACATGCTGAAAAAGAAGTGAAAGAACTTGAAGAACTTGCCGCAGCCCCCGACTCCGACATTGCGACGATGGCAGAAGATGAGCTCCCCAGAAAAAGGACGGAGATGGAAAAACACCGGAAAACCCTTGCGGGGCTTCTGAATCCGAGCCCAGACGAGGACATATCAAAAATCATACTTGAGATACGCGCCGGTGCGGGCGGTCAGGAGGCGGCCCTTTTTGCGAGCGAACTATTCACGATGTATAAAAATTTCGCCGCAACAAAGGGGTGGTCATTTAATCTCATAGATGCCTCCCAAACGGATATCGGCGGGTATAAAGAGGTTGTTGCCGAAATTGAGGGTGATGGCGTGTATCAAAAACTTAAATATGAATCGGGAGTGCATCGCGTACAGCGCGTACCCGATACCGAAAAAATAGGCCGCATTCACACATCTACCATATCTGTTGCGGTACTTCCCGAGGCAAGAGACGTAGACATTGAAGTGCGCCCGGAGGACGTGAAGGTTGAGTTCTTCCGCTCGTCCGGTCCCGGAGGACAAAACGTCAATAAGGTAGAAACAGCCGTGCGCCTCATCCATGTTCCGACGGGCGTTATTGTCACGTGTCAGGAGGGAAGATCACAGCAGAAGAACCGCGAGAAAGCGATGACCATATTAAAAACACGGCTCGTGGACGCCCGCCGCCAAGCGGAGGAAAAAAAGATGTCTGCCGAACGAAAGGCGCAGATCGGAACAGCGGATCGCTCGGAAAAAATTCGCACCTATAATTTTCCGCAGGACCGCATTACCGACCATCGGATACATCAATCATTTCATAATATACACTCTATTTTAGAGGGAAATCTGAACGAAGTAATTGACTTGCTAGTATATGATACAGATGCGGTTAAATCATAAAACCGATCATCAAAAGATCGGTTTTATGATCGCCCGGACAGCCATCACGGCTATTTTAGGGCACCCTATTCACGACATACCTGCGAAAAACCCCGGACCCGTCATTGACGCATGCGGAGGTCCGAACGCTTCTGAGGAGTAACCAGGAACGCAAGAGATCCCCCCATTCCGGGAGACAGGTCTTTTTTCTTTTTCATTAAATGACCTTGTCAATTTCAATACTCAAATTATATACGCGGTTCGCATAATAATTGCACGCCCTCCCGGT
>MHQW01000011.1 GCA_001820785.1 Candidatus Sungbacteria bacterium RIFCSPLOWO2_02_FULL_51_17
GGTTTTGCTATCCCCAGGTGTAAGTTTCGCCGGAGATGTGCGTCGTATATACTGTATAATAAGAGGTATCTAATCGTAGCTATCTCCGGTAGGGCATCTGCGTTTCCGGAGGCGGCATGTGTACGTATATGAGAAAGCATATTTCATTCATGATGGGGGTCGGTCTTATTGTCGGTGCTGTATTTTTTGTGGTGCCCGCCTATGCCACCGAAATGTCCGGGGCGACGGTTTCTACCGGTGTAGCCGTATCGGTGGATGCTACACAAAGCTATGCTCCGGTATTTGACGATGACACGTCTGATGACGACATTGTACAACTGAATAATCTGCGCATACAAAACGTTGATTCTCTGGTAACTCCGGCGATCGTATCTGCCTATCACGACCTCGGCATTCAGTGCCGTAAGTTTCAGACCGAGGATTCTGTTGTGAGTATTGATATGCCATGCCCGCTCGCGCCATCGGTACTTTATAAGATCAGAGTTGATGCTGATACGTTGTTATTGCTTCGCAATCGCAAACGCGCAACTATCGCTGATTTTGCAGTCGGGGATCGCATCAACGTGTATGGCTTCATGGATCGTGACACGCGGGCGATAGATGCGCTTATCATGCGGAATATTGATAAGCCGGTGGTGCAAAAGTACATCCAGCTGAATAATATTGAAGCGGTATCAGCTCCGGGCGTTGCCGCCCCCACTTCCTTCACAGTTGCCCAAAAAGGGGTTTCACCGTGCCTTGATTACGGAGAGCGGGGAACGGGCGGTGCAGTATTTCCATGTCCGCTCGGCATTGAGGTGTATGAGGTAACGCAATCACTATCTCCCGGCGCTGCGGGGGGTTCGGCACATTCTGCAAAGCTGTATCCATCGCCACGAAAATATCGCATACATGTTTCTTCGGAAACAAAGATCATGGATGCGAACCGTAGAGTGCTGTTACTTAAAGACATTGAGGTGGGAGACACGCTCAATATTTACGGGCTTGAGCGGGAAAAGGGTTCGGTAAACGCTCTTATTATCCGAGATCTCTCAAAGCCGGTTTCATCCGCAAAGGCAACGTTACGGGTCGTGGTGACGGCCGATACTATTAGCTGCGCGTATCCAATGTTGATCGGACAGGAGCCGGTTACCTCCATTACAGCACCATGTGGAATCCTCTACGATGCAACGGTAGAGGTGTATAATTCTGCAGGAACGCGCGTTGCGAAGGGGTCTACCCAAAGAGGTGTGGCGGTGTTTGAGAATCTGCTCCCCGGTACCTATACCGTGATCGCCGATTCAGATGGATATAATCGCGGGAAGCAGTCGGTCACTCTTCGCGCTCACGATATGCAAACGGTGACACTAATACTTAATGCCGAAAACGATAATGACATATCCTTGCGGGCGCACGATAGTATGGATGGCACTGTCGGCACATATTTCCAAAGTTCCGTAGAGGCAAGCGGGGGAACCGGAGCGTATTCTTGGAAAGTGACGCGAGGCCTTCTTCCTCCCGGAATTTTTCTTAGCAAGCCGCCGATGCCCATGATGCCCTGTTCCGTTACCGAGGGATGCCCGGAACTTCGTCAAAACTCAATATGGCTTTCCGGTACGCCGACTAATGCAGGCACCTACGCATTCACCCTTATGGCGACTGACTCGCAGGGTTCGTCCGGATCAGAAACGTTTATCTCCGTCATTCGCGGTTACTCAACCACAGACCTTCCGCCTGTCATACACGGTGTTTCGGGACCCGCAACATTAAAAATGCATGAAGTAGGAATGTGGACCGTAAGGGCCAGTGATCCCGAGAGGGGGCCGCTGTCATACTCCGTTGTGTGGGGCGACGAGGCGGTGTCTGTTTCTGGCGCCTCAGCGGAGCCACGGCCGGCACGTGTTGATTTTAAACAGTCCGCAACGCTTACTCACACATACTGGAGTGTTGGTACGTATGCCCCGGTCTTTACGGTAACCGATGCCACGGGGCATGCGGTAACGGCCGGCATGACCGTTGAGGTGACAGAAGGAGCGATATTGTATGGAACTCTTACGATTGAGCCGGCGTCATTTGATCTGAAAAAGGATGTGCAAAAACAGATAAAGGCATACTATCGGCCGCCGATGCCGACATGTCCTCCCGGGCTTGGTTGTATACAAGTACTTCCTGCAGTACAGGAAGTTGATGCCCGCTGGATCACTTCAAATTCTGAAATAGTTGATCTTGAATATGCGGTTTCCGATTGTCCGCAGATACTTTTACCGAACGCAGGAATGTGTAGATCGCGAACCTCTGTATATGCGATCGGAAAGAACCCGGGATCCGCCGAGATCAAGGCGGTGTATACGCTTGCTTCCGGCAAAATACTAACCGCAGTCGCAAAGGTCACCGTTTCCCCGGATACCAGGCATACGGTAAGCGTCCTTGCGCCAAATGGAGGAGAGACGTGGACAAAAGGAACGACGCAGACGATCACATGGCGGGATACTACACCATATCCATATCCGGCGTGTCCCGCGGGAGCGCAGTGTGCGCCTGCCGCACCAAAACAGTATGACATCAAATTAATTTCTGAATTTCCGCCCTGCACTGGGACAAGTGGCTGTCCGGCATATGATCGTGCGCCATATACGATTGCAAAAAGTGTCTATGGTTTCTCATATATTTGGTCAGTCGGCAGAGTCGCAGAGCTGTATGATATTGCGCCTGCCGGTTCTTACACCGTTCAGGTGTGCCAGGCCGGTACGGATATATGCGCCTCAAGCGACAGTTACTTCAAGATCGTTTTTGGGGTAACACCTCGTCTCAATTCGCTATCGCCATCGTCGGGGCTTATGAGCACGAAAGTAACGTTGAAAGGTTCCGGATTCGGCCTCTCCTCAAATCAGATCAATTTTGGGAATGGTGCGCTATCGGGTATTTCTTCAAAAGATGGCGCCACACTGGTGTTTGAAGTGCCGGAGTACCTGACCCCTTCCTGTTCTGATGGGCGCCTATGCGCCATGCTTGCCCAAGAAGTACGGCCGGGTGACTACAAAGTGTCGGTTACTGGCGATGGAGGCACCAGTAACGCGCTCATATTCACTGTCCGATAGTGTCTAGAAGCAAAAACCCGCATAATGCGGGTTTTTGTGTCACAGTGGAATCTGGGGGTAAGGCATTTTTTTTCTGTGAGAAAAGTGATACGATTGTATTGTTGGTATAATTTCTTCCCTCTATCATGAGCACATTTGATCTTATCGCGATCGGAGACACGGTAACTGACGCGTTCATCAAACTGAAGGATCCCTCGGCTCATGTTGATATTGACCACGACGTGAGGGAGATCTGCATGCGATTTGCCGACAAAGTTCCCTACGAGGAGGTGTATGTCATTCCTGCCGTCGGGAATAGCGCGAACGCGGCGGTAGCATCCGCTCGGTTGGGGTTGAAAACGGCGCTTGTCTCCAATGTGGGGGATGATTACTTTGGCACCGAATGCATTCAGGAGCTTTCCAAGAATGGTGTTGCGACCGATTTTGTTATCGCGCATAAGGGCAGAAGGACAAACTATCATTATGTCCTGTGGTATGATTCTGATCGGACCATTCTTATCAAGCACGAAGAGTATGACTACAAGCTTCCCGATATTGATTCTCCGCGATGGGTGTACATTTCTTCGCTTGCAAGCAACTCGTTGCCGTTTCATCGGGAACTTGAACGATTTCTTGAGTCGCACCCGGAAACCAAACTCGCGTTTCAGCCCGGAACGTTCCAGATGAAGCTCGGAAAGGACGAGCTTGCCGGGTTCTATCGAAGGTCAGAAATATTTTTTTGTAACAAGGAAGAGGCGCAACGCATCCTTAAAACGGGCGAAAAAGATATCAAGACACTTCTTAAGGAAATGTGCGCGATAGGCCCGAAGACCGTCGTTATTACGGATGGCCCGCAAGGGGCGTATGCATACGACGGGAACCAGGCCTTGTTCATGCGGGCATACCCCGATCCGAAGCCGCCCTACGAGCGAACGGGCGCGGGTGATGCATTTTCCTCAACGGTGACTGCCGCCCTTGCCCTGGGTCTTGATCTGAAGGAGGCGCTCCGTTGGGGTCCCGTTAACTCAATGTCGGTTGTGCAACAAGTTGGGGCACAAGCTGGCCTTCTTACCCGTCAAGCTATTGAGGAGTTACTTATCAAAGCCCCGGCGGATTATCAGCCGAAGGAAATATAGCGCATTAGTTCATTAGTTTTCTAGCTCTTTAGTTCCGGACTAGACGGCTGGTCAACCGGTAAACTCACAAGTCAGCATGACCATACAGGAATTCCACGAAAAGGCATCTTGCGAGGGCTGGGCTCTCGGGCATTTTAATATTTCCGACCTTGATCAACTACAGGCGATAGCGCTTGCCGCAAAAAATCTGAAATGCCCGGTGCTCGTAGGAACATCCGAGGGCGAAAGGAGGGCCATCGGACTTAAAAGCGCTGTGTACATGATAGAAGGTATTCGACAGGATCACGGAGTAACACTGTGGCTCAACTCCGATCACTCAAAATCGGTTGAGACCGCGAGGGCTGCTTTTGATGCCGGGTACGATTCTATTCACATTGATCTATCACATTTGCCGTACGAGGAGAACGTGAAGGGAACAAAGGACATCGTTGACTATGTGAAAGCGAAAAAACCCGAGGTGCATGTAGAGGGGGAGCTGGGGCTTTTGAAAGGGGAATCAAAGATACAAAAAGAGATCATTGAGGTGCGGAGCGAGGACATGGTAACTCCCGAGCAGGCGGCGGATTTCGTTTCCAGAACCGGCATAGATCGTCTCGCTCCCGCCGTCGGCAACATTCATGGGCTTTCTGCGAATGTGAAAGTTATCTATCCTGATCTTATAAAAAAAATCCGTATGGCGATCCCCGATAGCGTCGGCATCACGCTTCATGGCGGTTCGGGCATTATTGATGATCTTATCCGGCGTGCCATTGTCGCTGGCGTGAATAATATTCATATCAATACCGAAATACGCCTTGCCGATACCGAGTCGCTGAAAAAGTCATTGGCTGATCACCCCGAGGAGACAACACCGTACAAGATCGTCGCACCTGTTATCGAGGCGGTGCGTCTGAAAGTGGAGGAGAAATTAAAGCTGTTCGGGTCGGTGAATAAAATACAATAAAGATATGAACACGCTTCGTCCCTATTGGAGGTCTGGTCTGTTACTGGGTTTTTTAATTATAGTATGTTTTCAGCTCTATATCTTCATCACACTTGACCTTTCCTTTTTAAATCCAAAACGTGAGTTAGCCTGTGGTAATCTCGGGTCTCAAAAGTGTTCTTTAATCGAGTACTTTTTTACTGAAGCAATACCCGGAGCTACTGCATTTTTTCTAGACATGGTAACGGGCGCTAATAGTATTTTTTGGATATCAATATTTTTACTTGTACTTGCTGTTACTACATCAGTCGGATATTTAATAGATAAGCTAATAGCTAAAAAAATATGAAGGTCTTTATAACACGAAAGATCCCGGCAAGAGGGATAGACATGTTAAAAGAGAAGGGGTTTGAGGTCATCGTCAGTCCGCACGACCGTGTGCTAACACGTGACGAACTTGTTGAAATGGGCAGAGGGGCGGATGCGGTACTCGCGCAACTTACCGACAGGATTGACGGCGCGGTCGTGGACAGCTGGGGTGGCTCGGTCAAAATTATCGCGAATTATGCCGTTGGGTACGATAATCTGAATACAAAGGAGATCGCCGCCAAAGGTGTGCGTATGTCAAACACCCCCGATGTGCTCACCGAAACCGTGGCAGAACACGCATTCGCACTTCTTCTTTCCATCGCGCATCGCATCGTAGAATCAGATAGATTTTCTCGCGCAGGGAAGTATCATGGATGGGAGCCGGAACTTTTACTCGGTACTGACATGTCCCATAAGACGCTTGGCATCGTGGGACTTGGCCGGATCGGATCTCGCGTTGCGCATCATGCGGTAAAAGGGTTTGATATGAATGTTATTTATTATGACGTAAGGCGAAATGAACAGTTTGAAGGTGAGATGGGCGCATCATTTCGCGAGAAAGCAGAAGACGTCTTCAAGGAGGCGGATTTCATTTCCATTCATGTACCGCTCCTTGATTCCACGCGTCACATGGTGAATGCTGACTTATTGCAACACATGAAGCCGACGGCGTATTTTGTGAACACGTCGCGGGGGCCGATAGTGGACGAGGTAGCGCTTCGCGATGCATTGAGGGCGGGTACTATCAAAGGAGCCGCGATAGACGTATGGGAAAATGAACCGGAACTTACACCTGACCTTGCCAATCTTGATAATATTATTATTACGCCGCATACGGCATCCGCCACGATAGAGACCCGGCAGAAAATGGGAGAACTTGCGGCAAAAAATATCATAGAGGTGCTTGAAGGACGGGAACCGCTCACGCCGATCAAGGTTGCTTAACAGCAGTGAATATGAAAAATCTCGACGCTATGCCGGGATTTTACAAGCCGAGTTCGCTCGCGATCTTCTGTGAGATGGCGGGCATGAGTATTTCAAGCGCTTTGGAAAGCGAGGTCTTGTGGGGCCTATCAATGAGCATCATCGTGCCGCACGCGTCTCTTTTTTGAAGATCAAAACGGGCATACATCGGAGTTAGGGGATCGCTTGGATCGGTGAATGCAAGTAATGCGATCGGTGCATTGAATCTGATGCCGGCATTTCTCATGATGATCTCTGGATGTGAAAATTCTTCAAGCGCGATAACATGTGAAAATGGTTGCACGGTTTCCCTAGGTGGCATGTGAACTTTTGTAACGGTAGCATTTCTTCTCACTTCCAACAATACTCTTCCATCTGCCGTGATAGGCGTGTATACTCATGGAAGCCCCTAACAGCAACACGAGAACATGCCGATCACGGGCAAAACGTTTCAGCAATGTTTACCACAGCGGTGTGTGTGCCCCTAGAGGTGCTCCTGTGCGTGTTGGTACTGTTCCTGTGGCATTTTATTACGGACCTTTTATCCGAAGGACGTAGAAGACGAAATCTAGGGCCCCTTGACGGCCCATATATGCCCGATGTAGCGGCCGCCCGATCAAATGTTCAGCACTATAGTTGATCTTGGGGGGCAGTCTTTTCCAGTCAACATATGATCCCCACATTGGCGTCGTCACTTTCTGAAAGATTTAAATAATTCCTGCTTAGCTTTCTGCATCAAA
>MHQW01000012.1 GCA_001820785.1 Candidatus Sungbacteria bacterium RIFCSPLOWO2_02_FULL_51_17
GTCGTTTCGCAGGATCAGGGCGGACGCAGCATTACTGAAGGGCTGCCTGCGGAAAGCAGAGATGTTAAGCTAAGTGAGGAAGTTCAGTAGTATGGGTGTTCTTGGAATTCCGCAACGAGCCACCATCGCGGGTCTCCTTTGACACCGAATGACCGCTTATGGTCATGTTCTATGAGAGAATTCTTATATGTGTTCTTCAGATTTTCCATGACCGCATATCCACTGTTCTGACGCTTTTTGAGGCCCTTGAGCGTAAGCGTACGACTTGGATACTGGCTTGCGATAACGCATCGCGGCCGCACCTCTTCAATGAATCGTTGCCAGGTTATTGCGGTGGCGCATATGCCGGTCGCGTACTTCTCATCCCGTATCGCGGCATACATTCGCCGCATAGCGGAAGATATGCGCGTTCCGGCATCTTTTTCCTCAGAAAAAAAGTTTTTTTCTTTCACGATGGAAGCGATCACCATATCATCAAATGGGTGGCTCGCAACAAGCGCCTCAATGGGGGAGAGGATATCGTCTTTTGGCACGACTTCTTCCATCGGTTTGCATACGATGTGAATGGTCGCTTTTGGAAGTATGTGTCGGTAAACGTCATGTATATGCAGTGCCGCATTACGATCGGGCTCTATGACATACAACGTTCCACGAAAACCAAACAAAGAAAGCGCGGCGCCGATCTTTTGTTCATATCCTGGCGCCACCTCCACGACCGTCCCGTCTGCTGGCAGACGATTTTCTATGAGTATGCGACGCCACAGATACGACGTCCGCTCAATGCTGTGTTTCTTTTTTATGATATTGCGAGGCATGTGTTTAAAGCGTACATGTTATTTCCGCAGCACCAGTCGTCGCTCGCTGGGCGATGGACGCGTACATTGTTGAAAGAAGCTGGTTGGTAAACTTGTGATGCGGCAATTCCGATTCGTCATCGTTGCCCTCAATAAAGTTGATCATTGTTGTTTCCCGCGCCTGTTCGTTGTGCCCAAGATAATACGGATCCATCCTATTGCGGCTCCGCATCTCTTCTCCGATAGAATATTTTACGAAATCCTCACCTCCGATGATCTTCTTGTTCCTGAATATCAGCACGTCAAAGTGGTCATCGCTTCCGATACTTCCCGGTTCGCGGGTATCGGTGCCTTTTTCGGATGATTGGTATGAAT
The DNA here is from genome assembly GCA_001820785.1 of Candidatus Sungbacteria bacterium RIFCSPLOWO2_02_FULL_51_17. Lineage (GTDB taxonomy): Bacteria > Patescibacteriota > Minisyncoccia > Sungbacterales > GWA2-42-14 > 2-01-FULL-51-34. The sequence continues at coordinate 1,170 of MHQW01000012.1, forward strand.
GCACTTGAATATTTAAGAATTGGGATACCTGAATGTTCACCCTCTCGTGGCGTATTCGTCCGTTACCTTTATAGGTGTCTTCAGGCAAGTCGTACCATCCTCGTTTGGAAAATGAATTTTGCTGTAAGTTGATGGAACCGGTTGTGATCACGTTTTTTTCGCGCATCAGCTGTATGAGAACATACGCATCAAGCTCGCCGAATGCTTCATACTCGTTTGGCCGGTATGTTCGCCAGAAGTTCCAAAGTTCCGGACGGTCAAATAATCTGGCAGAGGCCGCCTCGTCTATTTGATGGAAGAGGTCGTTCGGGGCGAAGCGCGTAGTGTATACGCTCGCCATTTCCGGCCGCGCTCGCAGAATGCAGTTGTTTATACTTGCGATCCACGCGAATAGATCAACGAAGTGATAGCCCGAATGCATCAATTTGCCGTAGCCGTATTTATACGGGTGATTCTCTTTCTGGAACTCATGCGGAAGGTTCCACGCTCCGTCAGCATGGTACACATCAATATATGAAATGGGAATTTCCATATGTGACACAAAGTCCTTAAGATACTTCTTGATGAATGTGTATCCAGCATGGTTTCTTCTTTGGCATGTCACATAACACCGTGCGCCGCCTTTTTTTCGCGCATTCTCAAGATCACGGTAATCTTCGTAGATGCGGCGTGCCGCCCGCATGTCGGTGCTTGGGTGTAGTGGCGCGGTAATCGGTTTATCCATGAGAACGTGTATGCCGTGGTGAAACGCCCACTCGGCATACACTTTATGAGCTTTTGGCTCGGTGGAGATAATGATGCCGTCTATCCGCTCTTTTTCTATCAGAGCATCCAGTGCTCTTCGCGCCTCGCCATCAAGCGCCCCTCCCGTTCTGTTTACGGCGGTATCCGGAATAAATACGGTTTCTTCCGGTTTTAGTGCGCGTGCGCTCAAAAACAGAGAAATATTTTTTGCCTGGGTCTCAAGCTCAATGAGCATTTTCAGGCGGATATCGTAACGCGCCCGGTGTTTTTCCAGGAACGGATAGTATATTCTTTTGGCGTGCGGCCCCAAGCCGGCAAGGATATAGTTTTTCATAGGCATATCATTATGATAGTGTCGGGGAGGCGCATGAGCAATACGTTTTGTCTAAATTTTAGACATAAAATGAGAAGCCGTGTTCCCCGCATCGTTTAGGCGTATAACGCGTTCACATAGGCACCAAGATGCCGCTTGGCTGCGGCAAGGTTGGTGTTCTGAAGACGAACGGTGATGACGTTCCGCGTTCCCAGCGATTCTCTGAAGATGGTGTGGTATTTTTCAAGAAATTCTTCATCGGCGGCGATCTCTTTACGAATATCAGAGAGCGCACAAGACCGTTTTTTTGACGCGCGGTCCTTCATGCGCCGCTTCTGTATGGTATGAGCTGGCGCCTCCACCACAAGGAGCGTTACATGTTCCAACATGCCGATGTGCGCCAGACACACAAGACGCCCCCATGCGATCTGTGGAATGTATTTCGTAGGGCGTTTTACCGCGTAGTGCCAGTGGGCAGCCGCCACGGCGCCATCGGGCAGGGCTTCCAGTCGCTGTATAATGAGCTCCTCAACCTCTTCCGTTGTCCGGATCTTTCGGTTGTAATGATACCGCCGGAATAGCTCACCCGGGTCTAGCAGTGTCAGGCGCTTCCTATAGACACGCCGAAGCCACGACAGCAATGTCGTTTTACCAACACCTTGTACGCCTCCTACCAAAATAAGTTTCATGGTTTTTTATGTGTTTCTTGTTTCCAGCATAGGATGCGCCCTATATAATACAATGAATTTTGTCTACTATTTAGACAGAACTTGACTTATGGTGATTTTAGGAGTATACTGGAAGCGTATGGTGGATCTCGTGGGAATCATAAAAAATCTTGGCCTTACGACCAAAGCGGCGCGGGTCTATCTTGCGGCACTTGAATTAGGCGAGGCATCCGTGCAGGAACTTGCCGCGAAAGCGAAGATAAAAAGAACGACGCTTTATTATATATTGGAAGAGCTGATAGAAACTGGGGTGCTCATTAGCACTAAAACGGGAAAGCGGGTGCGCTATGTTCCCGAGGAGCCCGCCACGCTTCTGAAAAACGCCAGGGGGAAGATAGCGGATTTTGAAGAGTCGCTCGTGCTGTTAGAGGAGAAGGCGGCGTATATTAGACGAAAACCCCGCGTGTATTTTCTCTATGGCGCTTCGGGCTTTAAGCAGGTGTGGGACATGATACTTGGCGCGAAGCACAAGGAGTATCGAATACTCACCGAGGGCGAGAATTTTCTTGAGTATGCGAAGGAGAAATATATCATTCAAGAGATCATCGCCAAGAAAAAGAAACTCGGGATATCAAGCAGACAGCTTATCACCCCGTCAGAGTACGCAAAAAAGATCATCGCGAAAGACGCGACGGAAAACAGGGTCTCCAAACTGTTGCCGCCGGGATATGCATTGCCGTTCACCGAGATCATAGGCGAGGGGTTGGTCGCCTTCATATCTCCGCGCTTCAATAATATGATATTTATCGTTGAGAATGACGCGTTTGCAAAGACCAGAAAGTCCGTGTTTGATCTGCTATGGAACTCAATTCGGTGAGGTATCGTTCTGTGTGTATCTGCCGCACGGTTTTGTGATAGTATATATATGAAAGGATACATCTTGTCTATTAATTAATAACGGTCGGCATATCGTTCTCACTGAAGCGATATGCGGTCGGCAAAAGATCACTATGAAAAATATGGCGCGCTCGTCTGTCATGTCGCGTGTTCTGATAACTGCCGTGGTGGCGTTACCGATCATGGCGTCAGCCGGTCAGCGAATAGACGGTATGTCACCGAACGGCAACATGGTACAAGCACAGGGCATGTCTCGTGCCGTGCATTCCGTCTGCGCTCCTCTCACAAGACAGCTTAAGAGGGGTGTTCGGGATTCCGGCATGGCGGGAGAGGTCGTCCGATTGCAAAGTTTTCTTGCCCGCGACAAAGAGATATATCCCGAGGGGCTTATAACTGGCTACTTTGGTGTCTTCACGGAGCGCGCGGTGCAAAAATGGCAGGCGCGATACGGCATAGTTTCTTCCGGAGACATCATGACCACCGGATATGGGTTAGTGGGGCCAAAAACAAGATCTAAAATGGCAGAGGTCTGGCCGAAGCGGAACGTTTCGCGCGTTGATGTCAGCGGGAATCCCGGCGGATGGACGTATGCCGATGTTGGTGTTTCTGCGGGAGAGCTTTTCGCCATGAACGCCACCGGCGTTATCTCATACGATTCTTCCGGAGGTAGCGCTATCCCAGAGGGTTCCCTGCCGCGCATGTTTGTTCCAAACACTCTTGTGCCGATCTTGCCGCATGGTGCTCTTGTCGGAAGAATAGGAGACCGGCCGCTGGAAGATGCCGACGGATTTTTTGTCGGCTCGTCATTTTGTCAGATGGCCGATCGGACGGGAGGATTGTTTTTGGGTTTTAATGACGGATATGTAGAGACGGGTAGGAGCGGTTTGGATATTGGTGGTGTTGGCGATAACGCCGGCAATTTTACGGTAAGCATAACCGTTTTTGAGTGACCGGATATCTCTATGAAAACAATCCTTGTTGATGCAGTTGATGCATTTGTTATTGAGGGCGCGGGCGTGTTCAAGGACATGCACGATCTTCTTGAGCAATATCTGAATCGTAAGATCATTCTGACTGGAGCAGATGACGAGCAGTTCAAAACATTCGGTCTTGACGCCATGCCGTATGAGGTGTTCACCCTGAAGCACGATCCGGAAAAGACCGATCCGAGATACTTTGAGCTGATGTTGCGACATTTCGGCCTTCATGCGGATGACGCCGTGTACTTTGAGCATAATGCTCTGGCGGTAGAAAGCGCGCGAACGGCCGGCATTACTTCGTATCACTATGACAGCGAAAAAAAGGATCTTCATGCGCTAAAAAAATTCCTTGATGACAATTTGTAGGTGACCCCTATGAGACCACATATGGCTCCTAACCGATCGTGGTTGCGCTTCTTTGCTATTGATTTTATTAGCGGGGCATGCTATCGTGTACCCGTGAAGATACGAAAACACAAATGGCTCGAAAAGAGCTTAATACAGACGAATTCTGTCGTTTTTCTGGAGGAATACAACAAGAACCTTCCGGTCTCGTTCCCGAAGGCGTCTTTGAGCGCATTGGAGGAATTTCACGAAAAGCATCCATTGCTGTTCAAGGGCGGAACCGACAAGTGGTCCATGGATAAGCATCGCAAGCGCCTCATGGATTGGCTTTCATCCCGTCAGCATAATGTGTAGCAGTTCATTTTTTTCGCGGTCGGTACCTCTGGGGCAGCGGCAACTGCCTTTTCTTTATGGCGTTCGGTGATACTATAATCAGATTTGATGCCGTATCGTTTGAATACGGCCCAAAGAAACCCATTCTGCGCGAGGTCAATTTTTCATTACGCGAAGGCGCAAAGTTGGCGCTCATGGGTCAGAACGGGAGCGGCAAAACGACCCTGTGTAAACTTATGGCGGGCGCTCTGAAGGCGGAGTCGGGAAGTATTCATGCCCGCCCCGGGCTCACCATTGCGACCGCTAGGCAAGCTATACTGCAGGAGGAGATGAAACTCACTCTTCGCGAGTTTTTTCAGGCGCATCTTGGGAAAAAAATATATGATATTGACCCAAAAATTGATATGGTGCTTACTGTCGTCAATTTTCCTGTAGCACACGATCGTCTCGTCGGCTCCTGTTCCGGCGGACAGCAGGCGCGTCTTTTGCTTGCGTCCGCCCTTATCCAGGACCCCGATCTTCTGCTTCTTGATGAGCCGACGAATAATCTTGACCCAGAGGGCATCGCCCATCTGCGGCAATTTTTAATTGACTACCAAAAAACGTGCATTGTCATCTCGCACGATGCCGACTTTCTCAACGCGTTCACGCGTGGCGTGTTATATCTTGATGGGTTTACGCATGCATTGGAGCAGTATGTCGGCACCTATTTTGACGTGGTTGAGGAGATATCGCGCCGCCGTGAAAAAGAGAACAGGAAAAACGCCCAGCTGGCAAAAAGTATTCAACAAAAAAAGGAACAGGCGAATGTGTTCGGCCACAAGAGTGGACAGTTGCGCAAAGTTGCCCGGCGCATGCGCGAGAAAGCCGAGGAACTTGAGGAGGAGATGGTGAGCGTACGAAAAGAGGATAAAGCCATCCGCCCGTTCGTCATTCCGAGAGGGGGCGATTGTATTGGTGATATCGTGCGCATTTCATCGTACACGATCTTTCGCGATCACAAGCCGGCCACTCGTCACGCCGACATTGCGCTTCGGAAGCACGAGCACCTCTTGGTTGCCGGAAAAAACGGCATCGGCAAATCAACGCTTCTTGAAGCGATAGCTACGAGAGCGGGCAAAGGGGTTTTCGTGCATCCGGATGTTCGGATCGGCTACTACAGCCAGAATTTTTCAACGCTTGATCCCGAAGGCACTCCGTATGATGTTCTTGCTGGAGTCATGGACGAGTTGAACGGGGAGCGCCTGCGCTCCGTTGCCGCAGGATTTTTGATTTCTGACACCATCATCCGAACAAAGATACGCGACTTGTCGGAGGGGCAAAAGGGATTGGTATCATTTGCGCGTTTGGTCTTGCAAAAACCTGGTCTCCTTATTCTTGACGAGCCGACGAACCACATAAATTTTCGGCATGTGCCTATTATCGCCGAAGCCCTGAATACATACGCGGGCGCCATGGTGCTTGTAAGCCATGTTCCGGAATTTGTGGAAAAGATCCGGATTGACCGGATATGCGAGCTTGAAAAATGACCGGTGTGGGGTGCGGATGCGGTCTTTTGTCCGGCAAGCGGCATGCGTTTGTTTTTTCTCACGTGGAGCGTTATAATACGGGCATGAGAACATCGTGTGTTGCGATCATATGTTTTGTCTTCGTCGTATTTTCCATGTTCGGCGTATTTACGATGGTTCACATGGATGGGATGAGCCATGATGGGTGCCTTATCCCGGCCGTTGGCGGTGTGTGTCCGCTAGGACGAGGAGCGCTTTTTTCGCTTGCTTCGCTTGTTTCTCATCTTGATGTTTTCACCAGTTTTTCTCTCACTATTTTTGTTGAATTCTCCTCCGATATTCTTATTATGATGCTTTTAGCCATGGTATCGGTGCCGGCTCAGAGGGCCATTGTGGTGAGCTTTGATCGTACTCGAATTTCTCCCTTGGTGACGCAGGTTGTCTCGGAGTCGTTTTTTGTCCATACGCGTCGGCGTGTCCGCTGGCTCGCTCTTCACGAACTTAGTCCTTCATGTGTGTAGGGCGCGAGCATCATTGCTACGGCGTGTAGCAATGTTTCGCGTCCATGCCCTCCGCACGGGGGTATTTTATTTTGGTGCCCGCACTCGTTCGGTGCGCATGGCACCATGAAAGTGGATAGGAGTACTTGTGAGAAAAATATATACCTATGGAAAACGAAATAAAAGAACATGAGAAAGTTGATGGCAAGGGCTCGTTGCTTCCGGCGGCCGTTTTGCTGGTGCTCGTAGTCGGAATAAATTTTTGGATCTACACTACCCGTCTTCCGGCAGAAGGTAGCGCCAAGAACGATGCGGCGGGACCCGTGCCAGGGGAGTCGGTAAGCGCTCTGGAGGAGGCGGTTCTTCCGTCGCAGGGCGTGCGCATCCCCGTTGTGTGGAATGATCTTGGGGCAAAGCTCGTGAGTGTCGGCGCCATTGACGGAGAAAAATTCATAGCGCTGTATGAGGAGCGCGGCGCCTTCACCGATGAATACCGAAATCTTCTGTTGGGAGGGCGCACCGGCGCGCTTGTGATGACAAAGGATAACGCCGGATATTTGCTGAATCTTTTTTGGGTGCTTGGCCTTGCAAGTAAAAATCCCATATTGGATATGGGTGAGATGAAAGATCCGGTGTATGGCGGGCCGCAGAATTTTGCCTCAACCGGCGGGTGGACCCTGGCAAAAGGGAGCGCGATGGATCACTACAGTCGGCATCTGTTTTTCACGCTGACGCCCGAACAGCAGGCGTTGGTGGATACAGTGTCGCGCGGCATATTCCGGCCGTGTTGCGGTAATTCTACCCATTTTCCCGATTGTAATCACGGCATGGCCATGTTGGGGCTTCTGGAACTTATGGCTTCGCAGGGCGTAAGCGAGCAGGAAATGTGGCGGGCGGCACTTGCGGTCAACTCCTATTGGTTTCCCGACACGTATATAACGATAGCGACGTTTATGAAGAATAAGGGAGTGGAATGGAAGGATGTTGATCCAAAAGAAATTCTCGGGGCGAACTACTCAAGTGCCGCCGGATACCGGAACATCGCCTCGCAGGTCGTCCAACCGACACAGAGGCACGGCGGGAGTGGCGGATGCGGCGTCAGCGCGGGACAGGCACCGGTGGCGCAGCAAAAACAGGGCGGGTGCGGAATATAATAAAGCGTCCATCGTACTACTCGCGGCAGCGGGCTTATAAGGTATAATCAGGCGAGTGGTCATTATATGTAATACATACCATCTATATGGGACAACTATCGCTTAAAAAGTATGTTTGGAAGTGCGTATTGGGTGCGGAGGTCGCCTACGGTGTTTGTCTTTTGGGCGGATTTATTCCGCTTAGAAGCGCTAAGGGCACCGAATTGCATTATGCTCTTTTTGAGACGCTTCCCGGGTTTACCTGGATCAATCTTGAGAGTGTCGTGCTGGGGGCGGTGTACGTGTTCGCTTTTGCCTGGATATTCGGTTGGTACTACGTCTGGATGCACAATTCAAGTTTAGAAGGTACAAAATAATATGACGATATGCATGAGCGTTACGATGGGCACACAATGAATATGTGGATGGGGATGGGGATCTGTTTCTTGGCGGTGGTCGCGGTTTTTATGCTGACCGGACATCGGACCCATCTCGTTGACTTCCTTCCATATTTGCTTATTCTTGCTTGTCCCCTCATGCATATGTTCATGCACCGAGGCCATTCTCATACCGATGCTGAAGGTTGCCATCGTGATGGGGTGGCCCGGGCACAACACTACACTATGTTCAATTCTTTCTTTGGTAGGTTTAAACGTGGTTCGCGCCCGCGCTCCAAAGATCCGATATGCGGCATGGAGGCGACCGATGTCATCGCCAGTGAGTATCATGGGCGAGAATATTCTTTTTGTTCCGATCACTGCCGGAGAAAATTTGAGGAGGATCCTGAACACTTTAGCACAAAGCAATCATGACGCGTCACGGTGTACAACCGATAATATATGGAACGCTTGCAAGCGCTCTGTTGTTCGTCGTGTATGGTCTTATCACCGGAGTTGTCTCCGGACCCCGTTTTGTGCAAGAGCAGTTTATTGCGTATTGGTATTTTATCACGGCTCTTGCGGCGGGGTTCGGTCTTCAGGTTGGGTTATATATTCGTCTTAAGGAGCTTGTCATGAGGGGGCATGGGGGCGGCGTGGTGCTGGGGGTGACCGGCACTACATCCACCGCTGCCATGGTTTCCTGCTGTGCGCACTATCTTGCGAACATCCTTCCTATTCTTGGGGTAGCGGGGGTTGTAACATTTGTTGCTGAGTACCAAGCAGAATTATTTTGGGTCGGCATTATCTTTAATATCGGGGGCGTTTTGTATATCGTGAACAGAATTTTCAGGATTTCTGCCCGTCAGAGTTCCGCCCTTGATAAAATGCATCTATGAAATATCTTCAGTACGCGCTCGTAACGTTTGTGGTGGGCCTCATACTCTATTTCGGATTTTTTGGCACGCGTCCCGGGTCAACTAAAAATCCTGGCATAGAGCTGCCGGCCGATGCCGTAGTGGCTGCATGGGAGACCAAAACCGACGAACAGCCGCCGGTGAATATCACTGTGACTCCGGTTCAACTTGGCAGAGATGCGGATGTATGGAAATTTGATATCGCGTTTGACACCCATGCCGGGTCTTTGGATCACGACCCCATGAATGTCGTGACGCTTTTGGATGACAAGGGCGGTGTATATCGACCGACCGCCTGGGAGGGACCGGAGCCAGGCGGCCATCATCGCGAGGGAGCCCTGAGATTTAACGCGATACGCCCGGTGCCTCCGTATGTAGAATTAATGGTCAAAAATGTCGGTGGAATTCCCGAACGCTCATTCACATGGAACATGAAATGACACTATGAATGAACACGATCGCACGTCACACAAAAATTCAGGGATGCTCTATACCTGTCCCATGCATCAGGAGGTAGTGAGAACCGAACCTGGCAAGTGTCCGGGGTGCGGCATGGATCTCATCCCTAAAAACTCGGAAGAGAAATTCTCGGGAGATGGTCACGGCCTTTCAGAATTATCGCACAGAGATCATGAAGCAGCGATGACGAATCCCCAGATGGCCGAGTACATGGAGGCGGATATGCGCCGGAGATTTGTGATATCGCTTACGCTCTCCGTTCCGATCTTTCTCTATTCGCCGGTGGCGATCAATTTTTTTGGTTTGCATTTGCCATCGCCGATTCCCATACATTGGCTTCTTCTGCTATTGACGACGCCGATTGTTTTTTGGTCTGGCTCGCTATTTATCACCGGGACGTACTACTCGCTCAAGGCAAAGAAACTCAACATGGCGGTTCTTATCGCAACGGGCGTATTGGCGGCCTATCTTTTCAGCGTGCTTATTACGCTGATCCGTCCTGAGGCCGAAACATTTTATGAGGCGGCAGCACTGCTCGTGACCTTTGTGCTCTTCGGTCACTGGATGGAGATGCGATCGCGCAGAGGCACCTCTGATGCATTGCGTGCGCTTTTTGATCTCGTTCCGCCCAAAGCCAGTGTGGTGCGCGGAGGCACGGAAGTGAATATTCCCAGTGCCGAGATCGTGCACGGCGACGTTGTCGTGTTGCGTCCGGGGGATAAGGTGCCGGTGGACGGTATGATAACGGATGGCGAGACAGCCATTGATGAATCGCTGGTCACCGGAGAGTCCATTCCCGTCGTCAAAACCGTAGGCGCAAAGGTTGTCGGCGGATCGGTAAATCAAACCGGCACGGTAAAGTTTACGGCAACCCAAGTCGGCTCGGAGACGGTGCTTGCCCAGATCATCAAGATGGTTGAGACGGCGCAGAACTCCAAGGCCCCCGGCCAACGGATCGCAGATAAAGCGGCAGGATGGCTTGTCCTTGTCGCTATCGGTTCGGGACTCGCCGCATTTTTCGGTTGGTACGTGGGAGCCGATGCCGGGCTTCTTACCGCCCTTACATTTGCTGTTTCAACGGTCGTTATCGCCTGCCCCGATGCCTTGGGGCTTGCAACACCGACCGCAGTTGCGGTCGGAACGGGCATTGGAGCGAAATATAATATTCTTATAAAGGACGCGGCGACGCTTGAAAATACCTCGCGGTTGAACGCTATTGTTCTTGATAAGACCGGAACGCTCACCGAGGGCGCACCGAAGGTCACTGATGTCGTGGCGTTCAACGGTTTTGATGAGTGGGAGGTTTTACGGTATGAGGCAAGCGTTGAGGTCGGCTCAAACCATCCACTGGCAAAAGCGATCACGGAGGAGGCGACAAGGAGGGGTGCTGCGCCGCTTGAACACATTGAAAAATTTGAGTCCGTCGCCGGATACGGATTAAAAGCGCTGATCGGCGGGAAAGTGATTTTGGCGGGCACAGAGAAACTGCTTGCCGGAAGCGGCGTTCCGATCGGGGAGGCCCGGGCAACACTTGGCCGTTTTGCCGGCGAGGGAAAAACATTGAGCGTGCTTGCAGTTGACGGAACGCTTGCCGGTGTTATTGCGGCGGCTGACACGGTGAAGCCGACGGCAAAGAAAACCGTCGCAGGATTAAAACAGCTTGGTATTGAAGTTGCCATGATCACGGGTGATCATAAGGGCGTGGCTGATGCAGTTGGCAAAGAACTGGGCATGGATAGGATATTTGCAGAGGTGCTGCCGGGAGATAAAGCAAAGTACGTTAAAAAACTTCAGGATGAAGGGAAGTTTGTCGCGATGGTTGGAGACGGCATCAACGACGCTCCGGCATTGGCACAATCGGATATCGGTATCGCGATCGGCGCGGGAACCGATGTCGCAATTGAAACGGGCAACATCGTGCTTATGAAGTCCGACCCCTACGATATCCTTGTGGCACTTCGCTTGAGCAAGGCGACGGTGGTAAAAATGAAGCAGAATCTTTTTTGGGCGGCTATTTACAACATGCTGGCTATTCCCGTTGCGGCCGGAGTGTTGTATCCCTCCTTTGGTGTATCGCTTCGTCCCGAAATTGCCGCTCTTCTTATGTCTCTGTCCTCCATTATTGTTGCAACCAATGCGGTACTTCTTAAGCGTGTTGAATCGCGTCTTCGCGTATAAGTGTCACCGTGCCAATGGTGGCGCGTTATTGTCCGGAGGGTATTGCCTATAGTATACTTGCTAGTAGAGGCAATGATCATTGAGCCATGTCACATCCTTCACAACCCGTTGAGAGCACACACACTCATATGAAAAAGAGCATCGCATTTTTCCTTCTTATAGTTGCTGTTCTGGCCGCTGGATTTGCATACCGGTATTGGACGAAATCGCAACTCGCCGAAAAGATCTATGTTGCCGTTGAGGGGGAAAGTAAGATCGTCGCCATTAATCCTGCGACATACGCGGTTGTTTCTACCATAGATCTTTCGGTTGAACACGATAGCGGGCGCATGCCATACGCCCCTCACAACATACAGGTGAGCCCGGATATGAAGACCGTCTGGGTAACGGCGAACGCCGGAACTCATCAAAATCATACTACCGGAATTGTGCCGGTGGCGCTGGCGCATGGCGAGGAGCCGGAAGGAGGCGAGTCCGATGAGGTAATCGTTATTGATCCGCGGCAGGATACGATCATACAACGTATCCCCATCGGGTCTGGGCTTCACCTGGCTCATGTTGTGTTAACACCCGATAGTTCTTTGGCGCTGGTGACGGCGCAAAACGAAGGCGCCATATATATTGTTGATGCACACACATTCACTATTGGTAAAAAAATAGTCATCCCGCCTCTCGGGACAGACAAGGTGGCGCCGGAGCCGCACGGTGTCAGGATATCGCCCGATGGCGCCGTTGCGTATATCGCGCTGTTGAATGGCAGGGGATTGGGCGTGTTGAACGTGGAGAGCGGAGAACTTTCTGTGGTTCCTTTGGGCGGTGCTGCGGTTCAGACGGCGGTAACGCCGGATGGGGCGCTTGTCCTTGTTTCCTTGTATGATACAAAAGAGCTTGCCGTGTACGATGTTGCCACAAAAGAATTGACGGCGATCAAACTGCCGGTGACGGCGCGGGGGCCTGTTCAGCTATATCCGACACCCGACTCCCGCTTTATATATGTTGCAGATCAAGGGTACTATTTTGGCGCCCCGGTCGGTGAGTTGGTATATAAGATAGATCTCCAAAAGCGCGAAGGTGTGCAGGCAATACGCGCAGGGAGCGGGCCTCACGGAGTTGTCGTATCACGGGATGGGGCGCGAGTATATGTGACGAATCTTTTGAGCAATGATGTTTCCATCATTGATACCGCGGCCGATACGGAACTCCGCCGCGTAAAGGTCGGAAAGGAGCCGAATGGAATAAGTATATGGGTTAGAGAGTAGCATATCATTATACCAATTAGATGTATTTACGTACGTATGAATAATTCCAAGGCAGTAGAGTGGGTATTGCGGATCGCAGTTGCCGGAGAGTTCATCGGCCACGGGGTTTTCGGATTACAGGGAAAAAAGGATTGGATAGGATGGTTTGCAGATTTTGGCGTAACGGACCCGGCGCTTGCGACAAAACTTCTTATGGTCGTGGGTATTTTAGACATTGCCCTCGCCATTCTCATTTTGATAAAGCCGGTTCGCATCGCGCTCTTGTGGATGGTGCTGTGGGGTTTTTGGACGGCGCTGTTGCGTCCGCTCGTCGGCATGCCCATATGGGATTTCGTGGAGCGGTGGGCGAACTGGGGCGCTCCATTAGCGCTACTTCTTCTTGCCGGTTGGCCGCGAAGCGTTCGCGAATGGTTTCGCTAGTGTTAGTGTTTTACGCGACACACACGTTTTTCGCATCATAACGCCTTCCCTCGGGGAGGCGTTATGCATACCGACGGCACTTCGGGCGCGCCAACGTGTTTGTATATCGCTCTAAAAATTTCTACAATATGCGCATGAGAATAAAGCAACGGAACAAGATATTTGATCTCTGGGTCCCGCGGTCACTTGCTATCATGTATGTCTGGGGGAAGGGTCTCGGTCTTTTTGCTGGAAGAAATTTTAAGAAGGGAGAAACCGTGACATGTTTTCGGGCGGACATTGTGCCATGCGCTCATGCAAGTGATGAGTCGGTTCAGATAGACGAACGGAGATGTTTTGATACGAAGTGGCTCACTCCGGAGGCGTTCATTAACCATGGTTGTGCGCCAAGTACCATGCTTGATGTCCATGGGTATCGGTACGTTGCCCTACGGAATATTAAAAAGAACGAGGAGATCACATTTGATTATCTCACCACCGATTGGGACCTTGGCCGCCAGGCGTTCCGATGCCGGTGCGGCGCGAAAAATTGTTACGGCGTGGTCCGGGGATTTAAATATCTCACTCATCGCCAGCAGGAGAGGATCAAGCCGCATGCTCTCCCGTATCTTCTGGAAAAGATCAGGTGATCTCTGTTCTACTTTTGAAAGCGCGCCGTTGTGCGTGCCCACGATGCGTATGCGAGCTTTTTTTATTATCGTTGTGACCCTTTTTGTGATACTTGCGGCAAGTGGGGGTTTTTACATATACACATATGTTGAAAGAGCGGCCGAGGTTTCGCACGCTACAGATACCTCCGAATCCCCAAGATCTCCTATCACAATTGTTGAGGAGGAACATAGTGTTGCGGCGAGCGCCGATGTGTTATCGGAGGAAGATAATGGGGGGTTTTCCGAGGGCGCATCATCAATGAGTGTGCCCGATGCGATGGAAGAAATTGTTTCAAGTGCGCCACTCGCCACAAAGCCGCTGGCCAGTATCCCGCCGGCAACAGTAACGCCGGTAGCACTCGTTCTATCGCTTCCATCGTCAGTTCCTTTTGGCGATGTGTTCACCGAGAAGGGAAGAGTCGCAACGCGAACCCCGCCTCGGGAGCATTACATCGCGCCGGAAAAGTTATCGCCGCGTCCGGTGAACCCTCGTACGGTGGTTCTTGTCAGGTGTGTGTTCAAGTCGGGAGACAGAGAGGTGGGAGGGGCGCTCGGGTCGGGCGTTGTCATATCGCCGGAGGGGCACATTCTTACCGCCGCACACATTCTAAAGCCGGAGAATGACGATGCGGAGAAATGGAAACTTGATGCATGCAGTATTGCTGCAACCGATGCAGATCTGGCGCCCATTGACGCATATGCGGCTGGCAACCAGCGGTTCATCCCTGCGGAGGTTGTGTATGAACCAAATGATGCGCTTTATCATAATGGGCACGACCTTGATTTCGCCATTCTAAAAATACGCGATTCGTCACTGCCGTTCGTTTCTATGGTGCGCGGTCTCATCTCCTTACAACCGGGAGACGAAGTATTGGCGCTTGGGTACCCGGGTATGGAAACAGGACTTCAGGCGTTGGAGAGATACGACGGCATATATGATAACCTGTTCTGGTTCACGGACTCACTCTGCTCAAAGTCAGAGGTCGTTGAAGCGTGCGGGATACGCTATCGCACGAAGCGGCATAAGGCGACATATAAGCCCCTCTATTTCAAGAAAACGGAACTCGGCATCTATACGTCATTCATTCGGGGAGGGTTTTCCGGTGGCCCGATGTTCTATCAGGGGAATTTGATCGGCATACTCGTGACCACGATCGAGAACGCATATAGTGATCTTTGGGACCTGTCCCAGGACGGATACTGGAACTGGCTTCACGCGCTTACCACCGATGACATTGTTTCGCATCTAAAGGTAAAGGGGATCGCTCTTCCAACGGTGCCGTAATGTCGATGTTATCAACATTATTTTTTGATCTTGGCGTCAGACATCTAACGCAACGGATATGAGTACAATATATCCGTATGTAAAACACAAAACAATATTGGCGACTGGATGATTTTAAGCGTGAGGAAATAAGCAGAGGAATTGAAGCGGGGCGAACGCTTGCGGACATCGCACGGGGGCTCGGCCGACACACGAGCACGATTTCCCGTGAAGTATCCAGCAATAGACGGATAACCGAATAACCGAAGATAACCGGATAACCGTGTCAGGTACCCTTTCTTTTCTCAAAACACCATGATACGCTTTTCCACATGGGCAGACCTCCACGGGTGGACATTGGCGGCATGGTGTATCACGTTTTAAACCGCGCCAACTTCCGCTTCAAGCTATTCTCCAAAGACAAGCAGTATCAAGAATTTCTTGATATACTCAAAGAATCCCAGGAATGCGCGCCAATGCGCATCCTGGCCTATTGCCTCATGCCGAATCACTGGCATCTGGTGCTCTATCCCAAGCACGAGGGCGAGCTTTCAAAGTTCATGCATCAGATGACGCTTACGCATACCCAACGGTTTCATGTGCGGACTAAGACCATCGGGTATGGCCACATCTACCAGGGGAGATACAAATCATTCCTCGTCGAAGATGACCGCTACTTTCTAACGCTTATGCGCTATGTCGAGCGGAATGCCAAACGCGCAGCGCTTGTGAAAAGGGCAGAGGACTGGAAGTGGTCAAGTGCGCACACCCGGTTTCTTGGTACCGAAAAACAGAAGAAATTCCTTAGTCCATGGCCAGTGGAGGAGCCGGATGATTATCGTGAGTGGCTCAATCGCTCAGAAGCAAAAGAAGAGATCGAGAATATCCGCTATTCCATTAAACGAAGCAAGCCCTACGGTTCTGAAGAGTGGGTTCAAAAAATTATTAAGAAGTTCGGTCTTGAGACTACGGTGAAGGATCCGTGGCGACCTAAGAAGATATGACAAAAGGGTACCTGACACGGTTAACGTTAACCGGTTAACCACGGTTAACTAAAGTTTTTCGTGGATGGTCGCGTGTTGCAGTGCTTCTCGGCGCGCGTCGGGGACGGTTCTCGTATTTTGGAGTCGTTTTCCGCAAGCTGTCACGGTGACAGCTTTTTCATTAGAACTTCTTCTATACCAATATACCAAATAATCGATCCACACAGAGCGCAGTACCGTCATACCTATTAACCAGCATTGGTTGTGTTCATGATATACTATAGGCGTGCCCTGCACGCTTTTATGGTACACCGTTTTATGCAATTTTTTCATGTCATCTGGCTTTTTTTGTTGCCGGTTATTCTTGTGGCACTACCGGCGAGCGCTGATGTCATGCGCCCCATGACGTTTCCATTGGAGTATCCATACAGTTTTGCCGATGATTTTCTTGATCCGCGGGGCGGCGGCATGCGCCAGCATAAAGGTAACGACATCATCGCCACCAAGATGACCCGGGCGCTTGCGGTCGTAGACGGCACGGTGGTCTATGTTGTCTCACCCGAGGCGAGCTGGGGGTATTCCATCGGTATTGAGGATAGCGATGGGTATCAATATCAGTATCTGCACCTTAATAATGATACGCCCGGCACTGACGACGGAAAGGGTGGAGAAGCGAATGCCTATGCGCCAGGGATCACACGCGGAGTCCGCGTGACAAAAGGACAGCATGTCGGGTGGGTGGGCGATTCAGGGAATGCCGAAAACACGGTCCCGCATCTTCACTTTGAGATCCATACGCCTTCTCGCGAAGAGATAAATCCGTATCCGAGCTTGGTGGCATCCGCCGCGGCGGGAACGAATAATGCGGTACTCGGCGCCGTTCAGCATAAAGACCTAGGGGATTTTGGCCGTGACCGCGAATTTCAGGAGGCAATTACCCGTGAGCTCATTGAGACAACGCATGGGGACATGGTCACTCTTCTCCAACTGAAACTTACGGCGCTCGGTTTTTATACTTCAAAATATATCACCGGTTACTTTGACTCCATCACCAAAGATGCCGTGATGCGCCTTCAACAGGCCCATGCACTTCCGATAACGGGTCGCGTAGACGTACATACAAGAGCAATTCTGAATAAAGGAACTGGTTTTGAAGAAGAACTTCCGGCGCAAAAACCCGCAGAATCACAGGACCTGAAAGAGGGAAGTACCGGAGAGGCGGTAACCCAGCTTCAGGCGAAACTGAAAGCGCTTGGGTATTTCACCTCGTCTTTGATCACCGACTTTTTCGGACCGATTACGAAGGCAGCCGTGATCCGTTTTCAGACCGCATACGGCATTGTGCCAATTGGCATTGTAGGACCGGAAACGCGGGCGGCCATGGATAAGGCAACGGCATCGGGCTCGTATGTTGTCGCATCTAACTTAAAAAAGGGTTCGCGGGGGCAGGCGGTAGCTGAACTTCAGATACAGCTTAAAAATCTTGGATACTATTCATCGTCGTATGTAACCGCTGAATTTGACGACATCACGCGGGATGCCGTCATCCGGTTCCAGCGCGCAAAGGGCATTGAGACAACAGGAATTGTTGGGCCGCTTACGCGCGCCGCGTTGAATCCTTCACTGGCGCCGGTTGCCGTGGTTCCGTCTGCGGCTACACCCGCCGCATCATCATTTCGTTTTACCGAGGATCTGTCGGAGGGTTTGCGCGGAGAGGCGGTTGGCGAACTTCAGTTAAAGCTTAAGGCGGCCGGATACTTTTCGGGGCCCATCACCGAGTATTTCGGCCCGCTTACCAAGATAGCCGTTGTAGGTTTTCAACGGGCGCACACCATTGATCCGATCGGTGTTGTAGGGCCGAAGACGCGCTTGGTGTTGAACGGGATGTAGCCCGCTATCCGATAGTGGGTGCGGTGTGGGGCATGGCAAGTGGGGCGCACCTAAAAGCATTTTTTTCGCTACTGTGGATTACTTGGTTTGTTTTTTTGCCCACTGGCCTTATTATAGAAGTAGCATTATTTTGTGCGGTTGTTGTATACATATTTCTGATTCTTGGGATGGAAGGAGTTTGTAACGGTGTTGTACTGGCTCCAGTCCTAAGAAATTTTAGTACAATGTCCTTTTTTACTCGTTTATTTGGGAGAGGTATTGCGGTAGGTGTGTGTTCATTATCACTTGTGGCTGTTGCCGGTTCGGCGTTTGCCGCAATTACAGTAACGGCACCACCCATTGATGTCATTTTTGCGAACGAAACAGCGGGTGGCGGGGCGTTTATGCCTCTTTTGATGTTCAAGCTGACAGGAGATGGCTCAGCAACTCTCACGAACGTCAAAGTTGGGATTGATTCCACCACAACACCATTTTTGAATGCAGGCGAGATAAATCGCCTTTTACTTTTTAAGGAGTCGGGGGGTCATCCAGGGTTTCAGCCGTCGGAAGATACGCAGTTAAATACCGGGGCAAATCTTGTCACGGACCCCGCAACGGGAACGCCTGTTACCATCACGGTAGACACCGCATCAAATGCCGTCTCAACAACGCCGACGGATTATTATGTTGTGGCGAAGGCGACGACGAGCGCGATATTAGTGAACGGTCACGGCATCATCGCGTCCACGACCGCCAATTGGATAACGACCTCCGCGGGCGCACTGGGAAGCGCGTTTACCGCAACGAAGCGGATTGCCTTTCAGCAGACGGGCAATCTTAAAGTGAGTGAGGTGCGCATGGGTACGACCGGAAATGCCGGGGATGAATTTATTGAGCTCTATAATGCCTCCGAATTTCCGATAGACCTTCAGGCGTTGCCGCTCAACCTGTATATTTTTTCTGCGGCTGGCGGCGCAGGACTGAAGTCGCTGACATACTATCAGACCATTATACCTTCAAAAGGATTTTTCCTTCTTGCGTCCGAGACAAATTATAGCGGTTCCACCCCGTCAAACGCTGTCTATACGACGCTTTCCGGCAACACCCTTTTGGCCAATACGGGCTTTTCTATCGCGACCTCAAGTACCGTCACCAATGCTACAAGTTCCGCCATAGACCGGATCGCATGGGGAACCCAGCCACAGCCGAATCCTGAGGGGACGGCTTTAGCTGATCTTGCGGCGGACAAATCATATGAACGCAAGGCGACAGTCAACTCAACTGCGGCGATGCTTGCTCCCGGCGGCTCCGACTCTTCAAAGGGCAATAGCCAGGACACATTTGATAATAGCGTTGATTTCGTCCAGCAGACGGGTTCCAACATTAATCCGCAAAACGCAAATAGCCCGACAGAGTTCCCGTTCGGCGGAGGCGGCCAGGACATGGAAAAGCCCCGTGTTATGGGGTCTTTTCCGGGAACCAGCCAAACAGGCGTTCCGCTTGATCTTTCCTTCATCGGGTTTGGGCTCAACAAAGGGATTGCGACGAACACCATCATTTCTCTGACGGCGACCACGACCGTAACCCTTACTGCGGCGGGCTCCGGAACGAACCTTTGCACAAGCGTCACCTACAATCCGTTCCCGAGTAATTTTGAGCCGTCCGCCAAGTGCATGCTATCTGCATCACTTAGTCCCAGCACCACGTACACGTTCACCGCGACAAGCAGTATGTATGATCTTTCGGGGAATGCTCTTGACCAAGACCCGTTCACCGCGGGGAATCAGGCCTATCAGATAACGTTTACGACGGGAGCCGCCGGACAGAACCAGGCGAACATCACGCCGCCGTTTGTGACCGGGATGACGCCATTTAACGGGAGCATCAATATTCCCACGAACCTCGCGAAACTCTTGGTGAGATTCAACCAGACGACGATGGATGCGACTACGCTTACCTCAAGCAATATTACGCTCGTGGGGCCAAGCGGCGGCATCGCTCTTTCATCGTTCTCGTTTTCCACGACGACCGGCGCACTTTCGTTCGTGCCGGGGTCGTTGGCTGCAAACTCAAAATATACGCTTATGGTAGGAATCGGAGTAAAAAGCACCAATGGCGTCGCGCTCCCCGGCCCCTTCATCGGATTCTTCACCACGGGTGCGGGTGCCGACAGTTCCGCCCCTACAGCGATTGGTGTTGTTCCGACCGGAGGGCAAACACTTCCGTTAAATGCCGTTACGTTTTCATTCAGCACCGATGACAATTTGGATCAGACGACCGCGACATCCACTGCGGTGACACTCTCGTCATCGGGGTCAAATCTTCCGGGAACGGTGGAGTACGATCCGATCGCAAAAGAGGGGCGGTTTACGGCGACAAACCTTCTACCCGCCAATGTGACTGATCTTACGCTTACGCTTGTCGGTGGCGCGTTGAGGAATATTTCAGGAACGCAGATCGCCGCGCGCACGTTCGTGTGGTCAACGGAAGCGACGAATTCTGACGCAACAGGTCCCACTATAGTGTTTGCGAACGCCGATCAATTCGGGCTTGCGATCACGTTCAATGAGGCGGTGAAGTCAACTGACGCAACAACTCTTGGAAACTATGCGCTGACGGTCGGGGGAAGTTCTGTTTCTTTGAGCGCGCTTGCGGGACACTCCATCTCCTATGATCCTTCGCGTCGTACCGCGGAGATATCGGGCCTCTTTCTGCCGTCAGGCACCTCGTTTACCATTACGGTGTCTAATATTAAAGACATTTCGGGGAACGCCATGGCAAGTTCCGGCACATATACGGGAACAACGCTTACGCCAACCCAGTCGGGTGGTATGCTTGGTCCGGGTGAGTCGTCAGGTAGCTTTGGTCCAAGCATCACCGATTTTTCATCGTCGGGCATCGGGTTTATGCCGGGCATGAAGGTCATGCCGATGAACGCCTTTATCAGTGCGTCTACAACCTATGGGTTTGAGCTTCCAATTTCAAAACAGATTCCCGCAACCGGCAAGATTGTCATAACGCTTCCCACAACATCCGATTATGGCCTGTGTTGTGCGGTGTACACCTCTGCCGACAATCCATTTATCACCTCGCAGAATGCCGACATCAATGGTCCTGGCGCGGGAACGGTCGGATTTAGCGCTATTGTAAAGAACAGTTCTGCAAAAACGATCACGCTGACGCTTGATACGGCGACGCGCTCTGAAAACAGCGATGTGCATGATTTTCTCCGCTTTGCGATCGTGGATATTAAGAATCCATCCATTCCGAAGGGGATGGATAGTTCCGGCTATACGTTTGACATCAAGACGCAAAATGCCGTGGGAACTCTCCTTGAATCATTTACCTCCGGTCCGATATATATTTCCGGCGGTTCTGTCGGGGGGTCGGCGACAACAACGCTTCGCGGGAAGGTCACGGGGAACGGCGGCAATTTGCGTGATGTCACTGTTCGCATGATGTCGCCGCAAACAGGCATGCTCACCGCCGCGAGTGACGCAAGCGGGGACTATACGTTCAGCAATATTCCGGTCAACAACCAGGTTGCAAGTTTTGGGTCTGTTACGGAATACTTTCTTTCAACGGACCCCATTGTCACGCCCACCGGAACCACCTCGGTGTTCTTCGGTGAGCCGCAACCGACCCCGATACGCGCGACTTCCACCGATCCCATTACGCGAAACTTTGCGCTAACCGCGACATCCTCCGCAAAAAATTTCACTATTGCGCTTACAGGCGACAACAGTTCCAACGGCATCTTTACGGCAAGCGAGAAGCTGGATGTGTTTGCCGCGGGTCCCAATCGCTTCGTTGTGCAGACATACACCACGGCTGCTACAAACTATAGTGATACTGCCATCCTTACTATCCCCATTCCTCTTGTGAACGGTTCCTGGGGTATCGGTGTAGGTCCTGCCATGCCAAAGGGCATGGGAAGCATGTCGTTCGGTCCTCCTCCCGCGCCATCATGGGTCGTACCAAGACCGATTGAAGCGATCGTTTCCGGATGTCCTTCCTCGTGTGTTCTTACGGTGGGCGGGACACAGATGTCTTCCTACACTTTCACTGTTTCCGCCGCGAACCGCACCATCGCGGGCCTCCTGAAAGATGATTCCGGAAATGCCATCTCAAATGCCGAAATATTCGCCTTCTCTCCGGCAAATGGCGTTGGGAATCGCGGGCAGTCCTCGCCCTCCGGCGCGTTCTCCGTCAAGGTGAGCGATGGGTCCTATAATGTCGGCGCGTTTGTTCCCGGTATCGGAAGGTCTCGGGATGTTACGGTAGTAGTCAATTCTACAGGATCGTATGTTGACGGTTCGGCGACCGTTTCCACCGGCTCATCTGGGGCGAACCCCTTCACGCTACGGATAAAGAAGGCAAGTTACACCATAACGGGACGGGTGACCGATGGGAGTAACGTTATCGCCAATGCTCCGGTGTTCGGGTATCGCACCGATGCTCCGGGTCATGTGGACGCCATGACCAGTTCCGACGGCACATACACGTTGTATGTGGATACCGGCACGTGGAAGATTGGCGCGTTCATTCCCGGTTTTGGTCCTGCAACGGAGCAGACGGTGACTATAACCACCGCAAGTAAGGCGGACATTGATTTCTCTCCTTCTACCGCTACGACGTTTTACACCATCAGCGGAACACTTTTTGAGTCGGCAGATGCCACCATTGATTCTGGTGAGGGAATTTCGGGTGCGATCATCCGCGCCTCCGGTTCAAGCGGCTCAAACGAGGGGCTGACAAGTGCTGACGGCACCTATTCTATCCGTGTTCCATCTGGCTCCTATACCTTCACGGAAATATTCAAACCCGGATACGGCCGCATTGCGCCTTTGGATGCGACGCTTACCGCGATAGGAACCATTGATGCAACAGCTGACGCAACAAAAAATATTCGTGTGAAGACCCGAAGAACAATCACTGTCAACGTGAAGGATTCAAACGGAAACGCCCTTAACGTTTCGCAGGCCTTTATTGATCTTTTTGATGTAACGCGGGGTATCGGGAATCATGCCGAGATCACGAACGCTACTACCACGACGCTTCAGATCGCGGATGGTGCAAGTTCAACGATCCGCGCATTCATCCAGGGGGTTTCTCCGACGAACATATCCGTTTCGTCCGATGACGCCGCAACTCGTGTGATAAGCGGCATATTGGAGGTGAATGGAACGGAAGTTATCAAGATAACCGTCAATACCGCAACTGCGGCGCTTTCCTCGGTTGCCGGCACCGTGTATGTGGGATCTGCTACCGCGGGGAACGAACTTCAGGATGCATGGGTGCAGTTTGTTGATCCGACGAACAACATTCATTTTGGAGTACAGGCAACGACATCGGGTCGCTTCTCGCTGAAGATCGCCGATGGCACCTACCAGGTTCAGGCGTCAAAGCCGGGGTATGTGAGCACGCCGTCAACGATGACGGTGAGCGGGGATACGATAAGTGCCGCGATTATTGTTACGCAGGCGGGGTCCACGATATCGGGAACGGTGACGGCCGGAGGAACGGCGGCCTCCGATGCCTTTGTGTGGGCGGAAAAGCTTGGTGGAGGATTTTCTGCGACAAAGACCGATACGAGCGGCACATATTCATTGAGCGTTGACTCCGGCACCTGGAAGGTATATGCCGCGGCCGAAGGGTATACGAAAGGAACAGCCGGTTCAGTTTCCGCTGGGGCCGGCAATGTGGCAATTACTCTTGCAACAGCGGCATCCGGCATCTCATCCAAGGTCGTTACCTCAAACACCTTTAGCGACAATTCCGTCGGTTCTTTCTCGGATAGCACCGTTGGCATTTCCGTTTCGCTTGATTCGGGAGCCCTTGGTTCTGCCGGAAACACCAGTTATCTCTCTGCAAAAGAAACGACAAATGTCGCTGAGACCCTTGACACGAACATCATCGGGGACAAGGGGGTTGATATTGATGCGACAAGCGGCACGAGCGCTGTGACAAATCTTCAGACAGGCAAAAGCGCTGAAGTGACGATGATATTTACCGTTGCCGAACTTGCGACCGATGGTATTGATACAACGGGCGAGGTTGGAACGCTGAAGGTATCAAGCTGGAGCGATGACAAGAAGGCATGGGAATCGCTTACGACAGTCGCCACATACAAGAACTCTAGTGGCGTCGCCATTGATTCGCCCAACTCCGATCTCTCCGGTATTTCTACGATAGAGTTCACCACGGCGGAAGCGTCTCACTTTTCCGAGTATGCGCTTTCTGCTCCCTCTAACGCTGATGCTCCGGCAACACCAAGCGGTCTTGCGACCTCGCAGGTGACGAACAGCTTTAATGTTACCGTGTCGTGGACCGCAAACTCCGAGTCGGACTTCTCAAACTACGTGTTGTATCGGGATACGTCTCCGAACGGCTCATTCCCAAGTATCACGTCTCTTTCCACGAACTCATACACGGATACCGGTCGCACGGGAGGTGCTACCTACTACTACAAACTTGCGGCAGTTGATACGTCCGGGAACGAATCGGCGGCAAGTAGTGCCGTATCCATCACGATCTCCCAGGGAGGGGGCGGTGGTGGCATCGTTTCTCTTGGTGGAAGTGGAAGCAGTGCGGCGGCATCCCCAACGCCTACACCCGTGCCTGCTCCCGCAACTGCTACCACAACTACCACTGCGCAGGGTGCGGTGGCGACACCAGGCGCTACGCCGGGGTCATCAGTTGGTACGGTTCCGGCGCTTCAGAAACGCGTTGCGGCATTTGCCAAAAATCTTGGTATTGGATCTCGTTCAGGTGATGTCAGCATGCTCCAGGAGCTTCTCAAGGCCGACCCCGCTCTCTATCCCGAGGGCATCGTATCCGGTTACTTTGGTCCTGCAACCCAGCGTGCCGTCAAACGTTTCCAGGCAAAATACGG
>MHQW01000013.1 GCA_001820785.1 Candidatus Sungbacteria bacterium RIFCSPLOWO2_02_FULL_51_17
ATGAGAAGATTTGAACTTCCGAAAGCCCTCGCGGACTTTAGTGGTTCAGCAAACCACCGCCTTTAGCCATGCTCGGCCACATCTCCACAATCTTGAGCGCCTGTCGGCAGGCGCGATCTTTATGGAGCGCCCGATCGGATTTGAACCGATGAACTCCTGCGTGGCACGCAGGCGCCTTAACCGGACTGGGCTACAGATGCAACAAGGTTTGGCGAACCGGGAAGGATTTGAACCCTCAAGACCTTTCGGTCAGCGGATTTGGAGTCCGCTGGTGTCACCCATCACCGCTCCGGTCCACAGGTTGGCGCGTCGTGGCAGTTGGTTGCTACCACCTTCCCGCTTACGAGGCGGGTGCTCTTTCCATTGCCGGACCGTTTGAGCTAACGACGCGTGAATGGCTTGGTGTGTCGGGGAAGTTTTGAGCTTCCGACCCTCGGCTTTTCAGACCGATGCTCTACCGCCTGAGCTACCGACACATGAGGGATTGGTGGCCTCGGCGAGATTTGAACTCGCGATCTCCAGATTGAGAATCTGGCATCCTAGGCCATGCTAGACGACGGGGCCCCAAAACGCTTTGCATTCGGGCGATCACCGCGCGAATTTCACGCGGTGATTTAGCCACGTTCGGTTTGGCGATGGTGAGGGGATTTGAACCCCCGACCCCCGGCGTGACAAGCCGGTGCTCTAGGCCTCTGAGCTACACCACCACCTAAAACACCTTCGGTGTTCGGGCGACGCCAAGCACAATTTGGCGTTTAGCCGCATTCATTTCGGGATCACCTGCACCCCGAAGTTGTAGAGCGAAGGAGTGGAGTGGCCAGAGGGATTTGAACCCCCGTGTGCGGAGTTGCAGTCCGCCGCCTCGCCTCTCGGCTATGGCCACATCCATATGGATGAATTGGGGTGATCTACGAGATTTGAACTCGTGTCCTCGGGTTCACAACCCGATATCCTAGGCCGCTGGACGAAGACCACCACAATTGTGTGTCGGCTAAACCACGCATAGCGTGGTCGCCCGTCCCGCTCTGCGGGATTAGGAAGTTGGTGTGGGTGGCGAGATTTGAACTCGCGATATCCTGCTTGGAAGACAGGCGCCGTGGGCCGCTGAGCCACACCCACATCAAACTTTTGGTGGAGACCGATGGGACTTGAACCCACAACCCCCCGCTTGCAAGGCGGGTGCTCTCCCGTTGAGCTACGGCCCCACACATTTTGGTCAGGGCGGGAGGATTTGAACCTCCGTTCTCCTGGTTCCAGGCCAGGCGGATTGCGCGGGCTTTCCTACACCCTGACATATTGTGGCTTGCCGTGGGCAAGCGAAGCGTGTCAAATGGTTGCGGAGGAGGGAATTGAACCCTCGCCCTGCGGCGTATGAGACCGCGGTGCCAACCGCTGGCGCCCCGCATCCATAGTGTTGACGTTGGCTGAGAGGAGAGGGTTGCGAGCAAATGTCTTTGCTCGCAACGGGCGCATACATTAGCGTTAGCTTTGATGGCGCCCAGGAATTTCGCCAGAAGCGAAATTCGAACCTCTACTTCCGGGTTCAGAGCCCGGTTGCCTACCGTTAGCACGACCTCCCAACGAATGGCAGGGGTGAAAGGATTTGAACCTTTGGTCCAGGGTTCAAAACCCTGTGCCTTGCCACTTGGCCACACCCCTGTGAGCGGATTGGCTGGAGCGGCTGGACTCGAACCAGCGCGTGACCCGGTTAACAGCCGGGCGCCTTACCAGCTTGGCTACGCTCCAACGTGATCATTGCCTCGGATGGATGTCCCACCAAGGCCGTTCCCATGTCCTTGCGGACGTGTTGGTAGCCCCGGCGAGATTTGAACTCGCGATCTCCACCGTGAAAGGGTGGCATCCTAGGCCATGCTAGACGACGGGGCCGTGAATTAGTTTTCCAGTTTACTAATTCTCTAGTTTTAAGATGCTCACCTGCCGCGCCCCACGGCGGCAAAAACTGGCGAACTAATTCACGGTCCCGTGACAATTTTCAAAAATCATTGAGCCATACACTGACTCACCCCAAAGCACATGAATCCATCATATGATCTGGGCTGAGGGCGAGATTGGCGCCTCGCCAGGAAAAGAGGAGGTCGGAACGGTATAAAGGTGGGCCACTTGGGCTTTCACCACTGTGGATACACAACCCCCTACCAGAAAGTACTTACCATAAATAATTTCTGGTAGATGGTCGTAAAAATGTTGTAACTTTTTGACAAATTTTACTATTTAAACACTAGTCTGTATTTTTTCAACTATTTCACTCTATTTTCCCACGAACAGTAGTGCTCTGAATACAGCATTCGTAGCGCATCATTATTTTTCTGTCAATACTTTTTTCATATGTATATTTTTGTGAGGCGGCGGCATCTTACCGCCGCCTCACGCGTCTTCTCCCCTTTTCCAATCACGAACCACCTTCTTCCGATCGCGACTACGGTCATACCTGCTCTCGTCGCGATGCGGACCGCCCGTCTTTTTCGGAAGAGGGATTCGCACGGGGATCGTTTTCCCGTATCGTTTCATGGCACTCCCTTTCGGCGTAAGAGGTTCACTTCTTTTCTATCGGATTCCCGCCAAAAAAATTTTCGCCGGTGACAATTCCTTTGGTGGGAGGGCAACGCGCTGGTTGCCTCATGCATTTTCACGAAGGCGGGGTTGACTGGCGCTCGCGCCCATCCGCATGCCGGGCATTGCGCCCGGCCTTCTCCTCCCGTGCCTTGGTGAAGGCCTGAAAGAAGGCTGAGGCGGCAAGACGCTTGGCCTCGCGGTCGGCGTCACGCCTGATCGTCTCGGAGAGACGATACGCCCGAATGCCATGGCGGCGCGCAAGCGAGGCGTCCCGGCCACAGACGACCA
This sequence comes from Candidatus Sungbacteria bacterium RIFCSPLOWO2_02_FULL_51_17, assembly GCA_001820785.1. Lineage (GTDB taxonomy): Bacteria > Patescibacteriota > Minisyncoccia > Sungbacterales > GWA2-42-14 > 2-01-FULL-51-34. The sequence continues at coordinate 2,863 of MHQW01000013.1, forward strand.
CAAGCTTGCCGCGGGTCGCCTTACGGTCAAGATTCCACATCTTGTCCGCAGGACCGGAAAACCCGCACGGCTCAACGGAACAAATGAACTTTTCCATGTGCATCTCCTTTTCTCCTGCACACGCAAGAGAGGTAAGAGTAAAGGCCCGCGCCCAACATATGGCGCTCCCGTCACGGCCTACAGCCGTTCCGAGACGATCTCCAAACTGATGATCCGTTCATAATGCGAGAACGGCGCATCCTTGGTTCCATCCTCATGCAACACGCGACGCGTTATCGCGCGAATAATGGGGATCACAAGCCCCGCGCGCGTCAGTGCCGCCGTCAACGAATGTGGAAGTATGACTTCCACAACGTCCGGACGGTGCTCTTCTATAATGGCAAGAACTCGTGCAACATCCGGCACCGTTTCCGAGACCTGAATGATCTCAAGATCCGAACCGAAGATCCGACGAAGTTCCGCATCTTGTTCTCTTAGAAGCGCATGCCGCGTAAGACGAAGGATCTTTTTCATCCATCCTCCCTGCGAAGGGTAAAGAACGATGAGCGAACCGTTCGCTCTTCTGAATCCTGCGCTTTGCCGAAGGACTCGGAACAACGGGCGAGAAACATCTCGCCGCCATGGTAGTGCTCGCGTCTTTTCGCGCGAGCACTACCTTACGCTCTGGCAGAGCGGAGTGGTTTTAATCCCACTCAGGATCTATCGCCCAGTCCCCTTCCTTCCCGCGCCATGACTGAACCCACTCTTCGTGGGCGTCATAGGGGGCTTGCGGCTCGGTTGAGCCGGATCGCGGGGTAAAGTCCGCGAGGAAGGCGGTGAGATCCCGATGGATCTCCTCCGGTACTTCTTCGGGCTTGGGCGCACAGCTCCAGTCGCAGGGGCCGACAGACCAACCAAGACCGCAGAGGTTGGCGCTGTCATCAACCCCGCCGGGACCATACGAGATGTGTGCTTTCTTCTCAAAGCACATTCGTATGTGGTAGTCCCCGCACGGCAGGTCGTTATTCGCTTCATACACATGAGCGATATATTCCATGCGCCCTCCTTGTGGGCTGATACAAGATTTTGATAAACAAAAAGAGCGACAGAATTGCCCCTCCTAAACTGCACACCAACATCCCTCCAACCGCATTCCCCGACTTATGTCAGAAAGTCCGATTGAGGCGCGAGCGCGGGGGATACTCTCCCCGCGTCTCGCCCGACCCGTCAGTCCTCCAGCGAACTTCTCCCATCTAACCCTCTGTCCCAAAGCAGAGGATTAGATGGAAGGGGGAAGCTGCACGCTTTCGCACGCGCCTCCCCAATTTCTAGTTGTACCGGAGGTTATTCCAGAAGAGCGAGGAGAAGGCAGCCGACGCTATGGCCGCCGTGGCCACGCCCCACGCGCACCTTTCTGGTCCGCGCAGTCCTCCGCGTGCGGCCGCCTCCCCCATTAAAGCCCTCAACAGACGTTAAGAAATTTAATGGAAGTGGGTGGGCTTTCCGCCACCCCGTCGGTTTGATTAGTGCTTCTTCGGCCAATGCACTACGAGTAGCGCGTAGACCGAAGTGTGAAATCTGCGCGTCTCCGGAGCGTGAGGGGTGGGGCCCTCTACGAGCCTGACGCCGCCCGCCGTGGGGCAACATCCTCCGGATTTGTCGTTGCCGGGAGCCGCCCGGCAGAGATACTGTCCGCCCACCTGCGGATACACCCGGGGCTTCCGGGCACGGCACAGCCGGGGAACACGCGACCACGCGTCCCCGTTTAGCCGTTACGAATTGGCTCGGACGCGCGATGCCCTCACAAGATGATGATAAAAAATGAACAGCAGAGAGGGGCGGCTGGGGCTTTGGTGACCAAGAAACAACAACGATGTGAACGGTGATCGATGATTGTTGATGCAGCCCGCAACCGCCTCTCCCGTCAAAACTCTCAAATGGATCTTAAGAATTTTGATGGAAGTGGGTGGACTTTCCGCCACCCCGTCGGTGAACGATTCTGTCGTTCGCAGGTCGGGAATACCTCCCCGACACGAGTGAAGCATGCGCGTCCCTGGAATAGAACGGGTGGGCCGTTCACGTCCGGCGCCCGTGGCACCGCATCCAGGTTTGTCCTCTCGGAGCGTCGGCGTACTGCCCACCAGACATCATGAACCGCGGGGTTACCGCTGATAACATGACTCGGCTTTGCCGGAAACGCGAGGACCATCGCGTCTCACATTGAGCCGATGTCCCTATCCCCCGGGACCAGGGAAAGTACGAACGCGCAGGGTCTTGAGTGCCGTGGCCTTGCACCACGGAAGCGGTCTTAACCTGGTAGGTTAGGGCGTTGCCACCCTCTCACGCATGTTCACTATTGAATGAAAGAACGTTCCCTCTGTCTACCGATACCTTCATCGTGAGAAGGAAGACGCTAACTCGATTGTGGTGACCTCCGACGTGTTTTTATATATTGTGATTTATAAAACATCGTGCCTTGGAGCCCACAAGCGAATCAGCGGCTTCCCTCCATCCCGCTGTTCACCCGCCCGAAAGCGATTGAACAGCAGGACCGAGAAGCGGACCCGCTCAAAGTTTTTACCAGACGCGTGCTCCGAAAAAAACTTTGAGCGGGATACCTTTTCAGCCTTGCCCCGCATGAGCAAACTTATAAAAAAGTTTATGCGCTCGGCGGGTGTTTGTAAAAGCGTATTGTATGCCCGTTGAAGGGCGAAGTCCTGGTACGCAATGCGTATCGGATGCTTCGTCCAAGGCGCCGTCTCCGAGAGGCCTCGTCCGCTTTCCCTCCAAAATTGATTTGAAGAGCGGAACAATAGGTTTGAAAGACCGTAGTCATTCGCACCGATAAAAGCGACTCATCTTCGCACGCCTCAGATTTTTCATTTTCAACATAATCATTGTACACCATATTTGACTTTGTGTCAATACTTCATTATAATTTTATCTATCTCGCATGAAAAAGCTATATTTTACTATACTTTTATATATATAAATTGTGTCAGAACTATGCAACATTTCTATAAATACCAACAGGACATGCTCGCTATGAGCAAGAAAGGCATAAAAAAATCACCATACGCAAGACCACGACAGACCAGCCGGTACTAAAAACAGGTTCTAGTCAGGCATGAGAAATAAAATCTCTCTAAAAGCGACATCAAACAGAGCAGTATCCCCTGGTGCTTCCTATGTAGGCGATGACAAAACAAGAGATATCTACAAAAAACGGGCTTTATGCATTCAAAAAGTGAGGACGCGCACTATGTGTCCCCCCACTTGCGCTGGAACATTTTCGTTCGCCATCCGCACTTCTACTGTTCTTCTTCTATTGACATAGGAAGTACAGTATGCTATACTGGGAGTGCCGAAAGTTCCTGGCGAGGAACTCGGCAGGAGGAAACCTCAATGTCTCGCGGCGGCAGGTAGTACGCTTATATCCATTGCCGTGAGTCCCCCCCCTTGTTCTTGTTTTCTTCGGTAATACCATCCCAATCGTGCAGGCGAAGCAGGCCGCGTGGCGCAGACAACATGCCCGCGGCTTTTTCTATTGGCTTTTTGCCCTTATCATCTGCAAGACGACCAAAAAACCGGACACAGGGTCTTCTCTATAAGAAAACAGCCCTGCCAAAAAGCGGGGCTGTTTGTATGTACACTCGCACGCACTCAAGCGCGAACCAGTTTCTCCTTTGCAATAAGCTCCAACACCTTGGCAACAAGTGATTTTGGATCGGAGTCATACACAATTTTCCCCTCCCCTCGCTTGGCGTTTGCCACGATCGCTTTTATCTCATCTGCCGTACCGCCCGTTTCGGTGAGGATCCCTATCGGCTTTTCGTCTTCAAACGCAATGGTGAACTCATTTAGCGTCCCCATGCGCCCGCATGTAACAACGACGGCATCCGCCGCTCGCGTCAGCAGAAGGTTGCGGGCGGAAAATCCCGACCCCGTATACACGATGATATCATGGTAATCAAGCGGCAGTTGATATTTTTCAACATGTTCTTTTTCGTTTTCAGCGGGCGAGAACCCAATAACAAATCCTCCCGCTTCTTTTGCTCCTATCGCCGCCCAATACGGAGCGCCCGTGGTAGCGCCCGTCACCAGCACCGCACCCCGCCGGACAATTTCGGCCCCAAGCTCTTTTGTTTTTTCCATCGTATCAGGAGCGCAATGCCCAGTTTCCGCGGCGCCGGATACCGCAATTTTGGCCTTCAGATGAATATGTGGGTTTTTTTCTGTCATAATACCTATGGTTAAAAGTGTGTGTAGCGTTCTCCATGCCTGCCAAAAGGAGCGTTCATACGCGCCCCCCTACCGTGAACACCTTCGGACACGCCTTCTTTAAAACTCAAATCGCTCGCCAAAGCGGGGAACGACAGCCGAAATGCCAAAATTGTCCACAACGGCCTGCGCAAGATGGGACGACGCCGCATACTCTCCTTGCACGACGAAAACCTTTTCCAGGGTATCCCGCGTGTTCCAGATGAACTGCTTTAACTGCTCTTGATCAGCGTGCGCCGAGAACCCGTCAATGATCCGGACTTCAGCCCGCGCCGAAACCATTTGGCCGAGTATCTTCACCTGCGGCTCATGATCCAACAAGCGTCGCCCAAGCGACCCGCCCGGCTGATACCCGACAATAAGAAGAATGCTCGCAGGATCGGAAAGATATCTCACCGCGTGATGCAGAATGCGCCCGCCCGTCATCATGCCCGATCCTGCCAAAATAACCTTGGGGGGCGGGGCGTCATTGATCGCCATTGATTCTTCCTTTGTTTCAACGAATCGCAACTTCTTAAACCGGAAAATATCCGCATCATGCCGATAACTGACCTTGGCCTCGTTATTATAATACAACGGGAACTTTTCAAACACCTCGGTGGTCTTTATCGCAAGAGGCGAATCAAGGTACACGGGAAGTTCCGGCACGCGCTTTTTAAAAAGCATGTCATTTATTTCATATAAGATTTCCTGGGTGCGCTCCGTCGCAAATATGGGGATCATCAGTACGCCCTTTCGGGCAACAACGTCCTCTATTGCTCGCTCCAACATGACGGCGCGATCAGCCGTATGCGCATGATTCCGGTTCCCATATGCCGACTCAATGATAAGAATGTTCGTGCCAGAAATGTCGTCTGGCGGCGGAAGAAGTACTGAGGGAATATTGCCGACGTCTCCGGTAAACACGATCTTTTTCCCGCCAACACTGAACCGCACGAAGCTTGAACCCAAAATATGGCCCGCGTTCATAAGCTCAAACACAACGCCGTCTCCCATATCAATTTTTTGGTAATACTCAATGGGGTGTCGCAGGGTCAGCACATGTTCAAGGTCTTCTTTGGTATATAGGAGTTCTTCGTGGTGCCGTTCCGATTCGTGCTCCATAAGCATAAATGCGTCCATCAGCATCACGCTTAAAAGTTCGGATGTTGGGTGGGTGGAATATATCTTGCCGCGAAACCCCCCGCGCCAGAGCTTGGGGATCCTTCCGATGTGATCAATGTGGCCATGTGTGATAATGACCGCGTCCAGTGTTTTTGGATCAAACGGAAACGGTTCCCTGTTCCGATCCTCCGAAAACCGCAGACCTTGCAAAAGCCCGCAATCAACAAGAAGACGCTTGCCATTAAGTTCCGCCAAATAGCACGCTCCCGTAACCTCGCTCGTGCCACCGAAAAATGAAATAGCGATATTCTTCATACACGGTGAGTATACCAAACCGCAGGCCATATCGGCAAAAGAAAAAAGACGCTCATAGCGCCTTTGGTGGAAACTAACTGTAACGAAATTCGGGAGGGTCAACAACCCGCACAACAACCGGCCAGCCATCATACATCTGGGGAAAGGGCAGATCGGGTACAAGCACGAGAACAAGAATGCAGGGCGCATGCGGATCTTTACCCTGCAAACGCATCTCACTTTCCGCTCTATCAATGTTCTCATGCGAAATAGGCAATCCGTGCCGAAGTAGCTCAACCACGCAAGACGGCGTAGTGGCCACACCGACAATATACCCGGCCCACGGCAATCTATCCTTATACTCTCTAGAAAATTTCTCGCAAACTTTTCTCACAACATCAAGAGACTGTTCGGCCACTGTTTTCACGGCGCAAGGTTCCTCCTAAAGGTCCCGCAGTTACAGAAAAAAACAAGGGGCCAATCGCCACCCGCGCACTATTATCCCGAAGGCGCTACCAGATGACGGCGCGCTTCTCGGGTTCGCGATAGAGCGCGTCTCCCGGACGGCACGCAAACGCGGTATAAAATTCAGCCATATTTGAAAGCGGCATGTTCGCGCGAAGATGCTCGGGAGAATGCGGGTCGGTATGAAGTTGCAACTTTCTCGTCTCGTCCCGTGCTTGCCCTCGCCACACCTGCGCCCAGTTGATAAAGAACCGCTCCTCCGGGGTAAACCCGTCTATCAAGGGCGGACGTCCGCCTCTTTCAAGTGCTTTTTGCAGCGCGTCATAGGCGATCATGATACCTCCAAGATCGGCGATATTTTCTCCTAGAGTCAGCTTCCCATTGACCCGAAGATCGTCAACCACAACGCACTCTTCAAATTGCCTGACCAATACCTCCGCCTTTTCGTCAAAGCGCTTCCTGTCACCGGCCGTCCACCAGTTAGAAAGATTGCCGCTCGCGTCAAACTGGCTCCCCTTATCGTCAAATCCATGGGTGAGTTCGTGTCCAATCACGGCGCCAATACCGGCATAGTTCAGCGCATCATCAGCATCGGGATCAAAGAACGGCGGCTGCATGATGGCGGCGGGAAAGATGATCTCATTCAGCGTTTGGTAATATCCGGCGTTCACCGTCTGCGGCGGCCAGTACCATTCAGTGCGGTCAGGCGGCCCGCCGATCTTTTGCGCCATGCGCCGCCACTCAAAAAGGTTCGCATTCATCCAGTTCCTGACATACGACCCGCGGTCAATAACCATGGCGGAACAATCACGCCACACATCGGGGTACCCAAGCTTTCTCGTGACCGCCGCAAGTTTTTCAAGCGCCTGCGCCTTGGTCGCATCCCCCATCCAGTCAAGCCGCGAAATACGGTCGCGATACGCCTCAATGATAGTATCAACGAGTTTGTTGATCTTGTGCTTTGCCTCCTCGCTGAAATGCCTTTTCACATACAGCTTACCGAGGGCTTGGCCGAGCGAACCGCCAAAAGCGCCCATCGCCCTCTCCCATCGGGGCTTCTGCTCTTTGGCTCCCGTCAGCGTGCGGCCATAAAAATCAAACTCCTGGTCAACCGCATCGTCCCCAAGACGCGACGCGCATCCATTCGCAAGGTGGAACAACAAATACGTCTTCCACTCCGAAAGCGGGATGGTCCCGAAAAGATCGTCTACCGCCTTAAAAAATAACGGTTGCGAAACAATAAGCTCGCTCATATCAGCGGGAAGCCCGAGCTCTGAAAAGTAGATGCTCCAATTCAGACGGGGCATTTCAGAAACAAGTGCGGCCACCGTCCGCTTGTTATATTGCTTTTCCGGATCCCGCAATTCAACCTGGGTCATTGACGCCTCCGCAAGAGCGGTCTCAATGCGCATGATGGCGGCAGTGTTCTGTGCCCGTTCCTGTTCGCTCCGCCCGGCAAGACCAAGCACCTTGCCAATGTGCTCGCGATATTTCCCGCGGATCTCCTCTGATGCGGCATCCGTTTTTGTGTAGTAGTCGCGATCCGGCAAACCAAGTCCACCCTGCGCAAGATAGAACGTCATAAGATCGCTCTTCTTTTGATCCTGCCACACGTATGGACCCCATAGAGGGTCAATGCCGCGCTGATGAAGATGTGCGAGAACCCGCACTATATCGTCAGCGCTCCGCATCCCGTCAATAAGATGAAGTTCGCGGTCAAGCGCCCGGTACCCCTGGGCATTCAGTTTTTGTGCGTCCATTGCGGAGAAAAAAAAGTCCTGAACTTTTTTCTCGGGGCTTCCGGCCGAAAGGTCATCTCGCCGGGCAAGATCCTGGACGATCGCGTACAGTGCTTTCTTCGCCCCTTTCCGCAAGATCATAAAACTGCCCCAGCGCTGTTCATCCGGAGGGATCGGGTTCTCGGCAAGCCAGACGCCGTTGATGAACGTAAAAAAATCGTCAGTCGGTTTGACGTTCATGTCAAAATGTTTGCGGTCAATATGGGTGTCCTTGCTCATCGCTCACAACTCCTTGGATGCAATGGTGTTAAAAAGCTACGTTGATAGTGGAACTTCTGGAGTGCTCTGTCAAACGCACCGGAACAGCTACCCACACCTGCTATTGAAAAAAGCGGCCCACAAAGCTGCTTTGCCATGAACCGCGCGGCCCATCCGATTAAAACGAAGAGGCTATCTTGCGAAGTTCGTGGGCACGCGCTGCATCCAATCCGTCAGACATGAAACCTGCATACTCCTCAAGAATTGCCTTGAAGAATGCATGAGATGCCTGCGCAAGTTCATCGGCAGAACGGAGCGCATGGATCTTTTCGTGCAGTTCTTTGATGCGCGGGTCGTTCTCGGTCGCGGATCGCCAGTGTTCGCGGATCCATGCGCGGTCATCTTCGGAAAGATCGGGCTCAACGGAACGAAGCAATCTCCATGCAAGTTTCCGCTTGAGCGCTCCCAGCGCCTCCGTCTTTTCCTCGTCGGAGTAACCCAAAACCGCGAAAAGCTTGTCACAGGTTTCTTTGTAACGGGGCTGCTCCATGGGTATTAGAATAAGCTATCTATCCAGTCGCCGAAGAGAAAGAGCGGGAAAAAAGACATAAAAACAACATCCTGTACCTCCCACAAGTGATGTTTGCCACCCTCTGTTTTTGCTTTCTCGGACATGGCTTCAGTATACGGGCTTACGGACGCTTCTGCAATCCGGCATCATCACCCGAACCCCTTTTTTTGCTTACTATGTATATGTAGATAATCTCAAGCACGCCAAGAGTATTTATGACAAGAAGAATGACAAACCACGCCGTATCCCCATTGCGAGCGGCCTTCCACAAGGCCATCCCCTTCCAGACGACCGACCAGAGCACGAGACCCGCCAGAAGAAGTATGCCAAGTCCCATGATCCACTCCATGCCAACGGGCACCGTCCAGCGTTCCGACAATGTTTGTAGGTACTTCATATTCTTAGTAATGATATTAGACGAATAGGGCTCTGCTTTTTTTGATACAACGCGATACCGCACTAATGATAGCGCAACATAAAGGGCAGGATATTGCAAACAAACAACATCTTAAGGATTTGTACTCAAAAAGTTCATTGATGTGTCTTTACAGTTTGGCTCGAACTCATTTTATACGAAAAAATCCCCCCGCGAATCCGCCAACTGGCGGACGGAAAGGCGGCGGCCTGTACTGAGCGATTTATCCTGAGCGGAGTCGAAGGAAGTCGAAGTGAGCCGCACGAATGACAGTTTTCCTTCAACTTCGTTCAGGATGGTGAGCAAGGTCGAACCACAAGTTTTTCTTTGGCGGTAAGTTCTTTTTATCTGTATCTACCAACAAGTTCGATAGAGTCTACTATAGAGCGTATATCTTGAAACTCCGATTCTGAAAGGCAACTAGATGGAGTTTTTATAGGATACTCAATTTCAATACGCGTATCGTTTTCACGAAAAGCAACGAGGTATTCTTTTACGAATACAGAGGAATGCGGAAAACTTAAGTTTTTATCAAACCTAAAAAATTCAACGCCATTAATTGTGGTGGTTCCGTAGGCGACGCTTCGTTTTGAAAAATAACTTTCTGCTGTTGAGTCGCAACTTCCACCAGACTGAGAACCGAACTCCTGATCGCACACAAGGAAAGAAACCATTGTACTTGCCGCACCATCAAAACACGATATTGCAAATCCTCTCTGAATTTCTGCTCTTGAAAAACCCTTTCCTTCCACTTCTGATGTATATTTATGACGCGCAGGATATGTAGCCGTCAAAACAGGTTCACCCTTAAATTGAAGAACTAGCTGTTGTGGTGCCCTCTGGGGAAGGTTCGAAGACACATTATAGAAAAATTGGTCTCCAAATATGTTCCCATATATGATTCCGAAAAAGAAAACAAAACCAATAATCAGCGTTAAAATGCCAGCACTCAATTCGGCGAGCCAACCATACCAGAGACCTTTCGCAATATCAGGATGAGTTTTTCGGATTCTTACCGAAATGTAGACCACAAGCAGTAAGATTGACCAAAGTACAGTCAAAGCAATCTCAGAAAAAAATTCTGAAACTAATTTACTCAATAACCATGGAGCAACAAAGGGAAGAAGCCCGATTATAAATCCGATAACTGCCCACTTGAAAACGTTATAAGAAACCTTGTACATAAGATGGTCCTGGTTGTCTAGACAGTAATAGTGGGTATAGTAGATAGAATCGGCGATAGTGAATTATTGAAGTTTT
>MHQW01000014.1:0-7433 GCA_001820785.1 Candidatus Sungbacteria bacterium RIFCSPLOWO2_02_FULL_51_17
AGCCTCACTCGGGCTCATTTTGCGTTAGAATGCGTACCCATTTGGGGATCATGTTGTATTGTACAAGTCTGGGTCTTGACAGACACAATGACGGGTGTATACTAATAGTGTAATTTATACACTATCATGAATCACGCCAGTGGCAGCATTTCTAGAGGGTTTCTCCGGGTAGCGGCCGCCGTGCCGCCAGTTCGAGTCGGTGATGTTTCGTATAATATCAAGCGGATGCAGGAGTTCGCGACTGATGCAGAAAAGAAGGGTGCTACGGTCGTGCTGTTTCCCGAGCTTTCGGTGACCGGGTATACCAACGGGGATCTCTTCCAGCAACGGCTATTGTTGCGGGCGGTCGAGGATGGCATAGAAACACTTCGCAGGTTCACCAAGAAGAAGCGGATAGTAATGATCGTCGGGGTGCCCGTTGCAAGCGATGGAAAACTTTTTAATTGCGCCGCGGTCATCGGGCGCGGGAACGCATACGGCATCATCCCGAAAACATACATCCCCGGCTACAAAGAATTTTATGAGGAGCGATGGTTCGCCTCGGGCCGCGATGCGCGAGCGGTTGCCGTTTCGTATGCCGGCACAACGGTGCCGTTCGGACGTGACCTTCTATTCCGACTTGGTGGCGGCGATGGTGTGACATTCGGTATTGAAATATGCGAGGACCTGTGGACGCCCGTCCCGCCGAGCTCTTTACAGGCGCTTGCAGGAGCGGTGGTCGTGTTTAATCTGTCGGCATCCAACGAACTTGTGGCAAAGGCCGAGTATCGGCGGGAGCTTGTATCACAGCAGTCGACCCGTGCTATTCTTGGATATGTGTATACCTCCTGTGGAGTGCATGAGTCCACGACCGACGTGGTCTTCGGCGGGCACGCAATGATAGCCGAAAATGGCTCTATGCTTTCCGAATCAAAACGTTTTCAGCGCGAAGGGGAACTCATTGTTTCCGATATTGACCTTGAGCATGTGCGCCATGATCGTGAAAAAACGACGAGCTTCGGTGAGGGAGTGCATGAGCATGCACTATCATTTAGGAGGATAGATGTTCCGGTAGCGGCACCGCGCTCGCAGGGGCTTTTGCGCACTGTTCACGCGCACCCGTTCGTTCCTTCGGACGGCCTAATGCGGGCGCGCCGCTCGGAAGAGGTATTTTCTATTCAGGTAGCCGGACTTGCCAAGCGGATTGAACATGCAAAGATCCGACATTGTATCATCGGTATTTCCGGCGGGCTTGATTCAACGCTCGCCCTTCTTGTTGCCGTGAAAACTTTTTCGCTTTTACACTATCCGCTTAAGAACATTCATTGCTACACGATGCCGGGGTTCGGAACGACCAGACGCACGCGGTCAAACGCGGAACGTTTGTGTAAGGCGCTTGGCGTCGGGTTTGAAGAGGTTGATATCACAAAAAGCGTCTCGGCGCATTTTATGGATATCAAACAGGATCCGCGCCTTCACGATGTCGCATATCAAAACGCCCAGGCGCGGTATCGCACGATGGTGCTGATGGATAAGGCGAACCAGATGAGCGGTCTTGTCGTCGGCACCGGAGATCTTTCCGAGATAGCGTTGGGGTGGAACACATTTTCCGGGGATCACATTTCTCATTACGATGTGAATGCCGGCGTGCCAAAAACGTTGGTGCGGTATTTGGTGGGATGGGTTTTGGAGCGCCAAGTGGAGAATAAAGAAGCACAGCACGTGTTGGGGGACATCCTTGATACGCCGATATCGCCCGAACTTGTAAAGGGAAGGGGCATGGGTATTACCCAAAAGACCGAGAATATTATCGGCCCCTATGAACTGCACGATTTTTTTCTGTACCACTTTGTTCGGTGGGGGTCTTCTCCGCGAAAGATCCTGTTTTTGGCGGGGCACGCATTTGGAAAGCGGTATACCGCTCGCGAGATTAAAAAATGGCTGACGCTGTTCATCTCGCGTTTTTTTGGGAACCAGTGGAAGCGCTCCGTCATGCCCGATGGCCCAAAGGTTGGGTCGGTTTCCCTCTCTCCACGAGGCGACTGGCGGATGCCGAGCGATGCCGAAACGCATTTGTGGCTGAAAGATATTGAGGGATCGCTCAAAAATAGTAGTGCGTAAAGCCCTTGAATAGTATGAAACACACACTTGTTATGAGGCCACTTACCATAAAGGATGTTGACCACATCATGACATGGGTCAATGATCCGGAGGTGGTAAAAAATTTACAGCACTTCAACAAGCGCTTCACGCGGGCCGACGAGGTCGCGTGGGCAGAACGTAGCATCAAAAGCACGCATGATGCCGTGTTTTCATTTTTTACACCGGCTGGAGAGTATGTGGGGCAGGCCGGCATCCATCAGATCGCCTGGGAGAATAAACTTGGGCGTCTTTCGCTCATTATTAAGCGCGAGCAATGGGGCAAGGGATATGCCCAACAAATTGTACCGATGCTTTTACGGCACGCTTTCAGAAGTTAAACCTGAATAAGGTATATCTCATGGTATGGGCGACCAATACGAAAAACCTTCATCTTTATACGAAACTTGGGTTTAAAAAAGAGGGGGTGCTCAAAGATGAATATTTTTGGAAGGGGAAATATCACGATATGGTGCGCATGAGAATGACCGCAAAAGAATTCAGACATAAAATGAGCATCTAAAAAAGAGGCATTTGCCTCTTTTTGGTTCTTGGTTTGGGAGCGGTTTTTCCGCGTGACTACTCCGCGTCCTCGCTCCCGTCTTTTGCGCGGGCATTTTTGTTGACTCCATGTTTTATACGCCACAGGTCATCGGCTGTGGCAAGGAGTGTTGCTCCCGCGAGGACCCCGGCAAACCAGAGAAATGTTCCCAGTAGCAAGATGTTTTCCGGTTTTGCATTCGGTTCTGCGATGCCGAAGAACACGACTACCGTATATGCAATGGGCAAAAGGATTGAGAACACACCAAGCATGGCGTAGAGCACGATTATGGCAGATGAGGTAGATTGAGAGCTTACTGATATATACTAAAATTAAATATATTTGTCAAGTATATGCAAGTTGACTATTTAGAATAAAAGTATATAATACACATATGGTTTTTTGACACGCACTGGGGGAGAGTTTTTATGGCGGACACGGTCCTTCTTATCGTTGATGCGGAGAACGACTTTTTTCCTCCCAACGGTGCGCTTCCCGTACCCGATGGCACGAGCATCATTCCGCCCATTAACAGGATCATCGTGTATGCGACCGATCATGGGTGGTACGTTGTTACGACTCGCGATCTGCACGAGACCGAGCACGACGGGTGGCCGCTCCATTGCAAGCGGAATACCTGGGGCGCCGAGTTCCATCCCGATATTCTTCTGCCCGAGGTGTTTGTCGTCGTCTCAAAGGGCACACGGCCCGGCGAGGGCGCGTACAGCGGCTTCCATTCGCCCGACGGGAACCCGGAGCACAGCAAGTTACACACCGTTCTTCAGCGTCTCGGTGTAAAGAAGCTTGTGATCGCCGGTCTTGCGACCGACTATTGCGTCAGAGCGACCGTTCTTGATGCTCTGCGCCTTGGCTACGAGGTGGTGGTGCTTGAGGATGCGATTCGCGGCGTTGAGGTGAACCCGGGGGATTCGGCGCGCGCCATTCAGGAGATGAAAGATGCCGGAGCCACGTTCATGATGGCTGACGCCTTCATGCAGAATTCTGCCTAAAGCCCCTCGGGGCTTTTTTATTTGGCGGGCATCAGCGAAGGCCCCCGAAAATATTGACAAAAATGATAGTAAGTACTACTATATTTTCACGTGAGTTCCTTTACATTTTGGATTTTTCTTCATGGGAGGGCATTCATGAGGCAGTTCAGAAAGAGGCGTTTCATTATCAACTCGCTTCTGGATACCGACTTCTACAAGTTTACGATGGGCTACCTTGTCTTTAAGCTGTATCGCCTCATTCCGGTCCTCTACGCGCTTAAGAATAGGACCATCACCGTGCCGCTTGCGCGCTTTATATCGGAAAGCGAACTTCGCAGACAACTTGATCACGTGCGCCACCTGCGATTCAGATCAAACGAACTTCATTTTATCAAGGGCACGTATGAGTATGACTTGCCAATGTTCGCCGATCCGGCATACATTGAATTTTTGGCCGGTCTCACTCTTCCTCCCTATTGGCTTGTGCGGGCGGGGGACTCGTACGAGATCACCGTTTCAGGTCATTGGGCCGAGGCGATCTACTGGGAGACATTTATTCTCTCCATCGTAAACGAGCTTTACTATCGCGCGCTTATGAAAAAAATGTCGGCGTTTGAGCGCCACCTCGTATACGCCGAAGGCATGCGCCGCCTGGGCGCCAAGATCAAACTTCTTCGCGAGCATCCCGGCATCCGTTTCAGCGATTTCGGTACGCGTCGTCGCTTTTCGCGTGCCTGGCAGGACTATGTTGTGGGAGTGCTTTCGCGCGAACTTGGCGGCGCCGGCGGGCAGTTTGTGGGGACGTCTAATGTGCATCTTGCCATGAAATATGGGCTCACACCCATCGGGACATCGGCGCACGAGATGTACATGGTCATGTCGGGGATCATGCATGGGTCCGATGACGACATCCGCGCATCGCATAACAAAGTTCTTCAGTGCTGGTGGACGGAATTCGGATGGGGGCTCTCTATCGCTCTCACTGATACCTACGGTACCCCGTTTTTCTTTACGGATATGACGCCGGAGCAGGCGCGGAATTGGAAGGGGCTTCGGCAGGATTCCGGCGACCCATTTGATTTCGGAGAGTGCGCGATCGCGTTCTATACGGGTCTCGGTATTGATCCAAAAGAAAAGATGATCGTTTTTTCGGACGGACTTGACGTAGAGACCATCATGGCGCTTTTTGAGCGCTTCAACGGCCGTATTAAGGTGACGTTCGGATGGGGCACCGATCTTACCAACGATCTTGGTTTTGGTTCGCTTTCCCTTGTTGTAAAGGCGGTGGAGGCGTGCGGGCACGGGTTGGTAAAACTCTCCGACAATTTGGCAAAGGCAATCGGTGCGCTTGATGATGTTGAACGGTTTAAGAGGATATTCGGCCACACCGCAACCTTCAACCAGACCTGCCGGTCATAGAAAGGAGACGCCATGCCCGATCTCAAAATATTCGCCGGTAGAGCAAGCGAAAAACTTGCCGCTGACATTGCCGCCTATATTGAGGCGGCAGATCCTTCGTGGAAAAGCGGACGGACGAAGCCGGTGCTCGGGAAAGTGGAGCGTAAGAATTTTGCCGATGGGGAACAGTATGATCGTCCGTTGGAGAATGTGCGGGGAGATGATGTGTTTATCATTCAATCCACCGTACAGCCCGATTCCAATTTTCTAAATCTGCTTTTTTTGGTTTCAACCATGAAGTTCGCATCCGCCGCGCGGGTGACTGCCGTCATTCCCTACTTCGGGTATTCGCGGCAAGACCGGAAAGATAAATCACGGGCGCCTGTGAACATCTTGCCGTTGATAGATGCACTGCGGGGCGTGGATCGGGTGATGCTTCTTGATGTCCACTCCACGCCGACCCCGGACGGGTTTATGCTCGCGGGTGTCAAGGTTGACCACTTGTACGCGCGTCCGATATTTCTGAAGTATCTACGCGCGAAAAAGGACGAGCTATGGGGTTCCTCGCGCGGCCTTCTTCTTGCAGCACCAGATGCGAACGCCGAAGGACTTGCGCGCGCGTATAAGCGGGCGCTCGGCGCCCAGGGGCATATTCTGATCACGAAGGAACGCTCGGTGGAGGATGGCAAGGCATCGGTCATCACCGTGATTGGGGATCCCAAGGGGTACGATATTCTTATTGTTGACGACATGATTGATAGCGGAAAAACCAACTGCAATGCCGTTGATGAACTGAAGGCCCGGGGCGCCGAGCGGATACGTTCTCTCGCGACGCACGCGGTTCTCTCCGGAAATGCGGTTGAGCGCATCCAGCAGTCCGGGCTTGAGGAGGTCATTGTGACCGATTCCATTCATCATTCAGCACTCGGCACCGCACCGCCTTCAAAGATTACCGTTCTTTCGGCGGCGCACCTTCTGGGTGAGGCAATATTGCGGACGCATAATAACGCTTCCGTAAGCTCTCTCTTTGACGAGGATTAATATAAAAAAGAACCGCCAAGCGGTTCTTTTTACTTTTGCTCGTGCCCTGTCTTATGATGCTAATGGGATCCGTATCTTAAAAATAGTTCCCTGGCCGAGCGTTGAGACGTAGCTGATGTCGCCTCCATGTTGTTGAACAATGTACTGGGTATTATATAACCCTATGCCGGAGCCGTCGGGTTGGACGAGAAGCGCGTTCTTTCCGCGGTAGAATCGCGTAAAAACTCTACTGCTATCTTCCGGAGGAATGCCGATGCCGGTGTCCGCTACGCGTATGACCGCGTACCCGGACTCCGTGGAAGCGGCTATGGATGTCGTCTTTTTCGGAGAGTACCGTATCGCATTCTCAATGACATTTTGTATCGCACGTGCGAGTTTTTCTTTATCCCCGCTGACGGTTATGTCTCGCTCGGGTTGTGAAAAACTGATCGCCGTTTGTTTCTCCGAAGCAAGTCCCTGCAGCCCCGTAAGGATGCTTGCGATGAGCGTTCCCACATTGATCAGTTCCTTTTTAAGAGATGATCCTCCGTTGTCATCAACGGCGCGTGCCCGAAACATGTCGTCTACAATACCGATGAGACGCTTTGTGCCCTTCAAGCTTTTTTGGAGGATATCCCGTGCCGCAGGATCAAGCGAAGGGTTGGTGGCAAGCGTTCCTATGCCCCAGTGTATTTCCGTAAGGGGGGTTCTCAGCTGATGCGATGTGACATTGATAAAGTCGGTTTTTTCCCGGTCTATTTTCAGTAATTCTCCATAGCGGCGTCGGACATCTTCGTTCTCTTTTTCCATGGTGACGTTCGTGCGGATCAAGCGGTACATGTAGTAAGCAAGGAGCGCCAAAAGGATACTTGCAAATGCAATGGCTTCAGCATTGGGGAGTTCTGCAATCTTGGTCGCGGCCAAGATAATAAGCGCTATGATGCCGGCAACGGCGGCTCCGTTTGTTTCAATGTCAAATGCCGAGGTGCCGGATGATCCCGGTCCGGGCGCAAAGAAAAAATAGAGTATGATGCCGAGAATGAGTGTGCCGACGACAAATCCCGCCACAAGCCAAAGGGGCGCTACTTCCCACAAATCGGGAAGAGGAGTTACTGCATACCCAAGTCCCAGGAGAGCGATTACGAGGACGCAGATGCGGATGGCTTTATAGATGCGACCGGAAAACATCGGTGATGAGGTTGGTCTTTGTTCACTATGCGGATGCATGTCTACCATGCATTCAGTATATCACAGTTTCCTTTGGTGCGCGTTGTGTCGGATGGCGAGTAAATATTGACAAGAATACATTTTTAGTTTATTCTGTTTCGAGAACTTTGTTGCTTGTGAATGGAGCGGCCAGTGGCTCG
>MHQW01000014.1:7520-24716 GCA_001820785.1 Candidatus Sungbacteria bacterium RIFCSPLOWO2_02_FULL_51_17
TGCTCTTGAGCGGGCTGGCCGCCTCATCAATACGCGGAAGCGTGATGGGTATCGGGTCCTTGCGGTACACCTTTCCTCCGGCGTGCATTTGTACACGCGCGGCATTCAGGATATCACCGAGCGTTTTCCCGCAGTTGTAGAAGAGCTTCGGGGCTTGCGCCTTCCGCATGGCACGCTCACAGACGGTGAGCTTTTGTATCAAAAAGGCGGCCGTGATGACTTGGGATCGGTAACGCGGCTCGTCACCATGTCCTCAAGCGATGCCGTCATGTATCAGGGTCTGCATGGGTCTGCCAATTACATGATGTTTGATGTCGTTGTTTTTGGCGGAAGGGTCGTTTCCACGCTGTCGCACGCCGAACGCATCGGTATGGTGAGGGGGTTTTTTACTGGGAAGGTGTGTGTGCGCGTTTTTGATCGCGTCTTTCCTATTGAGGTTCTTTCGTGCTCGCTCAAGGAGGCAGAGGCCAAGGTACGAGCGAACAGGTGGGAAGGTCTTGTGCTCTACGATGGCCGTAAGGCCTCGGCATTCCGTCTTGACGGAAAGTCGGCTCTTCCGCCCCGTCCCGAAGGGTGTTGGAAGCGAAAGCCAATTTTGGAGGATGATTTTTTTGTTCGCACGTGGGTCCGGGGCTCCGGAAAAAATAAAGATCGCATGGGGAAACTTCCGCTGCTTCAGATTGACCCGAATACAGGCGCGGACATTTCATGCGGCGAGGTCGGTTCGGGCTTTGAGGATGCGGAGCGCGAAGTATTTGCGAGAGCGAAGTATCCGCTCGTAGTTGAGGTGAGGTTTGACGAGCGGTATCCTTCGGGCGCGTTGCGAAATGCCCGGTTTCTCCGCAGACGCGAGGATAAGAAGTGGAACGAATGCGTTTGTCCGAAAGAATACGCGCCGAAAAAAAAGAAATGACCAGGAATGGTCATTTTTCATTTTTAATACAGTGTTCTATGCGTATATCATGGTATGATGGCCGGAAAATAAAATCCCCCAGCTCATTTTGGGGGAGGGATTAGTGTCCGGGGTAGGCGCCGTAACGTTCGCAGTACTCTTTATGATATCGGACAAATATGACCGAAATCGGGCACGAATTCTTGCCTTTGACAATATCAATAAGATGCCATGCTCCCCCAATGGCGGGTGTGAACATGATGCCAAGCGCAACAGAGAGTGGCAGGCGCCAGAGCCGATTTCTCAGCGCTTTCGCGTACAAGAGTTCAGTGAGCTCGTTTAGCTCATCCTTGGTAAGATTCGGAAGAATATCGTCAATATCTATTTTTGTATATCGCTTGGCAAGCTCCCGATATGCTTCCTCATATGCAATCTTTCTGGCAAAGACCCTTCTGTCATTGCGCAACTCTTTTTCGCGCTCACGCCTTTGCAGTATTGCGGCCGCTTGAGTGGCGCGCCGTTCCTCTTCTTTCGCATGAGCCGCCTCTATCTTTTCAAGAAGCGAGTCCTTGGGCGCTGCTTTAACGAATTTATCGTTCATGACGTCTTCCACGGGCCGAACTTTTCTCTGTGCCACGCGCGATCGCGCACGAAGTGGTACTCGGGGAAATTTTTGCTAAGCCATAGCGTGTCCATCCATAGTAAGCCCACGAAGGTGCATCCAAGAAGAACGGTTCCAAGTGCTCGGCACGGCAGTTGCCATGTGAGGGCGCGTGCCGCTTGCGCATACACCAGGTCCTCAAACTCCTTTCGCTCTTCCGGAGTGGGGAAGTGCCGAGTCGCCTCATTAAGTGTTATCTTGAAGTACTTTAGCGCGGCCCCTTCAAAGCACAGAAGATATCTCTTTCTGCGTTTTTCAATTGCCGCTTGGGCGATTTCTGTCTCATCATTCGTCTGAATTTTTTGTAACTTTGTGAGCACCAATTCCTTCGGTCCATCCTTCACATATCGTGTTACGGCGCGTGTTTCATTGGCGGGGTCGTTCATGCGTTTTTCTCCTTTCCGGTGGTTGCAAACGAGTGCACCCCTTTTTTGAGTGTCTCAAGGAACAGGTCTCGGGCGAACTGCTTTGAGCACATGTCCGACAGAATGGATCCGGTCGTTTGCGTATAACCGTTTCTAGATGTGTCCGGCGGGAATACCAGCGCATTCGTGAAGTTTACGATGCGAATATCGCCGGCCGCATTGCTTGGTGAAGACATGGCGTAGTGGTGATCAAGGTGCGAAGACACCTGTGACCGGATACCGATAAAAGTCGTCATGGCAAGCGCTTTCCTGTCGGCGTAGGCAGTACCTGTTCCAAGCGCGGTATGCACAACGATCTCAAGCGGTATTTCGCGTAGCGTCATGCCGCCTCCGCAGGCGCATCGAAATGTTTCTTTTGCAAACACGCTCCAGCCGGAAAACGATCCCAGGAGCGCGCGGAGGCCCGGCGATATGTCTTTCTCTTCGTCGGCGCATGTTCTGGCATCCGCCGTAAGTGATGGGTGCGACGGCAAACCCGTTTTCGGGTCCCAGGGAACCATTAGGGGAATTCCCGCGGGTGATGTATGGTGGCCCACTTTGTAATGTGCAAGGAGTAGAAGGGTGAAGAGTTCTTCAATAATTTCCGTTCCGCACCTGTCTATTTCAGTGCCGGATGCCCACACGCCGAAGCGGGATCCTCCGGGTGACCTTTTTTCCAATGATGCGCATATTGCACGCATCCGTTTTTGCGACTCATCGGCGGGAACCAGCTCAATATGGAGAAGCGCCGGGTCCTGATCTCCTCCAGTATCCCTTAAAAATGACTTTGTATGTTCCTCTTTGCCGTCTACTTGTATAAAGTTCAGGTGCATGGGGGCGGCGGGGCGCCCTTGCGGTCGTTCGGGGAGCACCGTTCGTAGGATATTTCGGAAGTCCATGGCTATATTGTGAAAGAGCGATGTTTTATTTTGTACCAACTACCATAAATTATGTCAATATTGACATAAAAAACTCAAAGTGCTACTTCTGTACTGACCTTTGAAAAATGCTTTAAACACGAGAGAAAGGGAGGATCTGATGGCCGGTCGGAATGAGCACACTCACGAGCTTCTTGAAGAGGCAAAGAAGATCGCATGGTTGGGCATTGGGGCCGCACGAGAGCTTGCGTCCCAGGGCAAAACGAAGGTTGAGGAGTTCTTTGATCCCGAACATCGCCTTGAGAAGGCCGTGTCAGGGCAGTTCGCTGACATGATGAAGGATGGCCGTCTGAAGCCCGAGGAGGCACATGGTGTTATCATGAGCCGTGTCGCAAAAGTTCTTGAGCAGTGTGTGGCGGACACGAAAGACGTGGAGAGGGCGGGTGAGTAATGTGGCACATTGACAGGGAAAGACCGCGCGATATTCCAGTGAGGGCGTTGGTCTCGGAGCCCACTTCTTTAGTGCGAGACACTCTTGTTGAGGTTCTTGCGCTAAAAGAAGAGCAACACCGCGAGGCATCCCGCGCGGCTAAGGCGTGGGAGCGCGAACAGGGGGTGAAAGAACGCCGAAAGCTTTTAGTCAAAAGCTATCTTGAGGCAAAATTTCCCAACGCGGTAAAAGAATATTGTTCTGACGGTAACGGGGACATTGCCGTGCGCGTGGATATAGAAGAGATAGAACGCATCATTCCGCATGCCGAAAAGTGGGCGCGCCGCGAGTTTTGGTTGCGCCTGGGGATTACCGGTCTTCTTGCCGCCGTGGGGGGCTCTTGCACCCTCAAAGTGGCATTGCTTGCGTACGCAGCGGTGAGCGGTGACCTTATGACTGGGGCGGCTATTCTTCTTGGGTTCATAACGGGCCTGGCAACGCTAGCGGTGTTTTTTGGCGCATGTCTTCCGGCGCTTGAGGTGCTACTGACCGGCTATAGCGATGACAAGTAGAAAGTAATAGTTTTCAATGGTATGGAACACGACCTCACAACACAACACCAAACCAACAAGGAGAAGAGCGATGGCAACAAAACTGGAAAGGGGTCCTGATAATATTTGGCGGATGCCAGATAGATCAATGAAGGCGATGCGCGTGTGGCGGAGTATTCCCGCGAAGCCCGTGGTGGGACTGGTAGTTCTTGGCGCGGGCGGGTGGCTCGCATTGAAAAGCATCGGTTTGATGATGGGACTTTTCTGGTGGGTTGCTGGCATGATTCTTCCCGGGCTTGTGATCGCCGGTGTCGGGACGGCCTTTGTGATGTGGATCGCCCGAAAGCTTCAGGGCCGGTAACTGACGCCATGGCGCGGCATTTGCGAGAAAGGAAACGGGGATGAGAGCGCTTGTGAAAAGAGGATCGTCGGCGTTCATGCGCCAGCGGAGTGATGAGGGCGATATCATGTTTCATCGTGATGGGACGCTACAGAAAACACTTGCCGCACAAATGCGGTATCAGCAGGAGTTTATTGAGCTCAATGACCAGCTTGAGGAACAGCTTGATATTCATCCAGACCGCCGGCGGGGGTTCATGGCGCGCATCCTTTCAAGTATCCTTCCCGAGCGTGTTCAGGCATGGCTTCCGGAATCCACCTTACGGATACTACGCGAGCGCTCGGACATCATTGAGCTTTTGGAGGAGAAACAGCGGATGAATTTGAACAACCAGGGCAAGGCCATTGAGAATATTGCGAATGTCGCAGTGGAGGGCCGACAGCTTCTGGTTGAGCTTGAGGTAGACATCAGACAGGCGGAAGATGAGCGATGGGATGCCCGCCGTCTTCACGATTATTTGTGCGAGATGGCTCAACAGATCGCAAATCCGCTCGGTACTGCGGGGCTTGGCATTGAAGTTCCCGAGATCCTAAGCGAGATTCTGGATCACGAGTTTGCCATGTTTTCTCCGGAGGAGATGGAGGAGGAACGACAGGCACTGCTCAAACTTCTTCGCGAGACCATTGAGCTTCAGCGCGGGTACATGAAGATGCTTGGCACCCAGGTTGCTGCGAACTCACAGGCGTATCGCGCGGCTCTTACGCAGTACTTCTCGTACACGACTGTCGGACGGCCAACCCAGGCGCTTCGGGAAAGCGCCCGCATCATGACCGAGACGAACAAGGCCATGTATGTGGCGCGGGAAGCGATTATTGCTACGGTGCGCCGCTCTATTGAAGCGACCTGCATCATGCTTGAGGCGATCCAGCGGGTTCCGGATTACGCCATCGCGAGTCCCGAGATGCAGGCGTTCATCGCGGAGCAGAACACCAAGCTGCAGAATAAGCTTGCAGAACTTAAGAGGGCGAAGGCGCAGGGTGCACTTCCTCCAGGAGTTCCCGAGGGCACGCTTGTCATTGACGTCCCCGCG
Organism: Candidatus Sungbacteria bacterium RIFCSPLOWO2_02_FULL_51_17; assembly: GCA_001820785.1. Classification (GTDB taxonomy): domain Bacteria; phylum Patescibacteriota; class Minisyncoccia; order Sungbacterales; family GWA2-42-14; genus 2-01-FULL-51-34. Next base: position 12,767 of record MHQW01000014.1, read on the forward strand.
ACTCCTGTGGTTGCAGAGAGTGTCGCAAGGCAATAGTGTGGCACACAATATAGTTGATAACCCCGCCCGTAAAAGGCGGGGGTTTATTTTGCTCCAAATGACATGCTTTGCGATACCACAAAGCGATATTTCACGCTCTCCACAAAAGACCCGCCTTTTAAGGGCGGGGGTTTTTACTTGTCAGGAAAGACCGCACACAGCGTGGGGCATGAAGCACATACTGTAAATGTCGGCGTCACGGTATCATTTTGAGCAACAACTGTCCGATCGTTCAGCGATTGTTAAGAATAAAAAAGCGGCCGTATGGCCGTGTTATGTCTGCGAAGAATCCGCGACAACCTGCAGTATCATTCCCATTGTCGTCCAGTCAACGAGTTTTTCATCAATGATGCGCCTGATGGGGACTATCTCAATATAACAGCGCTCCGACTCCGATGGGTTTCCGTGCATGACGCCTTGCTGTGACAGATACCGCTCGTATTCGCGATCGGTGAGCGCTACCGAGAAAAGGTGTGCGTGGTGCGCCGAAAATGTTCCGGCGAGTTGCCGTGATCCGTGATCTCTGAAGCGCGAGAGCTCAAAGTCAATGCCGGTTTCCTCATGCGTCTCTTCGCGTGCCCCTTCTTGCGGCGATACGCCTTCTTTAATAGTGGCGCCACTCGGAAGCTCATGGATGAACCCGTCCGGTGTGCGAGCAGACGATCTGAACTCTTTTACGAGGACAACGGGAGAGGAAAGTATATCTCGCCCGTCTTTTTTCCAGAGCATGACCGCGGAAATATCAAGGCGTGAAATAATGGTGTCGGCGGTTTTTATCCGTTTTTCTGATGCGACCCACACTTTTGCGTCCATCACCCACCCCATCACCACTCTCCCCGTATACGATGACCGGTGCCAGTGGATCTGCACCCCTTTCAGGGTGTTCCCCCGCGCCTTCAAATTTTCATACCACGCCCGGAACGGACGCGAACTCCAGATGGGGAGCGGCACTTCGCACTCCGCATCTTTTCGCAGTGCGCCTGCACCAACGGTGGAAACCGCAGTGGCAAGTGTTTCGCGAAGCGACCGGAAGCGAGGTACCCGGTATTCGTCCGCTTTCATTTCAAGATATTTATTCTTTGGTAATGGCAGGTCTTGGTCGGGAACGGTCGGATCTTTAGGCGCGCCATAGATCACCTTGCCGGATTTGAACCACTCGCCGAATTCCACGTTTGTCGTGAATGCCGGCATTGTTTTCAGCGCTCTCGGTACCCAGAATACGATGACATCGGACCGGTGCAATGCGCCGGTTTCCCACGCGTAGTTGTCGTGATAGTCAAAGTCGCTGGCAGTCGCCGATCCCGGGCGGTCTTCCGGGAGAAATACATGGCCATCATACCCAAGTTCTTCCAGAATGGTGATCGCGTCAGGGATCCGCCAGGAGCGCGCAGTTAATATGCCGTGCTTATCACGGCGTGGCGTGGGGCCCGCGAGAAATATCGCCTTTCGCATTTCCGTGGGAAAGGATTCACCTGCGTAGATGATCGTTAGTCCGGAATGTTTTTCGGTTGCCGTCATATTTTTTATAGCGTGTATAGATCTTTTTTCATGATGTCATTCATTGACGTTTCTGTCAATTTTGTGATATCCATCATGTAGCATCTTGAAAAGGAGGGGTCGCAGGCGCATGAGCTCTCCCGGCCGCGAGCTTTCTATGGCCCTTATTATCTCGACTGCCATCTGGCTCGCGATTATTTTTGGTCTACGCTTTTTGGTTTTGGCGCCTCTAAGATCGCAGGAGGCCGAAGCAATGTTTTCGCTTCTTGCCGAGGTAAAACCGGGTGGGGTTGCATATGTTCATGATCCCGAAAACCCATTGTGGGAGGGGCGTGCTACTCGTATAGAAAAGCGAGCCGGCGACATCATAGCCGTTGCTCTCGCTGATGGAAGCGCTACGTCATACAACCTTCCCGTGAAGATTGGTGTGGTGCGGTATCTTGGGGCTATTGCCATGGCCGAGGCGCAACTTCGGTCGCGAATTGTCATTGAGGGCTCATTTTTTGAACAATTTCCAGACGAGGAGTGGATTGATCTCATTCTTGCACATGAGATCGCGCATCTTTTCAGTTACGAGGTTGGCGATGAGCCGCATGGAGGAAAATGGCATGCCATGTGTATGCGCTTGTATGCAGGCATCATGACCGGCCCGCCGCATCCCCGCGCATGCAGGGTCACCCTACGCTAAAAGCCCCTGATGGGGTTTTTTCTTTTACTCTATCTAAATGCAAATTTTTCCTGCAAACTTTTGAAAAAATAATTCTTATCAAGTTCCGCAAAACGTACCAGGCGTTCTGATTTTTTTATTACCACTCGGTCGCCTTTTTCCATGGCGACCATTTTTTCAATATCTGCCCATAGCACTACATCGGCCGTCTGTGCGGTTTTTCGTACGATAAACTGATCTTTCTTTCTGAAATCGCGCACCACCAGCTCAATCGTGCGGTCGCGCTTGATGATCAAACTTGGGGTCGGAAGGTTATGGTCAAGAAGTTCGGTAATGATGAGACACTTGATATCGGGCATGACGATCGGGCCGTGAGCAGAAAGATTGTAGGCGGTGGACCCTGTCGCGGTTGATACGAGGACCCCGTTGCCGCGGATGGTCTGCGTCGGGTGTCCGTCAACAAACACATCAAGGTCAACCAGGCCCCAGAGATTTTGAATGCCAACCTCGTTTAAGGCGTACGAGGAAAAAATTTTCTTGTCGCGGCGGAGAAGCGTTGCCTGAATGAGCATGCGGGGAACCTTCCGATATTTTTTCTGGAAGATGCTTTCCAGACCCTTAAGAAAGCCGCGCTGAGTTCTCACGGACGCCAAAAATCCGACGTGTCCCAAGTTGAGACCAATGATGAGTGGGTTCCACCGCAGATATTTCTGCGCGGCCTCGCAAATGGTGCCGTCACCTCCAAGGACGATCAAAAGGTTCGGGGCATGAGCCCTGGTGCGGGGAATGGTGTTTGCCGGAAGGATCTTGGCGTGCGGATACCGCGTTTTTATCCATCGGCGTATGCGCTCCTCCCAGAGAGCCGTTTTCGGCACATCGGTACGGTAGTAGAACCCTATTTTCTTGAAAGGGGATGTTGCCATGCGGTTCGTAGTTGTTAGTGTTTAGTTTGTACAGGGAAGTTACTTCCCATAAACTAGTCATTACCAACTTTTTATCTCCTCATTACTTAGTGTGTATTTAACACTTACAGTATAGCACCCATTCTGTTTATGTCAATGCATCGCGGGTTTGATGTGTCCATGAGGCGCGCCGGAAAGCCCGCCAGGAACTCTTGACAGGTGCCGTGCGGGGGAGTATACTTTAATTAGTGTATGAAATACACTAATAATAAAGGGTCTTTGAAATGCCGAAAAAGCATGGTGTGGCGGAACTGCGGGATAAAGTGCGCGGGTGCTTGGTGGGCACCGCGGTCGGGGATGCGCTTGGTATGCCGTGCGAAATGATGACGCGATCCGATCGCGAACAGGTCCTCGGGAAGATCACTGAATATCGCGATTCATCGGCCCGGTACTCTCGGGGGCTTACCAAGGGCCAATGGACGGATGACACTCGCCTTACGCTTGCAACGGCACAAGGGTTTACCGATGCTATGCGCGCACCCGGAGGATGCACGCTTGCAGTCATTACGGAAAAAACACTTGTCAGATACATTGAGGCGTATCGCGAGCATAAGGATCGGGGATTTGGGAAGACAACCAGAACTTCTCTGGAAGATCGTATGGCGGGCAGGAATCCCCATGATGGGCGAAACCCCGTGCGGCCCGGGAACGGATGCGCCATGAAGAGCGCAATCCTCGGTGTATATTCTGCACTTTCATTTCTGCACGCGCCTCCGATGTTTTCTTTGGAGGACCTTTCCGGTGAAATTGGTCTGCTCACTCACCATGATGCGCGCTCGCTTACCGCAGGACTTATTCAGGCGCTTGCGGCGAAAATGTATGTCATATCGCCGGAGATAGATACTGCGGAGTTCGTGAGATATCTACGCGGAGGGGCGTGGATGTATGAAAGGGAGCATCCAGAGCTCCCCGGGGGTTCGCCGACCATCTCCGATGTATTGAGCAAACTTTTGCTACTTGGTGAGGCATCCGATGAGCTAATTGCGGATATGATTAAGACGGGAGGGGCGGCATACGAGTCATTTCCGACAGCGTTGGCGTATGCCATCAAATACAAGAACGATTTTCGCGGAGCGGTGCTTGCGGGCGCGAACGCCGGGGGAGATACGGATACGATCGCCGCGATGGCGGGGGCGCTTGTCGGTGCGCGTCTGGGCATGGGCGCCATTCCCGCCGAGTGGATCCAGGGACTTGAGGCCCATGATGAGATCATTCATATCGCCGATGAATTTTTTGACGCAGCTTTTGCTCTTGTTACGGTAAAAACCCTAAAAGGTCCATAACCTGCATCCGCCGGAAAGGCGGGCGCACACAAGGAGGAACAGTTATGCTTCTCCTTTCACTGGCAAAGATACTGTTCCTTGTTCTTGCCATAACAACGGGGGCCATTGTTCTTACCAAGTCGGTCATGCTGGAGGGCCTCCGCAGACGCGCAGATGCCATATGGGTAAAGGCGGGATACGCCGTCAAGTGCACGTTTTGCATGATGGGGTGGGCATCCCTTCTTGCCGGGGGCGTGTATCGTCCCCACTTCCTTCAACCTCCTTTTTAATGCCAAGCTCGTCGTATTCGGCTTCAATGTATTTGTGATCGCGAACTTTCTTGCGTCGTGGTTCGCGCTCTGGGGCCTTGCGGTTCTTTTCTACCGCATTCTGTGGCCGTTCTTGGAGAGGAACGCGCCCAAGATGAAGATCAATTGGTCGCGCCATTAATGGCGTGTAGCTGCCCCGCGGAGCATGGGGCGGCTTTTTTTCATGGCATGGCGCTGCGGCGGCGCATGGGCGCAGCGGCATTGCGGACTCTTGACAAGTCCGCAATGGGGGAGTATACTTTAATTAGTGTAATACATACACTAACTAGGACCTTGAAAATGCGCGAAAATAAAGGCAATTCTATGACGCAAGGAGATAGCCATGACCGCTGAAAAGGTGTATGACGTATTCATCGGAGGTCTTGGGGTAAGCGGCGCTTCCGTAAGTTATTTTGTCTGTGAGTATCTGAAGGGTGCCACGACAATCGCAGGGGTTGAGCATTACGAGGCGCCGGCCCTGGTCAATTCCAAGAGCATGCATAACGCCCAGACCCTGCATAGGGGCGAGAATGAAACGAACTATGATCTTTCGCATGCGATAGAGATGCGTGACAAGGCGAAGATCCTTGAAGCGTTTCTTCTTGCGCACGCAACGAAGGGCGATGGCACGTATCGCCGGGTCTCAAAGATGCTTCTTGGCGTCGGAGATGCGGAGGTTGCGCTTCTGCGGAAACGGTACGAGGAGTTTCATCCTTACTTTCCATACATCAAACTTCTTGAACGCGATGAGATCGCATTGTACGAGCCGAAGGCCGTGGAGGGGCGTGATCCGAAAGAGCCGATCCTGGCATTTCTGGTAGAGAACGGTTTTGCCGTTAATTATCAGAAGCTGGCGGAACTGTTTATCGCGTCCGCGCGGGCATCAGCCGCTGCACGTGGCAAAACATATGACACGTTCTTCAATACGGAGATCACCGGCATCTCCCGCGACGGGAAACTGTGGGTGATTACCACAACGAATGGAACGTTCCGAGCGCGCATCGCGATATTTGCGACGGGCCCGTATAGCTTGCTGTTCGCCCATCGTCTCGGGTATGCCAAGGACCTGGCGCTTCTGCCGGTAGCGGGAAGTTTTTACCGCTCCAAGATTCCTCATCTTCTGAACGGCAAGATCTATCAGCCGCAGAAGGAGGGACTCCCGTTCGCCCGTTTTCATGCCGACACCTCCGTTGAGGGGAACGGCGAGACGCGCTTCGGTCCTACCGCAAAGCCGCTGCCGCTTTTTGAGAGGCACCACTGGGGAACATTCGTTGATTTTCTCCGCATCGGCACCTTTTCACTTCGCGGTCTTAGGGCGCTTGCAAGCATTTTTGCAAGTAAGACCGTACTCGGATTTGCGTTCAAGAATGCATTGTATGAGATGCCGTATATCGGAAAACGCCTTGTACTGAAGGAACTTCAGAGAATCATCCCGACCATTCGCGCACGCGATATTGAACTCTGCCGCGGAGCGGGCGGCATTCGTCCGCAGATCATTGATCTTGCCAAGAGAAAACTGCAGATGGGCATTGAGACCATCTATGGCGACGACAGCATGTTCATTGTCACGCCTTCTCCGGGCGCATCTTCCAGCGGGAAGACCGGTGAGACGGCAGCGCGAAAAGCAGCCGAGATGCTTGGCGATGAACACTTCTTTGATGAAGAGGCGTTTCGCAAAGAGTTCGGAAATTAGTTCTCTAGTTCCACTCCCTCGCTCATGGTGTAAAAATGGGCGATGGAGTTCTTTTGTCGGTTAGTCAACTGGCAAACCAGCACACAGGGCAACTAGTACACTAACCCAGAAAGGAGACCCGTCATGAAGGACTTTGAGGTTGGCGATATTCTTCCCGCACGCGAGGCGATCGCGATGTTGAACGAAGTTGATTTGGCGCCACCGATTGAAATTCCTGCGATTCCCGTGGAAGCCGATGAGGCAAATATTTCCGATGCCGAACGCGCATGGCTCCATAAGGAGATCAAGCGTCTGAAGAAGGAGCGAAACGCCCTTGTGCTTGCCCACAACTACATGCCAAAGGATGTGCAGGATGCGGCGGACGTCATTGGCGATTCGCTCTATCTTGCCAAGGTTGGCACGGAGTCCAACGCGGATGTGCTGGTGGAGGCGGCAGTTCTTTTTATGAACCAGATCCTTGCCATCACCAAAAAACCCCATCAGAAGGTATTAGCTCCCGATCTTGGGGCACTCTGCTCGCTTGCGGCAACCGCGGATGTTGAAAAGATCCGCGCGTGGAAGCGCGAGCATCCGGACGGCGTTGTTATCAGTTACGTGAACACCTACGTTGAGGTGAAGGCAGAATCCGATTATTGCTGTGCATCGGCGAATGCCGCAAAAGTCCTTCTTCATGTGCTTGAGCACGAGAAGGGCAAGCCCATTCTTTTTCTTCCCGATGTCTATCTCGGGTATTATGCGGCAAAGCTTGTTGAAAAGCAGGGCGTCTCGCTTGACCTTTTGTGGCTCATGATGGGTGCATGCCACGTGCATGATGCCATTCGGCCGCATCATGTGGAGGAGCAGAGAAAGCTTCATCCCGGAGCGGCCGCAGTCATTCATCCCGAGTGCGGGTGCACAAGCGCTTGCATGCGGCAGGTTTCCGAGGGCGGTGTCGCCGAAGAAATGATGCAGTTTCGCTCAACCCAGGGCATGGTGAAGTTTGCCGCGGAATCAAAGGCGGACACTATTATTGTTGCGACCGAGGTTGGCAATCTGTATCCGCTGTCGCGGGCGGTTCCGGACAAGAAGTTCGTTCCGGCCAGTCGCGAGGCGGTGTGCGCGTTCATGAAGCAGAACACTCTGCGGAATCTCTATTTGTCGCTACGCGACATGAAGCATGAGGTGACCGTTGATCCGGAACTTGCCGCAAAGGCCCTGCGGCCCATCAAGCGCATGCTTGATATCGTGTAGGAGGGCACGCCATGAATGAGCTTTTTGTCAGAAAGGAACTTGAGCGGTTTCTTCTGGAAGATCTCGGGCGCACCGATGTCTCGGTCGGCGCCGGCTCTCTCGTTGAGGCGCGTATCATCGCCGAAGAGGGAGGGGTCTTCTGCGGCGGACGTTTTCTTCTGCCGCTTCTGAACTTGCTGGTTCCGGCAGGGAGCGATCCCGTTCGGGTGCGGTATCTTCTTCCCGAAGGAACGCCTCTTGCGGATAAGAAACTAACGACAGTTGCGGTCATCATTGCGGATGCCGAGATCGTCCGTCACGGGGTTCGTGCCGCCCTAAATCTTATTCAGCACCTTTCGGGCATTGCGACGAATGTCGCGCAGAAGGTGAGTGAGGTTGAGGGAACGGGAGCGCGGCTTCTTGATACCCGAAAGACGACGCCCGGGTTCCGCGTGTTTGAGAAATATGCGGTTCGCGTCGGCGGGGGATATAATCACCGCTTCAATCGGGAGGACGGCATTCTTATCAAGAAAGAAGATATCGTGATTGATGGCGGCATCATTCCCGCCATTGATAGGGCGTTTGTTTCAAAGGCGCATTTGACCGAAATTGAAATTGAGGTGGAGACGCTGGAAGAGCTTGAGTGCGTACTCGGTGATGGCCGCGTTACCCACATCCTTCTTGATAACATGACCCCGGAGATGCTTCGCAAGGCAGTTCTGCGATGCGGGAAGACCCACGTCCTTGAGGCCTCCGGTGTCGGCGGCCGCGATGTGCGAGAGATCGCCGAGACGGGCGTTCAGTATATTTCATTAAGTTCTTTGATCAGAGGGGCACGGCCCCTTACAATGAAAATGCGCATCACGAAGGTGATGCCAGCCGGAGAGTAACTCCGGCTTTTTTATTTTTCCGTATTCGGATACACTGCATATATGAAAATCCGTGTTGACCGTCACCTCAAAAAAGTTGAATTCTGGGCCCAGGGAAAGGAGATCCAAAAGGTAACCGGGGAAGAACTTCGCCGTCCCAACGGGCATGAGCGGCTTATTCATGTGTTTTCGCGTCCTCGCCTCATGGTGGACACGGCGGCCATTTCCCGGCTTCCTTCGGTGCGACGAGACGCGGTGGCGCGGCTCCTTGAGTTTCCCGAGCGCGTTGTTGAGTATGACGGTGTTTCTGTTGCGTGGTCGGACGCGCGTTATCCCGGTGTGTGGGCGCCCTCAATTGACACGATCCTGTTTGCGCGTGCCATACGGCGGCTTTTTGGCGAACGGCACTCTCGCTTCATTGATTCCTTTCTTGAAATAGGATGCGGCTCCGGGTTTTTATCAAAATATATCATTCAAAAGAAACGGCAGATCGGCGCTCCGATCTCGTATGCGCACATCATGGATATCAATCGCGATGCGTTATTGTCGGCAATGGATGCGATAGAAGATGTGCGCGGGGGCACGCTCGTGTCGTATTCGTTGAATAGGCCGAAACAGGGCATTAAAGTCGCGCGCCCCTTTGATCTAGTCATTTCAAATCCACCGTATGTGTCGCGGCCGTCTTCTCGCGATAACAATCCGTTTGAGGGGTTGTTTCTGTATAAGGAAATACTTGAGAGAAGCCGCGAGCTGATGGGCCGGCGCTCGGTTCTTTTGACTAATTTCTCCAGCATTTCCAAAAATGAGGTCTACCCCGCGTATCAAAAGCAATTTCGCATGAAGACGCTTGCGCGCATGAAAGTACCGCTGAAGATCCCACTTATTACGGCTCGTCTTTCCGACGAATCACGGAAGTGGGTGGCATATTTAGAAAAGCATAAAAAGCTTATGGTTGATACGCGTGAACGATCGGGGTATCGGTACTGGCAGATAATTGAAATTGTTGAGTGTCGGATGAAATAAAGGGTAGTAAACCCTTTGATGTCTTCGCTCGCTTGGAAATGCAAAAGAGGACTTTCGCATTTCTCTCGCTCGACAATAAAAAAGCCGGAGTGATCATCTCCGGCCCTTCTTCTTTCCGTTCTTCCGGCGGGCGCTTGCGAACGGGTTATAATCCGGGAGCAAAGTTGCCCCGCAGAAGTCGCACCGCTCATAGCGTTCCCGGACAAGAACCCCACCCCGCCTCTCGGAATGATTGCACGCCGCCTGAACTTTTTGCAGTTTCGCTTCAAGCACTTTTTTTCTAAGAGAGTAGTTCTCTGTAAGTGTTGCAAGAGAAGAAAAAAGGACTGCACAGGCGCGACGAATCTCCTGTTGCTTGGCATAAGAGCGTGTGCCGGTATCCATTGCATAGGACGTCATTGATCGGTATGTGTATGAAAGGTTCATGAAGAGTGTTGCATAAATGAATTATTTTGTCAATAGTATGAAACAGATCGTGATATTCGGCGGCATGTTTGATCCGCCGCATGTGGGGCACGCGCTGGACGTTGATAACGTTTTGCACGCGTTCCCGTGCGACGAGATATGGATAGTGCCATCCGGGTCCCGGAGCGATAAAGTTCCGCAAATAGCGCCGGGCGACCGATGGGAGATGGCGCGTATCTTCTGCCAGGACTACTTTGCGGAGGCCAAAGCGCCCGTTATTCCGATGCGGGATGAAATGGACATGCCGCCTCCGACCTACACATGGGCATGGTATGAACACCTTGTCAGAACGTATCCCGACAGCACGTTTCATTTTCTCCTTGGGTCAACCAACATTCCACATATACGAACGTCCTGGGAGCATGGCGAAGAACTTTTTCGGACGATCAACTTTCTCGTATCTCCCCAGGGCGAAGATATGACGGGGTACGTTATGCCGCCGCATGCGGTCATGCTTGAAGGGGGCCGTATCACGACGAATCTTTCAAGCACGTTCATCAGAAGGCGTCTCAAGGAAGGTTTTTCGCCACTGCCGTATGTTCTTCCGCGGATAGCCGACTATATCAAGGCGCATAATTTGTACCGCTCCTGAAAAAAGCCCCCTTGGGGGCTTATGCGTTGAATTGTTCGCGAAGGCGCGGAAGAATGGCGGAGAAGTAGTTGTCTCCATCCCTTTCTTTCAACAGTTTTTTTGTGTCGTGATAGCGAAACGATGGAAAGCCATCACGAAGCACGGGACCGCCATCCCGATCCCAGTAATAGGTTTTTTTACTGAACATCATACACAGAGTTAACCAACCGAAGAGGGGAATACATAGAAGTGCCGGAGCGGCCAAGAATAGTCCTTGTCGCTGTTTGTGAACAGCCGCTCTTTCCACCAGAAGCTCAAGCGCACGAAATTCCTCATCGGAGAGAGCGGCAAAGTCGGCGCTCGTCATGTTCGCGAGAGTTGTTCTGGCGATCCTTTCAAATGTCAAGCAGTATAACTGCTCCGTACAATGCCAATCCTGTAGCTCAACCATTTTTTCTATTTCTGCTTTCTTGAGCGCTACCTCTTCGCATTTTCTTCTTCTCACTTTCTCAACTTCTGCCTTTGCGCGAGCTAACGCCTCGCACTTTCTTCTTTTTGCATCTTCATCTTTAAGAAGAAGCGCTTCTGTCGTTGTATGTATGACAAGGTTCTGGTCGGACACGGCATGTTTGGGGTGCGCAGACGGTTTTTAGAACCTACACGATAATATAATTTCTGTCAAGTTTTTCGCCCGTAGCGTGTTGGGCATAAAAAACGACCTCTTTGGGTCGTTTTACTCTCGTTCGTCCTGTCCGCAAAGGGTACTTATCATAACTTTTTTAAAATAATCCTCGCCGTAAAGTTTTATGAGGTTTTTCCTCCGTCGTTCAAACTTCATGCCATTCCACTCCGCAGAGTCCGTAGCAAAGAACATGTTCAGGAGCATGCCCCATCCGATGAAGGGGATGCAGAGAAGAAGCGGAATTCCTAGGAAATATGCTAATTTTCGTATCTCGGCGGCCTTCTTTATGAGGAGGCCCTCAAGCACAGAAAGCTCCTCATCGGTGAGGGTCCTCAGGACTTCTTTGGGGCTGTGTTGCGGCATGAGCCAATTCACGACATGTAACACGCTTCTTTTATAATTTGCGATCGCCTTATCCGATTCCTCTGCTCGCGTTCGCGCACTCGCATCCCGCTCTCGCTCTAGCGTCATTTCTTCAAAGCGGGTGAGAAGTACTTCTTCTGGAGTTCCCTTGATGAGGCCCGTTACACGGTTTTCGGCGTCCTGGTTCGGCATGTTTCATCGCATGTTTGGGTGCTGACATGTAATTAGCATGGTCTATGTTTTTTGTCAAGTTTCTGATGTCTGCATAATGCAAGATACATTCTGGACTCCATGAAGCCCTGAGCTTATGGAGTTTTTTAATCGAATCCACTCAAAATAT